>NZ_JBQFQX010000009.1:0-150260 GCF_056537105.1 Ruegeria sp. CH11
GCTTCGGCTTCGGCTTCGGCTTCGGCTTCGGCTTCGGCTTCGGCTTCGGCTTCGGCTTCGGCTTCGGCTTCGGCTTCGGCTTCGGCTTCGGCTTCGGAAGTCAGCTCGTCCGTATCGTCTGACGCGTCAAGTGATGTCTCGTCTGTGGCAGCGCTGCTATCGGTCGCCGCAGTCTCGGTCATCTCGTCCGATTTGGGGTCTTCTACCGGTTCCTGATCGGTTTTCTTGTTATCAGCCACCGCCATATTCCCCTTATCGATTCCAAAAATACCCGAAGTACATACGCATCCAAGTTAATCCGCGCCGGGTCCACCCTCAACCCGCAAGGCATGTTTCACAAGTTTTTTAACGGCTTTACTCATTTTCTTGGGCGTTGGCTCTTTGGCGATCTTCAGACGCCGGAAGGCCAAGGAATTAAGGGGCTCGGCGGTTGCTTCGCTGATCGCGGCCAGCCAAAGCGGTGCCGCCCCGTCCCAAACATCGGCAAATTGTCGCGCCGTGCGCGGCGAGAATATCGGCGCTATGACCGGCTCATCGCCCATCGCGACGGCGGCGGCTTCGGGGGTCAAGGGCAGCAGGCGTTGTTGATAGACGATCTGTTCAAGCGCGGTCAGGCCAAGTTCGGTCAATCGTTCCGCGACATGACCACGACTGTGTTCCCCTCGCAGATGGAGCAGTGGGCTTTGGGGGCGCAGTTTCAGCAGATTTGCCACCAGCTCCTCGGCTGTTGCACCCATCATCTGCGCGGTCCACCCGGCGCCTTTCGCGGTCCCGGTGGTCGCAGAGCCCACGCAATAGGCAGGCAAATCCCGATCGACCCCCAAAGTCACCGCCGCGTTGACCGCGTTCGCCGAGGTAAAGATCAACCCCCGTGCTGCGTGGGTCACCAGTTGCACCTCTAACGGCCGAATTTCGAGCAAAGGCGAATGAACCAATGTAACACGCGAGCGGGTGCGTGTGGGAAGCTGCGCAACGAACCTCTCGGAGGCGGCGCGAGGGCGGGTCATCAACAAATACAACAGGCGGCGCCTTCGGCCTTGGGATTGTTTGCATCCGCGCAGGGTGATACCCCGCATGGCAGTCATGATGCAACGGATCAGACCAATGGTGCAAACACTTACGATCCTTGGGTTGGAAAGCAGCTGTGACGACACGGCCGCCGCTGTCGTGCGCCAGGTTGATGGCGCGCGAGCCGAGATTCTGTCCTCGATCGTTCATGGTCAGACCGATCTGCACAGCGCCTATGGTGGCGTCGTGCCCGAAATTGCGGCCCGCGCTCACGCGGAAAAGTTGGATGTCTGTGTGGTGCAGGCATTGAAGGATGCCGGTCTGCGCTTAAGCGATCTGGACGCCATCGCCGTAACCGCTGGTCCGGGCCTGATCGGAGGTGTCATGTCCGGCGTCATGTGCGCCAAAGGTCTAAGCGCGGCGACCGGGCTGCCTCTGATCGGGGTTAACCATCTGGCCGGGCACGCGCTGACGCCGCGCCTGACGGACGGGGTCACTTTTCCCTACTTGATGCTGCTGGTTTCAGGTGGTCATTGTCAGTATTTGATTGCTCACGGGCCCGAGCAGTTCACCCGCCTGGGTGGCACCATCGACGACGCCCCCGGCGAGGCGTTCGACAAAACCGCCCGCCTTTTGGGTCTACCGCAACCTGGCGGCCCCTCGGTCGAGGCCGAGGCGCAATCGGGCGATCCCAAGAGACTGCGGTTCCCGCGACCGCTGCTGGATCGCCCCGGATGCGACCTGTCGTTTTCCGGGCTCAAGACAGCGTTGATGCGGACGCGCGATCAGATTGTTGCGGAAAAGGGTGGACTGACGCGGCAGGACCGTGCCGATCTGTGCGCGGGATTTCAACAGGCGATCGTGGATACGCTGGCCGAGAAAACACGCCGTGCCATCGCGTTTTATCTGGAATACGAGCCAGCCAAGCCTATGATCGCCGTCGCGGGCGGTGTTGCGGCGAATGCGGCCATTCGCGCCGCATTAGAGACTGTCTCCGCAGAAAGTGGCGCACGGTTTACCGCCCCTCCGCTGAGCCTGTGCACCGATAACGCCGCCATGATCGCCTATGCCGGGCTTGAACGCTTCCGGACCGGTGCGCGCGATGGTTTGGATCTGGTGGCGCGTCCGCGCTGGCCACTTGACCAGACCAGCCCGGCAATGCTGGGCGGTGGCAAGAAGGGGGCCAAGGCATGAGCGTGTCCGTACTTGGGTCGGGTGCCTTTGGCACAGCGTTGGCCATTTCGCTGGCCGGAAACGGGCCAGTCACACTTTGGGCGCGCGATCCCGAGCAGGCTTCGCAAATGCTGGCGACGCGGGAAAACAAAGCCCGGTTGCCGGGGGTGAGCCTGCCTTCGAGACTCGCGGTTACGGCCGAGATCGCGCTGGCGGTCAAATCCGATGTGATTCTTTTGGCAGTTCCAATGCAAAAGCTGCGTGCGGCGCTGACCGAACATGCCGGGGTACTGGCCGACAAGACGCTTGTCGCCTGCTGCAAGGGGATTGAACTGGCGACCGGGCTGGGACCGATCTCGGTGATCCAGCAGGTTGTGCCAACCGCACGCCCTGCGCTGCTGACCGGTCCCAGCTTTGCGGATGACATCGCGCGGGGCCTGCCGACGGCACTGACTTTGGCCTGCGCGGATGACGAGTTGAGCCAGTCCTTGCAATCCGAGCTGACAACCTCGAACCTGCGTCTGTATCGCACCGGCGACACCATCGGGGCCGAGTTGGGCGGGGCGTTGAAAAACGTGATGGCCATCGCCTGTGGTGCCGCCATCGGTGCGGGATTGGGCGATAGTGCCCGGGCAGCTTTGATGACACGCGGGTTTGCTGAGATGCAGCGCTTTGCGACGCGGCGCGGGGCGCATGGCGACACGTTGATGGGTCTGTCAGGATTGGGTGATCTGGTCCTGACCTGTTCATCCGAAATGTCCAGAAACTACCGTTTTGGCCTGTGTTTGGGTCAAAATCGTCCCTTTGACAGCAACACGACGGTTGAAGGGGTCGCAACCGCGCGCGCCATGGCCGACCTGGCAGGTGCCGAAGGGTTGGACATGCCTATCAGTAAAGTCGTTGCCGCGCTCAGCAGCGGTCAGATTGACGTCAATGACGCGATTGACACATTGCTCAATCGCCCACTCAAGGAGGAATAGAATGCTGATTGCCCTCATCGCCCGAGACAAGGACGGCGCGTTGCAAACCCGGCTGGACAACCGTGCGGCCCATTTGGCTTACATCGAAGAAACAGGCGTCGTTTCGCAGGCCGGGCCGCTGCTGGACGGAGATGCGATGATCGGGTCGCTGGTGATTCTGGATGTCGAGGACCTGACCGCCGCTCAAAGCTGGGCCGACAATGATCCCTATGCCAAGGCCGGTCTGTTCCAGTCGGTCGACCTAATCCCGTGGAAGAAGGTGATAGGCTGATGGCGTATTGGCTGTTCAAATCCGAACCCTCGACCTGGAGCTGGGATCAACAGGTTGCCAAAGGCGAGGTGGGCGAAGAATGGGATGGTGTGCGCAACTATCAGGCGCGCAATTTCATGCGGCAGATGGCGGTCGGGGATCGCGGTTTCTTTTATCACTCGCAGAAAGACAAGGCGATTGTCGGCGTTGTTGAAGTCTGTGCAGAGGCCCATCCCGACAGCACCACCGATGACGAACGCTGGGAATGCGTGGACATCAAGGCGGTTCGCCCGTTCGTCGAACCTGTCACGCTGGACCAGATCAAGGCTGACGAACGTCTGGGTGACATGGTTCTGGTCAAGAACTCGCGCCTGTCGGTACAGCCGGTGACAGAGGCCGAATGGGCCGTCATCTGCGGTCTGGGTCAAACCCAAGCGGATTGAAAAAGGGAAGGTCCCGACAGGTCAGAACCTTCCCTACCCCCGCGTGCTCCCAACTCACCACACGCGTATGGAAATCTCTGGTCCTGACCGTCCTGGTCATGTTCCGAACCTAGCCCGCTTTGGACGGTAAGTTCAAACACCAAGTCCATAGATTTTCTTTAAAATTCAAAACGCTCGCCAATGGGGATAGCGAGCGTCTTTGGTATCGTCGTGCCCGGTCAGCCGTAAACGGATTCTTTTCCGAAATGTTTGGTTAGGATGTAATACACCACAGCGCGGTATTTGTTGCGCTCGGACATGCCATAGGTTTCCATGGCCTTGTTGATCCCCTCCATCAGTTCGGGACCATCAGCAAGACCCAGCTTCTTGATCAGAAAGTTGTTTTTGACGGTCTCAAGTTCCGAGTCCTGACTGGCCGCGACGGTCGCCGCATCTGCGTCATAGATCGCCGGGCCGCAGCCGATTGTGACCTTGGTCAACAGGTCCATATCGGGGTCCATCCCGCATTTTGATTTCAGATCATCCGCGTATTTTGCGATCAGTTCGTCGCGCTTGCCCATGAAAACTCTCCCGTCAAACAGTTATTGCAGTGTTCAGATCAAACCTGAGGGTCAGGTGCGCAAAGGTTAGCCACAAGCACCCTTCGCACAAAGGGAAAAATCCTGAGGTTTCCCCCTAAGCAAATCTTGGCCTTGCCTGATCTTGATTTTTGCCGAATTATTATTTAACATTTTTGTTAAATGCTAGTTTTCTACAGTTCAGGAGGCCCCCATGACCGTGTCCTTTCCTAACGAAAGCGCCGAATACAGAGCGGCGCGCAACAACTTGTTGGCAGCGGAAACCGAGTTGCGGGCGCGTATCGAATCCGTCGCTGACCTGCGGCGCAATCTTCCAAAAGGTGGAGCAATCCCCAAAGACTACGGTTTTCGCACAGTGAACGCCGAACTTGCGCCGATGTCTTCCCTGTTTGGCGCGCACGACACTCTGGCCTTGTATTCGTTGATGTACGGCCCCGAAGCCAAGGCACCCTGCCCCATGTGCTCGGCCTTTCTGGACGGGCTGAACGGGCAGATCCCGCATATTTCGCAGAAAATCGGCTTCGCCATTGTCGCGCAGAATTCACCCGAAAAGCTGTCTGAACTCAAATCGCGGATGGGTTGGGATGATCTGCCACTCTATTCGGCGCTGGGGACGGACTACCAGAGAGATTATCTGGCCGAGGCCAAAGACGGCAGCCAGTTACCCATCATGAATGTCTTTCAGCGGGACGCCGACGGGATCCATCATTTCTGGAGTTCAGAGCTGTTTTTTGAGCCCAGCGACTGGCACCCTCGCCACGTGGATTCGGCATGGCCATTGTGGAATATCCTGGATCTAACGCCACAAGGGCGCGGGGATTTCTTTCCATCCCTGCGCGGCATCGCTTAGCGGCAATACCCCCAGCCGGGGCCTTGCAGGTGAAAGTGGTCCGCATGCAAGCGATTGAAGTCCGGTCCCAATACGACGCGGAACCAATCGCAGGCCCCGCGCCAGATCTGGCGCAGAAACGCGGCTTCGGCTCCTTCGATGCCCCAGTCTGACAGCAAGGACAGGCTGCGCCCATCGGCCAATTGAACACCGATGATATCGACGGAATCTGCTGTCGCGTGGCTGCTCCAACCACTTGCCTGTCCCTGCGCCACGCGCATCCGGCGGCAATTGTAACTGCCCAGATGCTTTAGTCGGCTGACCTGCGTCTCAAGTAGATCTCGTGCTGCAGGTTGCACCACATGATGTTCCCACATGGTCAGCCGCAGTACGGTGGTGCAGCTGGTTTCGACCGGATCGACCGTGGACTTTACCAATGCTGACAACAGGCCGCGCCCCTGAATGCCGCAATTCTCATCGACGATCAGGTCTTCCATCGCCTCAAATGAAACCCCTGCCTCGGTCAAGGTTGCCCTGCATTTCGCTTCGTCCGCCAGCGCGCGGTTAAGCTGATACCGGGTGATCGGAGTAACGGGCGCAGTCACCTTGAGTTCTCGCAGCGGGTTCCAATGCGAAGGTACCGGGGTTTCAGGATGCGCCAAAACCCACCATCCGCCACCTCCGACCAAGATCGCGACGACCGCGATCCTGAAAACAAAAGACGCCGCCGATAGCAGGAATCGGCGGCGTCGCGGTTGGTTGCTCATGAGTCTTTGGACTTAGTAGCGGTAATGTTCCGGTTTGAACGGCCCTTCCGGGCTTACACCGATATATGCCGCCTGTTCACTGTCCATCTGGGTCAGCTTGACGCCAATGCGGTCCAGATGCAGACGCGCAACTTTCTCGTCCAGATGCTTGGGCAGGATGTAGACCTTGTTTTCGTACTCATCACCCTTGGTGAACAGCTCGATCTGCGCCAGCACCTGGTTGGTGAAAGACGCCGACATCACAAAGGACGGATGACCGGTCGCGTTGCCGAGGTTCAGCAGGCGACCTTCGGACAGCAGGATGATGCGATTGCCCGAGGGCATCTCGATCATGTCCACCTGTTCCTTGATGTTGGTCCACTTGTGGTTTTTCAGGTTGGCGACCTGAATTTCGTTGTCGAAATGACCGATATTGCCGACGATGGCCATGTCCTTCATCGCGCGCATATGCTCGATGCGGATCACGTCCTTGTTGCCGGTGGTGGTGATGAAGATATCCGCTGATGCGACTTCGTCTTCCAGCAGGGTAACCTCGAACCCGTCCATCGCGGCCTGCAGCGCGCAGATCGGGTCAACTTCGGTCACTTTCACACGGGCACCGGCACCACGCAGCGACGCGGCCGAGCCTTTGCCCACGTCACCGTATCCGCAGACCACGGCGACCTTACCGGCCATCATGGTATCAGTGGCGCGGCGAATACCGTCGACCAGCGATTCCTTGCAGCCGTATTTGTTGTCGAATTTCGACTTGGTGACCGAGTCATTCACGTTGATCGCGGGGAACGGCAGATGGCCGTCTTTGACCAGCTGATACAGGCGGTTCACACCGGTGGTGGTTTCTTCGGACACGCCTTGGATCTGGTCGCGCATCTTGGTGAACCAGCCAGGGGACGCCGCCATACGCTTGGCGATCTGCTCTTTGATGACAGCTTCTTCTTCCGAACCCGGAACCGGGATGATGTCCTCACCTGCTTCGGCGCGGGCACCCAGAAGGATGTACAGCGTCGCATCGCCGCCATCGTCGAGTATCATGTTCGGGCCGTCTTCGAACAGGAAGGATTTGTCGAGGTAGTCCCAATGCTCTTCCAGCGTCTGGCCCTTGATGGCGAATACCGGAATATCCGCCGCCGCGATTGCTGCCGCCGCGTGGTCCTGAGTGGAGAAGATGTTGCACGAGGCCCAGCGCACATCCGCGCCCAGCGCCACCAGCGTTTCGATCAGAACTGCGGTCTGGATGGTCATGTGCAGCGATCCGACGATCCGCGCACCTTTCAGCGGTTTGCTGTCGCCGTATTCCGCGCGCAGTGCCATCAGGCCCGGCATTTCGGTTTCAGCGATATCCAGTTCCTTGCGGCCAAACCCGGCCAGCGAAATGTCTTTGACTATGTAGTCACTGCCCATAGGACCTCTCCGATTTAACTGAGGGGCCATCTAGCATTGACATCCTTGTCCTGCAATGCGTAACCGGGGCAGAATGGCACCGATTGCAACGCACCCTTTCCAAACGCGGGTTGCCCGGACGTCGAAGGCAATTTCTGAGGAATGAAACGATGCCAAAGCTGAGTTTGTCCGCCTCAGGACCCGCCGCCAACCGAAAAGCGATCATGTTCTGCTGCGACCAGAATTATCTGGTTTTTGCGGCACATGCGGCGTCTCAGATTGCCGCGCTGCATCCGCAGCGCGATTTTGATATCTGCATTTGTTATGACGAGCGTCCAGTCACCATCCCGCCATCGCTGGATCATCTGAACATCCGCCTGTGCCATGTGCAGACGTCGGGGCTGTTTGAAGGACTACGACTGGATCGCGGAAAGAGCCACGATGTTTACCTGCGCCTGGCCCTGCCCGCAGCCTTTGCCGAGGACTATGACCGCATCCTGTATATGGACAGCGACATCTTTATTCAGGGCGGTGATTTCAGCGCCCTTCTGGATGTGGATATCGGCTCACACGCAATTGCGGCGGTGCGGGACAATACCCAGTGGCGCACTCCCGGGCGTAGGCCGAAACAATTCAAGACGCTTAACCTGCCTGCGGCCCCGTATTTCAACGCGGGCGTCATTCTGATGGATGTTGAGCGGTATAATAACCAAAACCTGCTGGACCGGTGCCTTACGCTGGGCAAGGCCAATGCCGAGGTCATGATCCGGCACGACCAGAACCTCTATAACTCGGTCCTGCAGGGCGACTGGGCCGAACTCAGCCCAATGTGGAACTGGCAGTTTACTTGGTCATCACTGCTGTTTGCGATGCAGATCGAGCCGCATCTGGTGCATTTCATCGGCAAGACCAAACCCTGGAAAGACCCCAAAGGCGAACTGAGCCCCCGGTTTGCAAACGCGATGAAAGTCTTTGCCGACAGGTATTTCCCTGAACTTGACGTGTTTCAGCCCACACGCAGGCCGCTGGAACCAAACAGCACCAAGATGCGTAAGATGTTGCTAAAACACTTCCTGTCAGGCGCAAAAACGCAGCGTTACCTCAGCCGGTTTCCGGACGATCTGACGGTCATCAAATCCAACCGCAGATCGGACCCGGACAGGTAAGGGTTAGCTTGGGATGCCATCCGGAGTGTCTTTCGGTATCGCTTCAAAAAAATCTGTGCCAACGGCGACAATACAACTCATGCCGTTCGCATGGGTCACGAGAACGGTGTAGCTGCCCGTCTCTTTCGAGGTCCAAACCTCCATGACCGACTGCGCGCCGCGTGTCTTCTGCAAACCACCAAAGGCCAGTTCTTCAGAATAGCTGTCCTTGAGTTTGGCAATGACGTGATCGCGTTGCGCACAATTCTGGGCGAAGGCCGGCGGTGCAGTGGCGGCCATTCCGAAGGTCAGTGCTATTGCAAACAAACGCTTGAACATGACAAGCTCCTTTCGATACGAGTTTCGCTTCGAGAGGGCGCGCGACCGAGAGGTGTCTGCACCCCCTCAGTCCTAATGTCGGGATCGTTTTCCATCGTTTCAAAGCACAAGTGCTCAAGAAATTGTTGGCAGCCGGTGATCCGGACAGATACATCATACCACAAAATCTGGGATTTTATGTGTCCAACTTCACAAGGCATGGCAGAATGGCAACACAACCCCGCGCGTGGCAACGCATGCTGTCGGGCCGCAGGCTGGACCTGCTGGACCCGACCCCGGTGGATATCGAGATCGAGGATATTGCCCACGGTCTGGCCTTTGTCGCCCGCTGGAACGGGCAGACACGCGGCGATTTCGCCTATTCCGTCGCCGAGCATTCCTTGCTGGTCGAAGAGCTTTTTGGCCGGATTGCCCCTAAAGCCCCGGTAAAATGGCGGTTGGCTGCCTTGTTACACGACGCGCCGGAATATGTGATCGGAGACATGATCTCACCCGTCAAATCTGCTGTTGGCCCAGGCTATGGTGCCTTGGATGACCGTCTGGCGGCGGCAATTCACATTCGGTTCGGCCTGCCCGCAGAGGTGCCGAATACGGTCAAACGGCAAATCAAGAAGGCCGACAAGATCAGCGCCTGGATGGAAGCGACGCAGATCGCGGGGTTTTCCGAGGCCGAGGCGACGAAGTTCTTTGGCCGTCCGGATAAAGCGGTGATGGAGGGGCTGAATATTAGATTGCGTCCACCTGTTGAAGTTCGGCAGGCGTATGGGGTACGACACAAGGAGTTGATCGCGCTCCTATAGAATTTCCGATTGATCAAATGTCGCCAGCCAGCTCATTCGAATGTTGAATGATGCTTTCAAAGAATCAAAATGAAACCACATGAACACAGCTTGGTTAGTCACTCCTTATTTCTTTGATGAACACGATAGTAACTTGGGCAAGGCTGTACCGTCGCCCTTGACGTACACAACCAATGACCCGACTGGGGTGGTGGACAGGACGCCAGAAAGCATGGCGAAACTGCACAGACCTATCGCGGATTTTGTCCACAATGTTGTCGAGAGGGGCGATATTCCTGTGTCTATCGCTGGCGATTGCGCGGCGAGCCTGCCGGTTATGGCTGGATTGCAACGCGCCGGTAAGGAGCCCATACTTGTCTGGATTGATGCCCACGGAGATTTCAATACGGCGGAGACATCGCATTCGGGCTTTTTGGGCGGCATGCCATTGGCAATGATGGTGGGGCGCGGTGATCTTTCGATTGCCGCGCAATCAGGGCACACACCTGTCAAAGAAAGCGATGTTTGGTTGATTGATGCTCGCGACCTGGACCCGCTTGAAGAAGTCGCTCTCAACTCATCCCAAGTTAACCGTATTCCTGTAGATCGTCTGGACGAATTAGCATTCGACAGACCGGTATATCTCCACATCGACAACGACGTAATCGACGCCGAGGAGGTGCCCGCTAACAACTATCCTGTGGCGAACGGACCAAGTCTCTCTGTCACTATCGAAAAATGCACGACGTTCGCTTCTCGAAACTCTCTGTGTGCGCTTTCGCTTAGCGGATGGAACGGGCGCTTGGATCAAGACGGGAAAACCAGTCGCGCCTGCCAAGAACTGCTGTCTTGTATCATTTCAGCGGCAGTTTGACGGATTTGGTCCAAATGCAGAATTGCCAGCTTTTCCGTCGCGGCAACCTTTGCCCGATTTGGGTATAGGCTCTAGGGCACCATTTCCATACGGTAGCCTACCGAGGGCTACGCTTTGCCAAAATCCGCTGCAACGTCCGGCGATGCATGTTCAGGCGTCGCGCGGTCTCGGAGACGTTCCGGTCGCACAGCTCATAAACCCGCTGGATATGCTCCCAGCGGACGCGATCCGCGCTCATGGGGTTTTCCGGCGGCGGAGGTAGTTCGTCGCCCTTGGCCAGCAGCGCGTTGGTGATGTCGGTGGCGTCGGCGGGTTTCGACAGATAATCGGTTGCGCCGATTTTGACGGCGGCGACGGCGGTGGCGATGGCGCCGTAGCCGGTCAGAACCACGACCCGGCTGTCGGGGCGTTTCTCGCGCAGCACTTCGACCACATCCAGGCCGTTGCCGTCCTCCAACCGAAGATCAACCACGGCATAGGCCGGCGGTCGGGCGGTCGAAATGGCGCGACCTGCAGCGACCGAACCTGCGGTTTCAACCTCGAACCCGCGTTTCTCCATCGCTTTGGCAAGACGTCTCAGAAACGGTTCGTCATCGTCCACCAAAAGCAGGGATTTGTCGGGACCGATGTCGAGGTCAGAGCTGTCCGCCATATTCTGTTCTTTCCGCTATTTCACGCCATTGGCTCGAACATGAGTATTAGCAGCGCCATCCCAAAGGTCAAACCGATGGTTGCAGCCTATATCTTGTCCAGGAAGCACCCGACCTTGTCCGCCATTTGCTCGGCGGTGTCGTCGCGGTTGAAGAACTCGATGAATCCGTCCTGTGGCGTGACCAGATAGGTAAAGGTCGAATGATCGACCAGATAGTACTCATCGCTTTTGTCATGAGCTTTGTAATAGGTCTTGTACGCCTTGCTGGCGGCCTTGACCTGTTCCGGCGATCCGGTCAGCGCAATGGTTTTGCCGCCCAGGTTGAAAGCATAATCCCCGACCACTTCGGGCGTGTCCCGGTCCGGGTCGATCGAGATGAACAGCGGCGTCACCGATTGGCCGCGCTCGGCCAGAAGATCCACCGCATCGGCATTGCGGGACATGTCGAACGGACAGACATCGGGACAGAAGGTATATCCGAAATAGACCAGCGTCGGTTCGGTGATAACGTCGGTGTCTGTCACCGTCTCTCCCTTGCCGTTCACCAGTTCGAAGGGCCCGCCGATGGCCGCCGCACCGCCTGCAATCTGGCTGGTACGGCATTGGGCGAATTTGTCATCCGAACCCGCACCCCGGGTCAGCAACCACATGGCACCGACAGCCACGGCCAGAACGATGGTTGCGAGTATGGCATAAAGGCGGGTCATGGCGTTGTCCTGACGCAGGGATTGTTGATCGTTTCGGCCCGGACACCTATCAAGATACTCAGCCGACGCAACAGGACATAATCGACCCATGGCAATTTCCAAGACCAGCCTTTGGCGAGGACAGGAGCGCAGCAGCTGGATCCGCCTGCGTACGCTGATCCTTTTGCGTTGGGTTGCCATTATCGGTCAGCTTACCGCCATCACGGTGGCGCAGCAGGCCTATCATGTGCAGCTAGAACTGGGCCTGTGCTATTTTGCCGTCGGCGTTTCGGTCATGGGCAACCTGACTGCGATCCTGCTGTTCCCGGAAAACAAGCGCCTGTCAGAGTTCGAGAACTTTCTGATGGTGCTGTTCGACCTACTGCAGCTGTCTTTCCTGCTGTATCTGACCGGCGGGCTGAACAATCCGTTTGCGCTGCTGCTGGTTGGCCCGGTCACCATCTCGGCCAATGTGATGAGCACCCGATCAACGCTGATCGTGGGGGCCGTGGCCATCATTCTGACCAGCCTGTTGGCGCAGTTCCATCTGCCGCTGCGCACCAATCTTGGGCTTGTTCTGGACGTGCCCGCGATTTTGCTGTTCGGAAACTGGGTCGCGATCATCATCGCCATTGTCTTCATCGGAGCCTATTCGCACCGCGTCAGTTCCGAGGTCCAGTCGATGTCCGAGGCCCTGTCAGCCACCCATATGGCGCTGGCGCGCGAACAGAAGCTGACAGATCTGGGTGGCGTTGTTGCAGCCGCTGCGCATGAACTGGGAACGCCATTGGCCACCATCAAGCTTGCAAGCTCGGAACTGATCGAAGAGCTGGACGAACAGCCCGACCTACGGGACGATGCTGCGTTGATCCGCGAGCAGGCCGACCGGTGCAGGGATATTTTACGCGATATGGGCCGGGCCGGAAAAGATGACCTGCATCTGCGCCAGGCACCGCTGACCACCGTGATTCACGAGGCCGCCGAGCCGCATATGGGTCGGGGCAAAGCTGTGCATTTCAGCGAGGGGCCGGTTGAGGATGCGGACGTTCAACAGCCATCGATCCTGCGAAAGCCCGAGATCATTCACGGGCTGCGCAATCTGATCCAGAACGCCGTCGATTTCGCGCAGGCGAATGTCTGGGTCGAGGCCGAATGGACTCCGACCCGGATCACGATCTGCATCATGGATGACGGTCGCGGTTACCCGCCACAGATGATTGGCCGCATCGGGGACCCGTTCATGCGGCGGCGGCGCTCGGACATCGACATGTCAACGCGGCCGGAATACGAGGGCATGGGCCTGGGGTTGTTCATCGCCAAGACCTTGCTGGAACGCAGCGGGGCCGAGTTGAAGTTTGCCAATGGTGCTGACCCTTATCAAAACCTGACCTCGGATCCAGAGCGGCGCGGGGCTATTGTTCAGGTGTCCTGGCAACGCAAGCTGGTCGATGCGCAACTTGGCGATTCACCTGTGCCCTCCGGTGCCAATCAACCATTCCAGATCTGAGTTAAGCCCTCGTTAACCATTGATGCCCATAGTCGGCGCGGTGGTTTGAAGGGATGAGTGTGTGATGGCTGACTGGATCATCTTGGCGACGATCAGCTTGATTTCGGCCTGCCTGGCCTTTCGGTGGCTGATGCCGCGCCGGCCGGCATGGATTGGCGATTATGGCTTGGCGACACCCAACTCTCTGTTCGATGCGGTGTTCCTGTTCGATGGAAACCGCCTGATCAGCCATTCTGATGTTGCGCTTGCGGGCTATGAGGCGGTCCATGATTGGGGCGATCTGCGACGCTTGCTGAAACGCGACTTTCCGACATTCCCCGAGACGCCGGAAACCGTGCGGGATGAAGGCTCTGTAATTGTGTCCGCAATCGATTGCACTATCGACCGCGAGGTTCTGTGCGAATGGATAGACGGTATCGTGCGGGTGCAGCTGCGCGACCTTCAGGGCAATACTGGCCCGGTTCGCAGCGATCGCAACGACCCTGTGCGCCTGGCGATGGATCTGGCCCCCTATCCTGTCTGGTTACTGGACGGGTCAGATACAGTTCAGTGGTGCAATGCCGCCTATGTCTCGCTTGTGCGCAAGGCAAGGGGTCGCGACGCTGATCTGACAGTCCCTTTGTTCCCCCGGGTCAAAGAACAGGATCATCTAGGCAAAAAGACCCGCGTGTCTGTTGCGGTCTCGGGTAGTGAAAACAAACTGTGGTTTGACCTGACGCATGTCGATCGCGCAGACGGTCAGCTGAATTATGCCATTGATATCAACGCGATTGTCGAGGCTGAAGCGGCGCAGCGCAAATTCGTGCAGACCATGACCAAAACCTTCGCGCAACTGTCCATCGGATTGGCAATATTTGACAGGAACCGCCAATTGGCCCTGTTCAACCCGGCCCTGATCGACCTGACAGGCTTGTCCCCCGATTTCCTGAGCTGCCGCCCCAGCCTGTCCAGTTTTTTCGACAGGATGCGCGATCAGCATATGATGCCCGAACCCAAGAATTACCGTGGCTGGCGGCGCCAGATGAATGACCTGCTCGAAGCGGCGCAAGACGGGAATTATCAAGAAACCTGGTCGCTCCCGTCTGGGTCGGTCTATTCGGTCAGCGGGCGTCCGCACCCTGATGGCGCGGTGGCTTTTCTGTTCGAAGATATTACCGCCGAGATTACGCTGACCCGCCGGTTTCGTTCGGAAATGGACCTGATGCAATCGATCCTGGACAAATTGGCCGATGCAATTGCGGTCTTTGCCGACGATGGCACGCTGGCCCTGACCAATTACGCCTACCAAAGGCTTTGGGGTGAGTCGGAGGAAACGGGTTTTGAACCCGCGACGGTTCTGGACGTCACGCGCGGTTGGCAGGACCAATGTATGGCAACACCGGTACTGGGTGAGATTCGGGATTTTGTCGAAATGCGCGATAACCGCACCCAATGGTCGGCGGACATGATCAGACGCGACGGCACAGAAATGACCTGCACGATCAGTCCGATGCAGAACGGTGCAACGATCATTCGCTTCACGCTCGACGCTCAGCCGGAACAAGCTGCGGAAATGCAGAAAATCAGCGCCTGACCGGGTTGCGGCGCACCGGGCGCAGGTCCATTGTGGCGCCATGACCAGAGCCGCGCCGATCACCCTGAAATCACCGGAAGAAACTGCCGCATTGGCGGTGCAACTGGGCGCTGCGTTGCAGCCCGGAGACGTGCTGCTGTTGGACGGTGCGATCGGCGGTGGCAAAACCCATTTTGCGCGCGCTCTGATCCGCTCGCTGATGCAGGTGCCCGAAGACGTGCCCTCGCCCACGTTCACACTGGTTCAGGTCTATGACACGGAAATCGGCGAGGTATGGCATTCGGATCTGTATCGCCTGACAGACATCTCTGAGATCGAGGAACTGGGTCTGACCGGCGCCTTCGATGCCGCCGTTTGCCTGATTGAATGGCCGGAAAAGCTCGGGGTGCTGACCCCGCCATCGGCCCTGACTCTGCGGTTTCGATCAGATGCTGACGAACAGGACACGCGATATATCCAGCTAAGCTGGTCCGACCCGAAATGGCATGCCCGACTCAAGGGGGTACAATGACCAATCGTGACGTTCTGGCCGAGGCGCTGATTGCGCAAACCCCGTGGGCCGATGCTGCACGCATGCCTTTGGCCGGCGATGCCTCGAACCGCCGTTACGAACGCCTGACGGACCCGGAAAGCGGGCGCACCGCAGTATTGATGGATGCCCCGCCAGAGAAAAACGAAGACATTGGTGCCTTTGTCCGCATGGCAAACTATCTGCGATCCATCGGGCTGAGCGCACCAGAGATCTATGCTGAAGATCTGCAATACGGTTTTCTGTTGCTTGAGGATCTGGGCGACGCCCTCTTTGCGCGTGTGCTTATACAAAAACCTGGCCTGGAGCGCACGCTGTACGAGGCCGCAACGGATGTATTGGTGCATCTGCACGCCGCGCCTGTGTTGTCGCTGGATAGCTATGATCCGGCGCTGATGACCGAGTATTCGGCTCTGGCATTTACCAAATATGCCCAGGGCGTTCTGGGCAGCCACGACTCGGACGCGCGACAACGGTTCGAGCTGCGTTTTGCCGATATTCTGCACCGGGAAACGGGTGGTACGCGGGTGGTGGTGCAACGGGACTATCATGCGGAAAACCTGATCTGGCTGCCGGATCGCGACGGGTTGCGCCGTGTGGGTCTGCTGGATTTCCAAAGCGCCATGCTAGGGCATCCGGCCTATGATCTGATGTCGTTGTTGCAGGACGTCCGCCGCTCTGTCCCGGCCGGGATCGAGATGCGCATGATCAACCGCTATATCGAGGCCACGGGCGTCGATAGCCACGATTTCCGAACCGCCTACAGCGTGCTCGGTGCCCAGCGCAACCTGCGCATATTGGGTGGGTTCGCGCGTCTGGCAACGGATTACGGCAAGCCGCAATATGTCGACCTGATCCCCGCTGTTTGGGCGCATCTGATGCGGGATCTTGAGCATCCCGCACTGGCCCCTATCGCACAGACCATACGCGATGCGTTGCCCGCGCCCAGTGCCGACCATCTGGCAAGGCTGAAACCGCAATGACAGAGAAACCGGACGCCGTCATGCTGTTCGCCGCTGGATTCGGCACCCGCATGGGCGCATTGACGCAGAACCGTCCCAAGCCGCTGATCGAGGTATCCGGCCGGCCTCTGATCGACCACGCGCTGGATTTGGTCGACGGCCTGAATCCCGTGCGCACGGTGGCGAATGTCCACTACCTGGCCGATCAGATGATTGCCCATTTGGCCCCCAAGGGTGTGCTGATCTCGAACGAACAGCCCGACATTCTGGAAACCGGCGGCGGGTTAAGGGCCGCTTTGCCTTTGTTGGGCTCGGGACCGGTGTTTACCCTGAACACAGATGCGATCTGGGCCGGCCCTAATCCGTTGGAATTACTTGGTGAAGCATGGGATCCCGACACGATGGACGCATTGCTCATGTGTGTTCCCGTGGCGCAGACGATTGGACATTCAGGGACAGGTGACTTTACCCGAGATGCCTTGGGCCGGATCACACGCGGCCCCGGTTTGATCTATGGTGGCGCGCAGATCGTCAAAACCGATGGGCTGCATGACATCCCGGATGCTGCGTTCTCGCTGAACGTGCTGTGGAACCGGATGCATGATGATGGGCGGCTGTTTGCGCTGGAATACCCGGGTCGCTGGTGCGACGTCGGACGACCCGAAGGGATCGCGCTGGCAGAGGGTCTGATCGCAGATGTTTGACCAAAGTGCATCGCCCCGGGTCTTTGCCGTTCCGCCGGGCGCAGATTTCCCCAAAGCGCTGGTCGACGGGTTGCGGGCGCGCAGCTCTGCCCTTCCACCCGAGGCGCTGGCCCGTGTGCAACTTGTCGTCAACACCCGCCGCATGGCGCGGCGCATACGAGACCTGTTCGATCAGGGCGCGCCGTGCCTGCTGCCACGGCTTTCGCTGGTCACCGATCTGGGCGCAGACGCGGACCTCGGGCACATACCGCCCGCCATCCCTGCCTTGCGCCGCCGTCTTGAGCTGACCCAGCTGATCGCAAAGCTGCTGGATCAACAGCCCGATCTGGCGGCCCGATCATCGCTGTTTGACCTGTCCGACAGTTTGGCCGCATTGATTGACGAAATGCAGGGCGAAGGGGTTTCAGCGGACGCGATCCGACAGTTGGATGTCAGTGACCTGTCCGGCCATTGGGAGCGGGCGCAGCAGTTCATCGGGATCGCGGATCAGGTGGTTACCTCCGGGGATGAGGCGCTGGATGCACAGGCCCGACAACGCCGCGTGGTCGAGGCGCTTATCGCACGATGGCAGGACAGCCCGCCGCAGCATCCGGTTATCCTTGCCGGATCGACCGGTTCGCGCGGGACGACCTTGATGCTGATGCGGGCGGTGGCCTCTCTGCCGCAAGGGGCGTTGATCCTGCCGGGGTATGATTTCGATCAGCCGGACGCGGTTTGGGAGCGTCTGGACGACGCTTTGACTTGCGAAGATCATCCGCAATACCGGTTTCGCAAGCTGATGAGTGAACTTGAGTTGGGGCCGCGCGATATCCAGCGCTGGACCGGGGAACAAGTCCCCTCACCTGCCCGTAACCGATTGGTTTCGCTAGCGTTGCGGCCTGCGCCCATCACCGACGCCTGGATGGCCGAAGGACCTCTGCTTGAGGATATCCAGGGCGCCACACGTGATCTTACGTTGGTCGAGGCACCCTCGCCGCGGGCCGAGGCTTTGGCCATTGCGCTGCGATTGCGGCAGGCGGCAGAGACCGGGCAAACGGCTGCCCTGATCACGCCGGACAGGATGCTGACTCGTCAGGTCAGTGCCGCGCTGGATCGCTGGAACATTCTGCCGGATGACAGCGCCGGTTTGCCCCTGCAGCTTTCCCCGCCTGGGCGATTTTTGCGCCACGTCGCCGGTTTGTTCAACCGGCGTTTGGATGGCGAGGCACTACTGACGCTGTTGAAGCATCCGCTGTGTCATGATGGGGACGATCGGGGGACGCACCTGTTGCAGACTCGCGATCTGGAACTGCACCTACGACGCAACGGACCGCCATTTCCGACCCGCGACAGCCTGCACGTCTATGGCCAGACCGAAGGCGTGTCCGAGACCTGGCTGGCCTGGGTCATCGATCATTTCTGCGACCAGTACAGCCCCAGTGATCGCCCGCTGGCGGATTGGGTAGCGCAATTGCGGGTTTTGGCACAGGCGATCTCGGCCGGATCAACCGGCGAGTCCGGAACGCTGTGGCAGAAAAACGCGGGTCAAAAGGCGCTGTCCGTTCTGACCGCTCTCGAGGATGAGGCGCATCACGGCGGGTCGATGTCGGCCCATGATTTCTCTGATCTGCTGGGTGCGCTACTTGCGGGCGAAGACGTGCGCGACCGCGACGCACCACATCCGCATATCATGATCTGGGGTACGCTCGAAGCGCGGGTTCAGGGCGCGGATCTGCTGATTCTGGGTGGCCTTAACGAAGGCAGTTGGCCCGAGGCCCCCGCCCCCGATCCTTGGCTGAACCGTCAGATGCGCGACAAGGCCGGGTTGTTGCTGCCGGAGCGGCGGATTGGTCTGTCGGCCCATGATTTTCAGCAAGCTGTCGGCGCGCCGGAGGTCTGGCTGACCCGCGCGGTTCGCTCGGATGATGCGGAAACGGTTGCCTCGCGTTGGCTGAACCGCTTGACCAATCTGCTGCAGGGCCTGCCGGATCAGGGCGGGCCACAGGCACTTTCCGGTATGCGGGGTCGCGGAAACCAGTGGCTGGGCTGGGCCGAGACGCTGGAAGAGGCGCCCCAGATCGCTGCTGCGCACCGCCCCTCACCGCGCCCACCCGTTGCGGCCCGGCCAAGGCGTCTTTCGGTCACAGAAATCAAGCGGCTGATCCGTGACCCATACGCAATCTACGCGAAACATGTGCTGCGGCTGAAACCGCTGGACCCGCTGGTGCAAGCACCCGATGCCCTGCTGCGCGGAATCGTCATTCACGAGATTCTCGAACATTTCGTCAAGGACAGCGTGTTGGACGCAGCCTTGCTGACCCGCGAGAACTTTCTGAAACGGGCCGAGGCGCTGTTGGCCGGGCATGTCGCATGGCCCACGGCACGGGCACTTTGGCTGGCGCGTCTGGAACGCATCACCGATGAGTTTCTATCTGCCGAACGGGCGCGTCGGACGGATGGCGGTCCGGTCGCGTTTGAAGCCGCGCTCAAGCTGGAATTGCCAACGTTGGGTTTCACCCTCAGCGGGCGCGCCGACCGGATAGATGTCAACAGCCGGGGCGCGCTGAGAATTGTCGACTACAAGACCGGAGTACCGCCAACGGAAAGCCAGCAAGCGAAGTTCGACAAACAATTGCTGATCGAAGCGGCCGTGGCCGAGCAGGGCGGCATCGAAGGCTTCGACCCGCTGCCCGTGGCACAAGCGGTCTTTATCGGGATGGGCGGCAGCTATAAGGAAGTTGCCGCACCATTGGACAAGGAACCCGCCGACAAGGTTCTGTCCGAGCTGAAACAGCTAATTTCAGCCTATTTAGAGCCTGATCAGGGTTTTTCATCCCGTCGGATGCTGCACAAGGATACCGATGTCGGAGACTATGACCATCTCGCCCGGTTCGGCGAGTGGGACCGCACCACCGAAACCAAGCCCGAGGATCTGACATGAGCGCGCGCAACGATGCGACAGAGCGGCAGGTGCAGGCCGCGCGCCCCGATGCCTCGACCTGGCTGGCTGCAAACGCCGGGTCCGGCAAAACGCGTGTGCTGACAGACCGCGTTGCGCGGCTGTTGCTCAGCGGTGTGCAACCGCAGCACATTCTGTGCCTGACCTACACCAAGGCCGCCGCCAGCGAGATGCAGAACCGGCTGTTCAAGCGGCTGGGTGAATGGGCCATGTTGGGCGACAGTGATCTGCTGGCGCAATTGAAAGATTTGGGCGTCGATGGCGGTATCGATCAGGACCGTCTGGCGCAGGCGCGCACCTTGTTTGCCCGCGCGATCGAGACACCGGGGGGTCTGAAAATCCAGACCATCCACTCCTTCTGCGCGGCGCTGTTGCGTCGCTTTCCACTCGAGGCCGGGGTTAGCCCGCAGTTTTCAGAGATGGAAGACCGTGCCGCTGCGTTGTTGCGCGAAGAGATTCTCGAGGATTTTGCCGCCGGACCTCAAGCACGTTTGGTCGCCGATGTAGCGCGGTTCGTCACCGACTCGGGCTTTGACAAGCTAACGGCGGCTATAGCGCAACGGCGAACGCTGTTCGGGCGGATGCTCCAGTGGGAGGATCTGTTGCAGTTATTCGAACTCCCAGTTGATTTTGATGAGAATACTCGAACAGCGGAAGTGTTTTTGGGTAATGAAGCGCATCTTATCAAGTCAGTACTAAATGTTCTCTATGCCCAATCTAAGACGATGGTCGAATTAGCTGACCAGCTAAATCGAATCGGCTGGGACTCACCAACTTCTCAAGACTTGGCAAAGCTGTATGCGCTGTTTCTTTACAAGAAGGACGGGAAATTCCGACCAGAAGCTAAAACAAAGTCGATTCCAACAAAAAAGGCGCAAGAGGCTCTTGGCGACCATCTCAGCGAATTTCATAATCTCATGTCGCGCGTGGCGACCGCTCGCGAGAAGGAGTTGGCATTCGTCGCGGCTCAGAAATCCCATGTTTTACACCGCTTTGCCGCTGCCTTCCTGCCCGAATACGAACGCCGAAAGCAACTGCGCGGCTGGCTCGACTTCGACGACCTGATCCTGCGGGCGCGGCAGGTTCTGAATGATCCGGCCGTGGCCGAATGGGTGCTGTATCGTCTGGATGGCGGTATCGATCACATTCTGGTCGACGAGGCGCAGGACACAAGCCCGGACCAGTGGGATGTGGTGGAAAAACTGGCGCAGGAATTCACCAGCGGGGAAGGGGCCCGGTCCGGTGTCGAGCGTACGATTTTCGTCGTCGGCGACAAGAAGCAATCGATCTACTCCTTCCAGGGAGCTGATCCGCAGGCCTTCGACCGGATGCAGGCCGAGTTTGGCCAGCGGCTGAAGGAATCAGGCTCTAAACTGTGGAATTCGACGCTGGAATACTCGTTCCGTTCGTCCAGCGCGATTCTGAGTCTTGTTGATATTCTGTTTGAAAATCAGTCTGCAGCGGGCTTCCAGAAAGAGTCGCTGCATCGCGCCTTCAAGGCGGATCTTCCGGGTCGTGTCGACCTGTGGCCGGTGATCGAAAAGGTCGACGCGGATGAAGAGGGTGACTGGACCGATCCGGTCGACCGACCCGGCGCCCGACATCATACCGTTCTGCTGGCCGAGCAGGTCGCCGGGTCGATCAAGGCCATGCTTGAGAATGGCGAAACCATCCCAGAGGACGGAAAAACACCTGGCACATTCCAACGCCGCAAGGTGCGGCCGGGTGATTTTCTGATCCTTGTTCAGCGCCGCTCGGATCTGTTTGCCGAGATCATTCGCGCCTGCAAGGCCCTTGACCTGCCCATCGCCGGTGCAGACCGCCTGAAGGTGGGCGCGGAACTGGCGGTCAAGGATCTGGCGGCATTGCTGAGTTTTCTGGCCACACCCGAAGACAGCCTGTCGCTGGCCACGGTTCTGAAATCTCCGCTGTTTGGATGGTCGGAACAGGAACTGTTTGATCTGGCCCACCGGCGAGAGGAGACCTATCTGTGGGCCGCGCTGCGCAGGAGAGCCGACGAGTTCCCAAACACTTTGGCAGTGCTGAACGATTTGCGCGGGCAGACCGATTTCCTGCGACCCTATGATTTGATCGAGCGTATTCTCACGCGCCATGACGGGCGGCGCAAATTGTTGGGCCGTCTGGGCGCCGAGGCCGAAGACGGGATCAACGCGTTGCTGTCGCAGGCTTTGGCCTATGAGCGGACAGATATTCCCAGCCTGACCGGATTTCTGGTCTGGATGCAGACCGACGATCTGGAAATCAAGCGCCAGATGACCGGCGTCGGCGACATGATCCGGGTGATGACCGTTCACGGTTCCAAAGGTCTCGAGGCCCCGATTGTGATCCTGCCCGATACCGGCAAACGGCAACCGCCCCGCGACGCCGAGATCATGGTGGCAGGTGATACCCCGGTGTGGAAACTGCCCGCAGACGCATCACCCAAGTTGATCGCGCAGGCACGAGATACGGCGCGCGAGCGGGAAGAGAATGAGAGGCTGCGTTTGCTCTATGTGGCTCTGACACGGGCGGAAAAGTGGTTGATCGTGGCTGCCGCCGGCGATGTCGGCAAGGATGGCAGCAGCTGGTATCAACTGGTCGAGGCGGCGATGGAGCGGGCAGGGGCGGCAGCAATCCCTGGATCGCAGGTCAAACGCCTTTCCCATGGCGAGTGGGACGCGCCACCCTTGTCCCAGCACACCGAAACCCTGACACCGCAGCAGGACCTGCCAACCTACTTCGAATCTCCTGCACCGGAACCGGCTGTGACGGCTGCCGCGCTCAGCCCGTCCGATCTGGGTGGAGCAAAGGCCTTGCCAAGTGATGCCGGTCAGGACGAAGAGGCCGCGAAACTTCGTGGCACAAGGCTGCACCGTTTGCTGGAACACTTGCCCGAAGTTGCCGCAGAGTCACGGCCGCAACTCTGCGCCCGTTTGCTGCCGGATATGCAGCCGGTTGAGCGTGACGATCTATTGCAGGAAGTGCTGCACGTTCTGTCTGAGCGGGACCTACAGCCATTTTTTACGCCGGACGCATTGCCCGAAGTGCCTGTTTCGGCCGCGCTTGGGAGCCAAAGGATTCACGGAGTGATTGATCGGCTGATCGTAACGGACACAGAAGTACAAGCCATTGATTTCAAATCAAATGCCTCGGTACCGGATCGTCCGGAAAACTGCCCCGACGGTCTGTTGCGGCAGATGGGGGCCTATGCCCACGCATTGTCGCAGATCTATCCCGACCGCCGCATCCGCACGGCGATCCTGTGGACGCGAACGGCCAGCCTGATGTGGCTGCCACACGATCTTGTGACAGACGCTTTGACACAGGCGGCGGTGTCTTGACCTTGCAAATCCGCGCACCTAGGTTCAGTGCCCAAGCTTATCCCATTCAGGAGACATGATATGTCGACCGTTGCCGTAACCGACGATACCTTTGACGCCGAAGTCAAGAATTCAGATGTCCCCGTTGTGGTGGATTTCTGGGCCGAATGGTGCGGCCCCTGCAAACAGATTGGCCCCGCTCTGGAAGAGCTGGCGACCGAATATGGTGGCAAGGTAAAAATCGCCAAGGTTGACGTGGACAGCAACCCTAACGCGGCCGCTGCAATGGGCGTGCGCGGTATTCCGGCGCTGTTCATCTTCAAAGACGGGCAGGTTGTATCGAACCGCGCAGGCGCTGCGCCCAAGGCCGCACTGCAAAGCTGGATCGACGAATCCATCTGACATTCGAGAAGTTTGATTTCAGAGGGCGTCCCAGATGGGGCGCCTTTTTTGTGTCGCAGGTCTTACCTGTCCAAAGGTCGGATTATTCGATGGTCCACCTAACCGATACTCCGGCACCATCTTTGTGAGTGAATGTGACGGTATCATCCTTGACCGAAACCACCTGACAGTCATGGGGCATTGCCACGTCGACGATCACAATATCCCGGCAGTAATACTTGTCATTCCACTCCCAAGAACCGCTGATGCTGCCACCCTTGGGGCCCTTGCCCTCAACTGTCCCATCCCTGAGAATTGTCACCCGAGTCTCGCCCTGGACAAGTGTTTTTCCGGCAATCAGTTGCATGAACTTCGATTTGTTTTCGATGACTTCTGCAGACGCATTAGCTGCCAGAAGCCCAAACAACAATGTCGATGGCATGAATCGAAAAAACGTCATGGAAACAAACCTTTCTTTGATCGAACACCAAATCTACCGGGATTCTAAACCACAATAGTCGCAGGCATCAAACATTCGCGGTTTTGCGTGTGGCCGGATGTACTTTGGCGTTCTGGTTCTTTTAATTCGGAAAAACCCATGCAGATTGTCGGGACACACTAAAGAAGGAGGCGACATGCCCAAAACACGGGTATTGGTGGAATTCGGTATGGGCACGTCCCTGCGGCGCGAGGATTATACCGAAGCCGCGCTGCGCGCGCTCAAGGACGCGCTGTGGCATAACTCGGTGAATATGGCCGAGCTGTTTGGATTTCCCAAGGAGGCAATGATCATAGACGCCGAGATCGGTGTACAACAGCCCGACAAGGTGGATACCGGGGCGCTGAAGGCGATCTTTCCATACGGTCAGCCCAACATCACGGTAACGCAAGGCGGGCTGGACATCGACAAACCGCATACAGAGGGGCGCACGGTCATCGCCAACGCCGCAATTGTCGTTTCGTTCGATATGGAGCCCGTCCAATGACCGAAAAACGTATCATTCTGGAAATGGGTACCGGCAACGACCTGTATGGGCAGGACTACACCAAGGCCGCGCGCCGGGCGGTGCAGGACGCGCTGCATCATTCCTCGATCACGCTGTTTTCGAAACTGGGACTCGACCACTCCGAGATGCGGGTTCAGGTGACTATAGGCGTTCAAAAGCCCGAGGATGTCGATTGCGAAAAGGTGGCCGCCGATCTGCCGCGGGGCCGCGCCCAGGTGCGCGCGGTCAAGGGTGGGCTGGATGTTGTTGATGAACCGGCTGGTACGCGCCACGTCGTCGCCACAGCCGCAATCGAAGCGTTTCTGCCGGATCAGACTGGCAAGTACGCGCTAAGCTGACAAAGAAAAAGCCGCTCGGGGATCCGGGCGGCTGTTCCAGATTGCTGATCTCGTAGACAGCTTAGATCTTTGCGATATCCGCGCGATCAAGACCGATGTCGTTCAGCTGTGCGTCCGTCAGTTCGCTCAGCATCGCGCGGGTCTTACGGGTTTGGTTCCATTCGACAACGTTGTCGAATGCCGAGATGAATACGTCCGCGATGTGCAGGATGCTAGCTGCTCCGAGCGGCGCATGTTTTGTTGCTGTGTGTGCCATGTGCGCAGTCCTTTGAGTTGAAACAGCCGACCCGTTGTCGGTTGTGATGCTCATGTAAGACGGCGCGCCGAGACTCACAAATGCTGGTTCAACAGCCCCGATCTGCATTTTTTGCATATCTTTTGGGCAGTTTTGGAACGGGTTGCGCCCATCCCGCGCCCGGCCCATATATAGCGACTGTGAGAACGGAGGCTTCCATGGCAGACAGCGATTTTCCCGGATGGCACGGGACGACGATCATCGGCGTTAAAAAGGACAACCAGGTGGTCATCGCGGGTGACGGACAGGTCAGCCTGGGCCAGACCGTGATCAAAGGCACCGCCCGCAAGGTACGCCGCCTGTCACCCGGCGGGTTCGAGGTTGTCGCGGGTTTTGCCGGATCCACCGCAGACGCCTTTACTTTGCTGGAGCGGCTCGAGGCCAAGCTGGAATCGACCCCCGGTCAACTGGCCCGCGCCTCGGTCGAGCTGGCCAAGGACTGGCGCACCGACAAGTACCTGCAAAAGCTTGAGGCGATGCTGATTGTCACCGATGGCAAGGACCTTCTGGTTATCACCGGGGCAGGGGATGTACTGGAGCCTGAACATAACGTGGCCGCCATCGGTTCGGGTGGAAACTTTGCGCTGGCAGCGGCGCGGGCGATGATGGACAGCGACAAACCGGCAGAGGCTGTCGCGCGCGAGGCAATGGCGATTGCCGCCGATATCTGCGTCTACACCAACGGCAATCTGACGGTCGAGACGATCTCAGGCTAACAGTGCCTTGATCTCTTTGCCTTTCCAGCGGCGGTGCATCCCGATCAGACCAAAGATCGCAGCGATGACCACGATGTAGTAGGGCACGCGGATATCGATGCTCATCAACCCACCGCCGATCAGGGACATGACACCCCCGGCCAGGCAGAAGACGGCTGTGGTCACCCCCATGACCCAGCCCTGATCCGTCTCAGCCACGCTGGATGAGAACAGGCCCAGCAAGGTCGGGTAGGATACACCGAAGAAGAAATAGAAGAAGAAGACCGGTACGTAGCTCAGGACACCATTGGGGCTGAACGCAAAAGCCACGCCACAAATCACCATGATGATCAGCGAGGTATAGATGATCTGGTGCTTGCTGAACTTTTCCTGCGCCGGTTTCACCAGGAATGTGCTCGAGAACGCCAGCGCAAAGCCGATCACCACCATCGCCACGCTGCCGCCAATCACGCCATAGCCAAAGCGGCTGGTCAGAAAGTTGTCGACGAAGACATAGAAGGTGACGTTTGCGATCATGAAGAACGAATAGACCGGCAGGATCTTCAGAACCATCGGATGCCCGCGCACTGCTATCAGGCTGTCGGTGATATCGCGAGGGCGGAAAACGAACGAAGCGCGCTCGGTCCGGGTGTCCTTAAAAAAGAACAGCACGAGGAAAATGGCGATCAGTACCAATACGAACGCACCGTAGAATGGCGTCTTGAGCGTCGCAATGCTGCCAAGCAGGGCGGCATCGGACAGGACCGCTCCGATAATCGGGCCGCCCACTAGGCCAAAGCTGACACCGGTCACGATGTAACCCATGTTCCGGTCTCGGTCGGCGGCATCGGTACTGCCATCGATCATCGCAGCCTGCGCGATCGGCTGATTGCCAGCCGTGAAACCGGTGATCGACCGCCCCAGGATCAGCAGCAACAGGCTGTCCATGTACAGCGAGGCGATGGTGATCGCGTAGCCAGCCAAAGCGCCGCCCAGACAGACCAGCAGCGCATTCTTGCGTCCGATCGAGTCTGATACCTTTGAGACATAGACCACACCCAGAAACCAAGACAGGAAGAAGCATCCGATCACCAGCCCATAGTAGAAATGACGGCGGCCATCCGGCGTGCTTTCGGGCAGGAACCCGGACTTGGTTTCCATGATCAACGAGTTGATGATGGGGAAAACCAGCCCTTGCCCGATCAGGTCGACGAAGACCACAAACAGCAGGGTGATCTTGGCAATTTTCGTCATCTGCGCGCTCCTGACCCACAACACCTTGAAATCACTGTATCAGAGCCATTGCGTTTCACCTATGGAAAGCGTTTGCAAACCGGGTGGGGCGTTGCTAACCAACGCGGCCAAGGAAAAGGGCTTGTTGTTTTCGCGCGGCGCGTGACTACCTAAGCCCAAGCTTTGCCATGCCGACCGAAAGGACCGCACCTTGACCGACCTGACCCCGCGCGAGATTGTCTCGGAACTGGACCGTTTCATCATCGGCCAGAAAGATGCCAAACGCGCCGTCGCCGTGGCGCTGCGCAACCGGTGGCGGCGCAAGCAATTGTCCGATGATATCCGCGAGGAAGTCTATCCCAAGAATATCCTGATGATCGGCCCCACCGGCGTCGGCAAGACCGAGATCAGCCGCCGCCTGGCCAAGCTTGCCCGCGCGCCCTTCATCAAGGTCGAGGCCACCAAATTCACCGAAGTCGGCTATGTCGGTCGCGACGTGGAACAGATCGTGCGTGATTTGGCGGATGCCGCGATCCTGCAAACCCGCGAATGGATGCGCGAAGACGTCAAGGCCAAGGCGCATCAGGCCGCCGAGGATCGCGTGATCGAGGCCATCGCCGGCACCGACGCCCGTGAAGCCACGCGCGAGATGTTCCGCAAGAAGCTGAAAGCGGGTGATCTGGACGACACCGAGATTGAACTGGAATTAGCCGACACCTCGAACCCGATGCCGATGTTTGACATTCCCGGACAGCCTGGCGGGCAAATGGGCATGATGAACCTTGGCGATATCTTCGGCAAAGCCTTTGGTGGGCGGACCGTGAAAAAGCGCATGACCGTCGCGGAAAGCTATGATGCGTTGATCGGGGAAGAGGCCGACAAACTGCTGGATGATGAAACCGTCAATCGGATCGCTTTGGAATCCGTCGAACAGAACGGCATCGTGTTTCTGGACGAGATCGACAAGGTCTGCGCCCGCTCGGACGCGCGCGGCGGCGATGTCAGCCGCGAAGGCGTTCAGCGTGATTTGCTGCCTCTGATCGAGGGCACGACCGTTAGCACCAAGCACGGCCCGGTCAAGACCGATCATATCCTGTTCATCGCCTCGGGCGCGTTTCACATCGCCAAACCCTCGGACCTGTTGCCGGAACTTCAGGGCCGCCTGCCAATCCGGGTCGAACTGCGGGCACTGACCGAAGAGGATTTCGTGCGCATTCTGACCGAAACCGACAACGCCCTGACCCTGCAATACACCGCGCTGATGGATACCGAAGAGGTCAAGGTCACCTTCAGTGAAGACGGCATCGCAGCCCTTGCGCGTATCGCGGCGGATGTGAACCAAAGCGTCGAGAATATCGGCGCGCGGCGGCTTTATACAGTGATGGAACGTGTGTTCGAAGAGCTTTCGTTCGAGGCCCCCGACAAAGCGGGTGTCGAGATCACCGTTAATGCTCAATTCGTCAGCGACAATCTGGGTGAACTGACCAAATCCTCTGACCTCAGCCGTTACGTTCTGTAACAATGGCAGCCGGTTCTTGCCGGTTCAGATTGCACTTCTTGAAACCGTCTCTGGACGCGGGTTCAGAATGCGGTAGCGTGGCAACCAGTCTTCGTTGAGGTCTTGACGTGCTGCGCTACCTGATCCTGTCTCTGATGCTTGCGTTTCTGGGCGCCTGTGTCGACCGCTCGGTGTCCGAGACGGTACCAGACGCGCTGCGGGTCGGAGTCCCCGAAACCGTCTTTGCCGCAACCACACGCGCGCGCGAGGCCGACGGTTCTTATGGCTATCGTCGCAGCGATGGCCTGCGGTTTCTGGAAATGACGGTTTCGATACCGCCGAACCACACGCCGGGAACATTGGATTTCTCATACGCCAACCCGAATCCCAAAAAGCAGTTTGTGCTGGCCGACGTATCCGAGTTTTCGGGACCGCAGGCGCTGGCGTCACGTCTGCGCGGTGTCGACGAAGTGTCCATCTTTGTCCACGGCTACAATGCGACGCAGACAGAAACCGCTTTTCGGGCCGCTCAGCTGTCGCATGACATCGGGATCCCCGGTTCGACCCTGATCTATTCCTGGCCAAGCCGCGCAAAGGGATCCGGTTATGCCTATGATCTGGACAGCATGCTGTTCGCCCGCGACGGGCTGGAACAGACGATTCGCACGCTGAAGTCGATGGGCGTGAAGCGGGTGGTCGTGATTGCGCATTCCATGGGCAGCGCCCTGACGATGGAGATGATGCGACAGGCGGAACTTCGGCAACCGGGCTGGTCCGCAAGAAACATCGAAGGGGTCATTCTGATCTCGCCCGATCTGGACGTCGATCTGTTCCGCTCGCAGATGGACAGCATCAAATCTCCGCCCGAGCCCTTCGTGGTCATGGTGTCGCAGAAAGACAAAATCCTCAATATCTCGGCCCGGTTGCGCGGCACCGCAGACAGTGAGCGTCTAGGCAATATCAGCTCGGTCGAGGCTTTGGCGGACTATCCGATCAACGTGATTGACACAACGGCCTTCAACAGCGACGCAGGATCGTCGCATTTCGTGGCGGCAACCTCTCCGGCGTTGTTGGCGATTCTCAGCTCGGTGCGCCGCGTCAGCAACACGTTTGGTCCAGACCGACCCGGTATAGACGTGCTTGTACCCGCCAGCGAGCGCAACCCCGACGGCGCGACCGAGATCGTACTGACAGAAACCGGGCAGGCTCAGGTCAGCGCGCCGTGACATCTTCCAAACTTGCCAAGGCCAACAGAAACGTTTGGAAGTTCGCCGCGCTTTCAGTATTGGTGGCAGCTCTGATACTCCAGCTTCGTTTTCTGATCGTCAGCTGGCGAAGTGGAGGCCATGAATGGCTACAAGGCGACTGGCTGATCTCTTTGGCAGCGGGGCCGATTAGACGCGGGCCGTTTGGAGAGCTTATTCTCCATACCTCTGACGTTACCACGTATTCACCTTTGGATCTGGTCGTCGGCATTCAGTTTATGTTGGTGGTCCTGATCTTTTTCGGTTTCGCACGGTTGGTTTATTTGCAGACCAACAAATCGATGGTCCTTGTTGTTTTTACACCGGGATGCTTCGCGATACTCTGGGGTCTTGATCCGATTTCCGGGTTTCGAAAAGAACTGATCGGATTGGCTGCATTGATTTGGCTGGCGCAGCCCAACGGGGGGTTGCCTCGCGTTTTACTGACAGGCGGTGTTATGCTGCTGGGCGGGATTGGGCATGAAATTGTGATACTCTTGGTGCCGGCCTGGGCGATTTCGATTTGGCTGTTTCAGCCAAAGACGCTTCAGCGCCCGATTGCCCAGATGTTCGTTGGTTTGGTGATCGCAATTGCAGGTGCCCAAGCAACCTACGCTCTTGTCTACAACAGCGTCGCTGATCACGCGCCAATCTGTGACGCTCTGACCCAGCGCGGCCTTTCGGAACAGAATTTGTGTGACGGCGCAATCCAGTGGCTGGCGGATTCTCATAATGGAACTCACAAGGTCTGGGAAGCTCTGCAGCGAAGTTGGACCGCTTGGCTTTTACCGGCCGCATGGGTGATCGCCATTCTACCAATCTGGCGAGCATGGAAAGCTGCGTCTCCGCGGCGGCCATACATCGGCTATCTGATGTTGATCTCTTGTGCCCCGATCCTACTGCTCTACCCAGTAGGGCTGGATTGGGGGCGTTGGTTCGCTGCGCAAACAGCGGTGATTTCAATACAGATGCTCGGTTTGAGTTTACGCAAAGAGTTTGTCGAAACGCACCCGGTCTCATCGCTAGAGTGTGGGTTTTGGTTTGGGCTTTGCCTGCTCTGGGGTTTCCGCCACGATCCAATCATCACGTTTCAAGGCTTTTTGTTGCAAATTATTGGCGCATGATCGAGACGCGTCAGATCAGCGATTTCGCCGCAGATAAATGTAGTAGGCCCCATCTCCGCCGTGGCTGATATGCGCTGGTGTAATTTGTAACACTGCCTGTGCCAGCGGCGGCAAGGCCAGCCATCGCGGTACCTGATTGCGTAAAACCCCCCGTGGCGTGGGGATCGGGCCAGGCTCGTCGCGGTCCTTGCCCTTGCCGGTGATCACCAGAACCAACCGTTTACCCTGCGCCTGCGCGGTGAGAATGAACCGGATCAACGACGAATGCGCCGTGTCGACGCGCATGCCGTGCAGGTCGATCCGGCCCTCGGGTTTCAGCTTGCCGCGCTTCATGCGCCCGAACGCCTTGAGGTCCATCTGCACCGGGCTGCCCCGCAGTTCTTCTGCCAGAGACGGTTTCAGAGCGTGTCGGGCCGGACCGGGCGTCGCCTTTTGCCCAACGTCAAACGCCTCGACTCGCGACTTCGGAGGTTTCGCAGGTTTGGGCTTGGGTAACACCGTAGGGTGTACGGTTGGCGGAAGCTCGGGATGCATTCGTTCGGCCTGTTTTGCAACCTTGCGCCAAAGCTCGATCTCATCCGCCGTCAGTTTGCGCCGGGTCATCAGAATTCGTCCGGCAGCAGAGCATAGGCGCGTTGGATGGGCAGCAGAACAACCATACGACCGGGATCCTTGAGGCGGCCGGCAGCTTCGCCCGCCGCATCGCCAGTTCCGAAGAACACATCCGCGCGTTGCGCACCCTTGATGGCCGACCCCGTGTCCTGCGCAATCATCAGGCGGCGCATCGGGTTCTGACCGTCTTTCTCGATCCAGACAGGCGCGCCTAGTGGCGTGTATGCCGGATCGGCGGCAATGCTGCGCAAGGTGGTCACAGATCGGTTCATCGCCCCCAGCGGACCAAACTCAGGTGCGACCCGGGTGATCTTGCGAAAAAACACATACGAGGGGTTATGGAACAGCAGTTCGGCCCCGGCTTCGGGGTTCTTACGGACCCAGGCACGGATCATCTGGGCGCTGACCTGATGCGCGCCCAGCGCACCGCGCCGCACCAGTTCGGACCCGATCGAGCGGTAAGGGTGTCCGTTTGCACCTCCATATCCCACCCGCAGGGCGCTACCATCTGGCAGGCGGATACGGCCAGAGCCCTGAATTTGCAGAAAGAACAGCTCAACCGGGTCATCGACCCAGGCAATCTCGAGCCCACGGCCCTTCATCACGTCCGAGGTCAAAAGTTCACGCCGGCTAAGCCATTGTCCAGCCTGCCGTGCCTCGGGCGGTATACGGTATAGCGGATAGCGGAACCTGTCCGAAGGCGAGGTCGCCCCGTCCAGTTCGGGCTCAAAATACCCGGTGAACAGGGCGTCGTTGCCGTCCTCGATCAGAACCGGGCGAAAGAACAGCTCAAAAAACGCGCGGGCGGCCTCGGGTTCATAACTGCGGGCCACCGCGCATAGGGCCTGCCAATCAGGGTCTTTCAAATCACCGCAGGTGTTGAGGAACACCGAAAGGGCCGCCCCGTGATCGTCGGCGGCCCAGCCATCCAGAGCGTCAAATGACAGGATTGTCCGCGTCGCCTCGGCTCCGGCGGCGCTGGCGGAGGTCATTGCGCCTGCCAGAAAAAGCGACCGGAGCGTGGCAATCATGCGTCCGTTGCGACAAGCAACCAGTTGGGATCATCCGTGCCCATCACGCGGGCAAAGGTCCAGCTGTCCTTTTGGCGTTTGACGGTGTTGGGGTTGCCTTCGATGATATCACCACCGCGATCCCGCACGACCGAGGTCAACTCGCCGATAAACCGCATGGTGATCTCGGCCTGATTGGTGTCCCTGTCGAAATGGGCATCCGCCAATGTGGTTTCGCGTACACCGATAAATTCGGCCTCGATTGTCAGACCCTTGTCTTCTCGATCAGCCACGACCGAAACGAAGCTGTCGAAAACCTCTTCGGACAGGAAAGGCTGGATTTCATCCAGATTCCCTTTCTCGAACCCCATCACGATCATCTCATAAGCGCCGCGTGCGCCCTGAACAAATTCGCTGACGGAAAAGCTGGGCTCGACCCGCTTCATCGCGGCCAGTGTCTGAGCCTGTTCGCTGTCTTCGGCCACGTGGTCGGTGATGTCATGATCCGGACCACCTTCGATCACTTCGAAGTCACGCCGCGCAGAGTTGGTATCTGGCTGCTGCTGCAAGGGTGGTTTCTCAAAACCTTCGCGCGTGCCCAATACGCTTTTGAGGCGCAGGATCAGGAAAACGGCAATTCCGGCCAGGACCAGCAACTGGATCATAGGGTTGTCGCTCATTTCATACTCTTTTCAGCGCCGGGACTTTGTGTACACGGCCTCAAGCCACTATGTAGGTGACACCGGGGGGCAAGTCCACAGCCCGGCCTATGGTAAAGGATAACGCAAATGTATCTGTTCTTGGCATTTTTGTTGGTACCTATCATCGAGATCGCACTTTTTATACAGGTTGGCGGTCTGATCGGGCTATGGCCAACGCTTGCCATCGTGGTCCTGACCGCTGTTTTGGGCACCTTTTTGGTGCGGACACAAGGTCGCATGGCGCTGGCCAGCTTACAGCGGTCCTTTGCCGAGCTGGACGACCCGACCGAGCCGCTGGCGCACGGAGCCATGATCCTGCTGTCCGGTGCCTTGTTGCTGACGCCCGGGTTTTTCACTGATGCGGTTGGTTTTGCTTTGTTAATTCCGGGCGTGCGGTTGGCCGTGTTCCGCTATCTGAAATCCAAGGTAACGGTGACACAGTTTCGCATGGGTGCCGGCACGCAGTTTCGCGACGGGCCAACGCAATATGATCAGGGCGACGTGATCGACGGAGAGTTTTCCGAGGTCAAGCCCCGCCATGACCCATCAAAACCCTCAAAATGGGTGGAGGGCCCCCACCAGCATTGAGGTGCCCCGCCCAACTTGCTAAGCAGTGGCAAATTTCATTTTTGGAGTAGCTCCATGGCCGAAGAAGACGCCAAAGAAAACACCGCGGCAAAGGCCGCCCCGCAGGTTCAGATGCGCGTTCTGGGACAGTTTATCCGCGACCTGTCCTTTGAAAACGTTATGGCGCAGAAGGGCGTTTCGGGCGAAGTGCAGCCCGAGATCAACGTTCAGGTCAATCTGGACGCCAAGAAGCGCGCGCCGGACCACCAGTATGAAGTATCGATCAAGCTGAAACTGACCTCCAAGGCCAAGGGCATGGATGACGTTCTGTTTCTGTGCGAGATCGATTATTGCGGTCTGTTCCACGTGGAAGGCGTTCCCGAGGATCAAATGCACCCGTTCCTGCTGATCGAATGCCCGCGCATGCTGTTCCCGTTCCTGCGCCGTGTTGTCAGCGACATCACCCGTGACGGTGGCTATCCGCCGGTCAACCTGGACAATATCGACTTTGTCGCGCTGTACCGCAACGAGCTGGCGCGCCGCCAGGCTGCGCAGGCACAAAAGACCGAAGCTTGATGCTTTGACCCGCGCCTGGCTGACGTCAGGCGCGGGTCCACAGGGCGTTTTCGCCCAGTTTTTCCACAAATGCCTCATGCGCAGCGCGCTCGTCTTCGGTGATCCGCGCGGGTAAGGCCGTGGCGCGGGGTGTTGGCCTCCAATCCTCGGCGCCGCCGCTGTTGCTTGCGGCTGTCGAGGACAGTCCGAAGTCCGGTTGTCGTCCGCCGATCAGCTCCAGATAGACCTCGGCCAGAATTTCCGAGTCGAGCAGTGCCCCGTGCAGTACCCGGTTTGAATTGTCGATATTGAACCGTCGGCACAATGCATCCAGCGATGCCGGAGAGCCCGGAAACTTTTTGCGCGCAATTGCAAGCGTATCAATGGCCTGTTCCATCGGAATCAGCGGAACACCCATCCATCCCAGCTCGGCGTTGAGAAATTTCATGTCGAAGGCCGCGTTGTGGATCACCAGCTTCGCATCGGCGATAAAATCGCGAAACCCTTGGCCAACCTTGGAGAAAACCGGCTTGTCCTTGAGCGTGACCTCACCCTTTTCGGGTGGGCGCGGGGTTTCCAGCAGGTCTGGCCCGATGCCATGAACGCCAAAGGCCTCTTCCGGCATCGATCGTTCGGGATTGATGTAAACGTGATAGGTTTCACCCGTTGCCACATGGTTCCACAGTTCGACCGCGCCGATCTCGACGATCCGGTCGCCGCTTTCGGGATCGAATCCTGTGGTTTCGGTATCGAGTACAATCTCACGCATTTGCCATTCCCGCCCTGATCTGCCTGACCACATCCTGCACCTGCGCGCGGGCATGGTCCAGCGTGTCTGTCACGATCACATAATCCGAGCGCGCGCATTTTTCTTCGTTCGGCATCTGCTTGGCCCGGATCTGGTCAAACTGCGCCTCGGTCATGGTGCCGCGCGCCATGACGCGGCGCTTTTGTTCATCGGCGGAAACCGACACGCAGGCCACCGCATCCATCGTGGCCTCACCTCCGGTTTCAAACAGCAGCGGGATGTCGAAGACCAGAATATCCGCCGTTGCGCTCTCCCGGAACGCAGCCCGATCCTGCGCGACCAGAGGGTGAACAATGTACTCGATCGCCTTTAGCGCAGACGGGTCATCCGAGATGATCCGTTTAAGTGCCTCGCGGCTGACGGACCCGTCGATGACTGCAGCTGGAAAGACAGCTCTGATAGGATCAACCGCGTCGCCGCCAACGGCGTATAGCCGGTGAACGGCCGCGTCGGCATCCCACAACGCGCAGCCCTCGGCGACGAACATCTGCGCGGTTGTGCTTTTGCCCATACCGATGGAACCGGTCAGGCCAAGTGCGAAACTCATGCCAGGGCCGCTGCGCGCGTTGCCGCATCCACCTGCGGTCGCACGCCGAACCAGCGTTCAAAGCCGGGAACCGCCTGGTGCAGCAGCATGCCCAGGCCGTCGACCGTGGTGCATCCGGCCTCTTCTGCGCTTTGCAGCAAGCGGGTTCTGAGTGGGGTGTAGACAAGATCGGTCACCACTGCGCCCGGTTGCAGCCCGTCCAGAGGCACCCGCAATTCCGGTTGTCCCTGCATGCCAAGCGATGTGGTGTTGACCACCAACTCGGCGTTTTCGATGACATTCCCGGCCTGCACCCAGTCAACAACGGTGATGCGCTGACCGAACTCTTCTTTCAGATGGTCCGCGCGGGTACGGGTACGATTGGTCAGCAGAATCTCGGGCACGCCTGCATCTGCCAGCGCCCAGAGGATCGCGCGCGCGGCGCCACCAGCCCCAAAGACCACCGCCGGGCCATCCTGCGGAACCCAGTCCGGCGCGCCGGCACGCAGGTTCTCTAGAAAGCCATAACCGTCAGTGTTGTCGGCATGGATCGAGCCATCTTCGCGAAAGACTAGCGTATTTGCAGCGCCAATGACCGACGCGCGATCAGAGACGTGATCTGCCAGGCGCAGCGCCGCCTCTTTATGCGGGACAGTGACATTTGCGCCGACAAAACCCATCTTTGGCAATGTCCGCAAAACCTCTTCCAAGTCAGCGGGCGTCACGTCCATCGGGACATAATGCCCTGACAATCCATATGTTTTTAGCCAGTGACCATGCAGTTTCGGCGACCGGGAATGCGCCACGGGGTGACCGATGACCCCGGCCAGAGGAATACGATGGTCCGTCATTGGTCAATCACACCTTTCACCGCCAGAAAATTCAGAAGTTCCAATAAGGGCATCCCCAGGACATTGAAATAGTCGCCATCAATTGTGGCAAAAAGGCGTACGCCTTCCTCTTCGAGTTTATAGGCTCCAACCGCATGGCGAATGCTGTACCAGTTACGCGAAACATAGTCGCGCAGATAAGCGTCCGAACTGGCTCGCATACGCAACCTGACCTGACCGACATGCCGCCAAAGCGGCTCGCCGTTCTGGTAGATGACCGCGGCGGACAACAACATATGCCGCTTGCCGCGCATCATCTTGAGATGCGCCAACGCCTCCTCAGGGGTTTCGGGTTTCGACAGAAGGTGCCCTTCGAAATCCAGCAACTGGTCGCAGCCCAGCACCAAAGCGCCGGGGTTCTTGTCGCTGACCTTGCGGGCCTTCATCTCGGCCAGCGTATCCGCAATATCGCGCGGCGGCGCACCTTCTGCCAGCAGAGCGCGTTTGGCGGTGTCTTCGTCCACCCGGGCGGTCTGGATGTCAAACGGCACACCAGCGTTGCGCAACATCTGCGCGCGAATGGCCGAGCCCGAAGCAAGGATAATGGGGACAGACATGTGGAAAACCCCCTGAGCAATTCGTTGAGTGGTCCGGGATGGTTTGTATGGTTTTCCTGTTGACACGCAAGCCCGGGAATTTTGCTGAAAACATCTGCGAGTCGTTCCAATTCAATCCAATCGGGACAAGGATAAGTCCATCAGTCTGGATAAATGACTTGTCCCGTTTTCCCCCAGGACTTATCCCCAGAAGGGAAGGATCAATTTCTCACTAAACTTTTGTTATTATGTATTTTTTTAGAATTCTGCGGGATCGGAAAATCTGCCTTTAGGATTTGTCCTCATGGGGAAAAGCCCTGAGTAAAAAACTAATCCACGGAATTTCTCCTCCCTACAAAACCATCATCCTTTTTCTTTCTATTTTTTTTTATTAGGGATGACCTGACCAGAGCCCGGAGCCAGGATGACAGAACTTCTTTTTACAATTTACCCTTGGGTGAAGGCTCTGCATATCATGGCCGTGATTTCGTGGATGGCAGGTTTGTTCTATTTACCGCGTCTGTTCGTCTATCACGTTGAAAAGGCGCAAGCTGTCGAAGGTGCGGAACCAATCTTCTTTGAAATGGAAGAAAAACTGCTGCGTGTGATCATGCGTCCGGCGATGATTGTGGCATGGGTCTGCGGACTGATCATGGTGTTCACGCCTGGTGTTGTCGGTTGGGACTGGAGCTGGCCTTGGGTGAAGGGTGCGGCGGTGATTGCGATGACGTGGTTTCATCATTGGCTGCTGGCACGACGCAAGGATTTCGCTGCGGGGCGAAATACGCTCAGTGGGCGGCAGTATCGCATGATGAACGAGGTACCGACCGTTTTGATGGTTATCATCGTTCTGGCGGTCGTTCTGAAGTTCTGAGGGGCTGTTTGACTCTTGGCATGTAAGAGATTACTTAGCAAATAACACGCCCGTCCGGGCGGCGTATTTTCCGTACTGAAATTCCACTGCAAGCCGCGCTGTCAGCGGTGAAGGTATCTATCATGTCGACTGACTCTCTGAATCTGGCTGATCTCAAGGCCAAAAGCCCCAAAGATCTACTGGCGATGGCCGAAGAGCTTGAGATCGAAAACGCCTCGACCATGCGCAAAGGCGAGATGATGTTCCAGATCCTGCGTGAACGCGCAGATGAAGGCTGGACTGTTGGTGGCGATGGCGTGCTTGAGGTGCTGCAAGACGGCTTTGGCTTCCTGCGCTCGCCCGAGGCGAACTATCTGCCCGGTCCTGACGATATCTATGTTTCGCCTGATATGATCCGCCAGCACTCGCTGCGCACCGGCGACACCGTCGAGGGCGAGATCAAGGCACCCGATGAGAACGAACGCTATTTTGCGCTGACCAAAGTCACCAAGATCAACTTTGAAGACCCCGAGAAAGCCAAGCACAAGATCCTGTTCGATAACCTGACGCCTCTGTATCCGGATGAGCGTCTGAAGATGGAAATCGAAGATCCCACCATCAAGGACAAGTCGGCCCGCGTGATCGACCTGGTGTCGCCGATCGGTAAAGGCCAGCGTTCGCTGATCGTGGCGCCTCCGCGGACCGGTAAAACCGTAATCCTGCAGAATATCGCGCACTCGATCGAACAGAACCATCCTGAGTGTTATCTGATCGTCCTGCTGATCGACGAACGCCCGGAAGAAGTGACCGACATGCAACGCTCGGTAAAGGGTGAGGTTGTCTCTTCGACCTTCGATGAACCAGCGACCCGCCACGTAGCCGTTTCGGAAATGGTGATCGAAAAAGCCAAGCGTTTGGTCGAACATAAACGAGATGTTGTGATCTTGCTGGACTCGATCACAAGACTTGGTAGGGCGTTTAACACTGTGGTGCCATCGTCAGGTAAAGTTCTGACCGGTGGTGTGGACGCAAATGCGCTGCAGCGACCCAAGCGTTTCTTCGGTGCCGCGCGGAATATCGAAGAGGGCGGTTCGCTGACCATCATCGCCACCGCACTGATCGATACCGGCAGCCGGATGGACGAAGTGATCTTCGAAGAATTCAAAGGTACTGGTAACTCAGAGATTGTTCTGGATCGCAAAATCGCCGACAAGCGCGTATTCCCGGCCATCGATATCCTCAAGTCCGGTACACGGAAAGAGGACCTGCTGGTCGACAAAGGCGATCTCGCCAAGACCTTTGTTCTGCGCCGTATCCTCAACCCGATGGGGACCACCGACGCGATCGAATTCTTGCTGTCGAAGTTGAAACAGACCAAGACAAACGGTGAGTTCTTCGATTCGATGAACACCTGACCCAGGTCTTGAGCAACGCAGGGCCGCCGAATGGATACGATATTCGCCTTGGCCAGCGCGCAGGGCAAAGCTGGCGTAGCAGTTATCAGACTGTCGGGTCCGCTTGCCCATTCTGCCGCTTCCAGAATGGCTGGAAAGGAACTGCCTGCACGCGGAATGAAGCTGTGTAGCCTGCACGACGCCGAAGGGTCTCGGCTGGATGACGGATTGGTCCTGACCTTCAAGTCCCCGGCCAGCTTTACCGGAGAAGACGTTGCCGAGCTGCAGATCCACGGCAGCACAGCGTCCACCGACGCGGTTATGCGCTGCCTTTCCGATATCGATGGGCTGCGCTTGGCTGAACCTGGAGAATTCACGCGGCGGGCACTGGAAAACGGAAAGATGGATCTGACGCAGGTCGAAGGTCTGGCAGACCTGATTGATGCTGAAACCGAAGCACAGCGCAAGCAGGCGCAATCGATTTTGGCCGGAGCGCTGGGGTCTCAGGTGGAGCGATGGCGGCGGGATCTGATCCGGGCGGCCGCGTTGTTGGAGGCAGTGATCGACTTCGCGGACGAAGAGGTACCGACGGACGTCACGCCTGAGGTTCGCGCACTGATGTCTGGCGTTTTAACTGATTTGCAAAAGCAAGCGGACGGCGTCCAAATCGCCGAACGTATCCGAACCGGGTTTGAGGTGGCTATCGTTGGCCTTCCGAACGCGGGGAAGTCCACGCTGCTAAACGCTCTGGCAGGGCGCGACGCAGCAATCACATCCGAATACGCCGGAACCACCCGCGACGTGATCGAAGTCCGAATGGATCTGGCCGGATTGCCGGTTACGTTGCTGGACACAGCCGGCCTGAGAGAAACTGACGACCACGTCGAAACACTGGGTATCGAATTGGCCCGCAAGCGCGCCGAACGTGCGGATATACGTGTCTTTCTGTCTGACACCCCCGCGGAACTGGGAGTTGAATTTCAACCCGAAGACATCCACGTTTTGCCAAAAGCTGACCTACGCGACGCCGGCAGTGACGGAATATCGGGTAAAACAGGGCAGGGTCTTGATCAGTTGATCAACAATATATCGTGTGTCTTGGATAAAAGAACCGCAAGTCATGGTATTGCGACGCGCGAGCGTCATCGAACTGCGATGGTAAAAGCAAGTGACGCGTTGTTGGCTGCCGCTGAGGTTCTGGAATCGGGTCCGGACATGTATGATATTGCAGCAGAAGAGCTGCGCACCGCCATTCGGGCACTTGAATCTTTAGTTGGGCGAATTGATGTCGAAACACTGCTGGACGAGATATTCTCCAGTTTCTGTTTGGGAAAGTAAGGAGTGTTTCACGTGAAACATTCGAAATTTGATGTCCTAGTTATTGGGGCCGGTCATGCCGGGGCGGAAGCAGCGCACGCAGCCGCCCGCATGGGTGTGTCAACCGCACTGGTTACGCTTTCCGAACGCGATATCGGAGTGATGTCCTGTAACCCGGCCATTGGAGGTTTGGGAAAAGGGCACTTGGTCCGCGAAATCGACGCGATGGACGGTGTCATGGGTCGGGTCGCGGATCGGGCGGGTATCCAGTTCCGACTTTTGAACCGACGCAAAGGACCAGCCGTTCAAGGACCAAGAGCGCAAGCGGACCGTGCCTTGTACCGGACGGCCATGTTGGCCGAAACTCACAATCAACCTAACCTGTCGGTTATCGAAGGCGAAGTTGTCGATTTCCTTATGAAAGGAGATCGGGTATCTGGTGTTCTTCTTGCAGATGGGTCCGAGATTCCATCCAAGGCCGTTATCCTGACTTCTGGAACATTTCTTCGTGGGGTCATACATATCGGCGATGTATCGCGCCCGGGTGGACGAATGGGAGATCGCCCCTCGATCAGACTGGCAGAACGATTGGATGGTTTCGAACTACCCATGGCCCGGCTGAAAACCGGTACACCGCCACGCCTGGACGGTCGTACGATCGACTGGGATAGCTTGGAACGGCAGGATGGCGATGACCAGCCGACCTTGTTTTCATTTCTTTCAAATGGTGTTTACGCCCCGCAGATCGCCTGTGGTATCACCCATACCAACGTTAGAACCCACGAGATTATCGAGAAAAACCTATCAAGATCAGCCATGTATGGTGGCCATATCGATGGGATCGGCCCCAGATATTGCCCGTCGATCGAGGACAAGATCGTCAGGTTCGCGGACAAAGATTCGCACCAAATCTTTTTGGAACCCGAAGGTTTGAATGATCACACTGTTTATCCCAACGGAATCTCAACCTCTTTGCCGGAAGAGGTTCAATGGGACTATGTTCGATCGATAAAAGGGCTTGAGAGCGCAGAAATCCTGCAGCTTGGCTACGCCATCGAATACGATTATGTCGATCCGCGGGCATTGTCTGCCACGCTGTCGCTCCCTGATGTCCCGGGCCTGTTTCTTGCGGGTCAAATCAATGGAACCACGGGGTATGAAGAGGCAGCTGCGCAAGGCCTCGTTGCTGGGTTGAATGCTGCGCTTTGTGTTCAAGACCGTGATCCGCATGTCTTTACGCGTTCGGACAGCTATATCGGTGTCATGGTTGACGACTTGACGACGCGAGGCGTTGCGGAACCCTATCGCATGTTCACCTCGCGCGCCGAATTTCGGCTGTCCCTTCGGGCTGACAATGCGGATCAGCGATTAACACCAGCCGGTATGGCGTTGGGTTGTGTTGGCGCGACGCGGAGCACCGTGTTCGAGAAGAAGCTGGAGAAGCTGAATACGGTCAAAAACCGTCTTACCAACGGGAATTTCACTCCGAAAGAGATCCGGGCGACTGGGATTACTGTCAATCAGGACGGCAATCGCCGGACCGGGATGAGTATTCTGGCGTTTCCGGATGTGACATTCGAAAATCTGATTCCATTGTATCCGGGCCTAGAAGAAACCGATCCAGAAATACGCCAACAGGTCGAACGAGACGCGCTTTACGCAAACTACATTGACCGTCAAAAACGCGATGTGGAAGCGATGAAGCGAGATGAATCCCATCAGATACCGCGGGACTTTGACTATTTTGCGCTGGATGGACTCTCGACCGAGATGAAGCAAAAGCTATCGAAAGCTCAGCCAGAGAACATTGCGCAGGCAAGCCGTGTCGAAGGGGTGACTCCGGCTGCGCTTACCCTTGTTCTGGCCAAGCTGAGGCGCGATGAGAAAGCGCGACAGGCATGACGTCAGATCAGTTCGGAGCGCTCTCTGATCTCAATGTTTCACGTGAAACACTCCAAAGGCTCTCGATCTACGCTGAACTGGTTCAGCGCTGGAATCCTAAGATAAATCTGGTGTCCCGAAACAGTTTGAGTGAGCTTTGGACGCGCCACATATTGGATTCGGTGCAAGTGTTCCGCTGTGCCGAGGCCGCCGACCACTGGGTGGATCTAGGAAGCGGTGGGGGGTTTCCCGGCATGGTCTGCGCGATATTGGCGATCGAGGAATCGCCAGGGACAAAATTTACCCTGGTCGAAAGCGACCAGCGCAAATCGGCGTTTCTGAGGACGGTGGTCCGAGAAACCAAGGCCAACTGCCGAGTGATTTCAAAGCGGATCGAGGCAATTGAACCATTGATGGCAGATGTTCTTTCAGCACGTGCCTTGGCAGATCTAGAAACGCTTATTTCGTTTTGTGACAGGCATTTAAGTAAATCTGGGACGGCATTGTTGCCCAAAGGCGAAAGCTGGAAAAAAGAACTGGCGGACGCGCACGAAGAATGGAATTTTCAGGCTGAGCCAATTACAAGTCTAACGGAACCCAAAGCCGTTATCCTGAAAGTCAAAGGAGTCTCTTTTGGTTGATTTATCTCGTCCTGCCGGGCCCCGGATAATCGCAGTTGCCAACCAAAAGGGCGGGGTTGGCAAAACCACAACGGCGATCAATCTAGCGGCAGGGCTGGCAGAGGCAGGGTGCAAGGTGCTGGTTGTTGATCTCGACCCGCAGGGAAATGCATCTACTGGGCTGGGCGTCGAGGATCGGGATTGGACGACCTATGATCTGCTGCTGGATGACGCGCCGCTTGAAGCTGTCGTTCAGGATTCCGAAATTGAAAATCTTTTGGTTGTACCCGCGACCGTTGATCTGAGTTCAGCCGATATCGAACTGATCTCAAATGAAAAACGCAGCTATCTTCTTCACGATGCATTGCGTCAGACCGCCATCGATTCCTTCGAGTTGGATTTCGTGCTGATAGATTGCCCTCCGTCTCTTAATTTACTTACGGTCAATGCCATGGTGGCGGCACATTCGGTTCTGGTTCCGCTTCAAAGCGAGTTCTTTGCGCTTGAGGGGCTTTCGCAGTTGATGCTGACCATTCGCGAGGTTCGTCAGACTGCTAATCCGGACTTACGGATCGAAGGTGTTGTGTTGACCATGTATGACAACCGCAACAACTTGTCCCGTCAGGTCGAAAAGGACGCGCGTGACAATCTGGGTGAGATGGTATTTAAAACCAAGATACCCAGAAACGTTCGGGTCAGCGAAGCACCATCTTACGCGTTGCCAGTGCTGCAGTATGATTCCGGATCCCTGGGCGCGATGGCCTATCGGCATTTGGCTCGCGAGGTCATTCATAAGAACAAAGTAGCCGCCTAAGCGGCCGTCAGGAGGGCGATCATGAGCGTGAAGAACAGTAAATCACGAGGTCTGGGGCGGGGATTGTCCGCGTTGATGGCGGATGTCACGTCCGAAGCAGAAGGCCGGATCACATCCGAGCCGCGCCGCCCGGATCTGAAAGTGCCGATTGAGAAGCTGCGCGCCAACCCAAACCAGCCGCGCCGGACATTCTCGCAGGATCAATTGGATGAGCTTGCGGCCTCGGTCAAGGAAAAGGGCATTATCCAACCTTTGATCGTTCGCAGCATCGCTGGCGGAGACTATGAGATCGTCGCCGGAGAACGCCGCTGGCGCGCGGCACAGATGGCGCAACTGCATGACATCCCGGTTGTTGTGCGGGACTTTGACGATACCGAAGTTTTGGAGGTTGCGATCATCGAGAACATCCAGCGCGCTGATCTGAATGCAGTTGAAGAGGCGGCTGGCTATAAGCAGTTGATGGACAAATTCGGCCATACTCAGGAAAAACTGTCAGAGGCTTTGGGCAAAAGCCGCAGCCATATCGCCAATCTCATGCGATTGTTGTCGTTACCAATGGACGTACAAACCCTTGTGATAGAAGGGAAATTATCCGCAGGACATGCGCGTGCGCTGATCACGGCGGAAAACCCTTCGGAACTGGCCAAGCAAGTCGTCCGCGATGGGTTATCGGTACGTGCGACCGAGAATCTGGTGAAGAAACAGAACCAGCCCGACGCTGAAAAACCCGCCCCGAAGTCCAGGAACCTGAATGCGGGCAAGGATGCGGATACACGCGCGCTGGAAAAGGATCTGTCGGCGATTCTGGCGATGAAAGTTTCGATCAACCACAAACCGGGCAGCGAGACTGGGCAGGTTGTTCTGACCTATGAGAACCTCGACCAGTTGGACGATCTTTGCGCCAAACTCAGCCGTTAGGGCGGGTCCAAATAAAGATCATCACACCGCTCAGCACGACGGCCTGAATAATCAGGACATGTGAGGGCGCGCCGAATATCACCGAGAGCGCAAAAACGGCGGCGACCGATGCGGTGGCCGCCTTTTTTGCCGCGGGACGGATGGCACCGGATCGTTGCCAATCAAGGATCATCGGCCCAAACGTCCGGTGCGTGATCAGCCATGTGTGCAATCTCGAGGACGAACGGGCAAAGAAAAACGCTGCCAGCAACAGGAAGGGAACGGTTGGCAGCAACGGCAGGACAACTCCGATAATTGCCACCGCGACGCAGAGCAGACCCAACCCGGCCCAGAGATATCGCATCGTTTACTCCAACAATTCCCGAACCACCGCATTCAGGACGGCGCGACCCTGCTCTGTGGCAATCAACCTGTTGTCCTGAACTTTGACCATGCCAATCTGGGATAAGTGATCGATCACGCTCTCAGACAGCTTACGTCCTGACAAAGCTGTAAAACGCTCAATATTTAGCCCCTCTTTGATCCTCATACCCATCATAAGGTATTCATTGCTCTGATCTTCGCGTGTCAGCAGGGTCTTTGACTTTTCCCCGCCATCACCTAGGGCCGCATCCAGCCAGCGTTGTGGATTCAGATAGGTCTCGGTCGCATATTTCCGGCCATCCTGGGTGATCCGCCCATGGGCACCAGGGCCAATGCCGACATAATCGCCATAGCGCCAATAGATCAGGTTATGCCGGGATTCTGCGCCCGGACGAGCATGGTTGGACACCTCATAAGCGGGCAGGCCGTGCGCCTGGCAAATCTCTTGGGTGATCAGATACATGTCGGCGGCGCGGTCATCTTCGGGTAGCCCGCGTAGTTTTCCAACGGCATAGCGGTCGCCAAAGGCGGTGCCGTCTTCGATCGTTAGTTGATAAAGAGACAGGTGGTCGATCGCCATCGACAACGCTTCGGTCAGTTCCGTGCGCCACGCATCAACAGTTTGATGCTGTCGGGCATAGATCAGGTCAAAGCTGACCCGGTCAAAGCAATTGCGTGCAATATCAAAGGCGGTGCGGGCTTCGGCGACTGTGTGGATTCGGCCCAATCGGCGCAGGTCTTCGTCGTTCAGTGCCTGAACGCCCATCGAGATGCGGTTGACGCCGGCTTCGCGGTAGGCCGAGAACCGTCCGGCTTCAACGGAACCGGGATTGGCCTCGAGCGTGATTTCCATGTCGTTTGCCGGATGCCAGAGCGCGCGCGCGGCATCAATCACTGCTGCAACAGTATCGGGGTCCATAAGCGACGGGGTACCGCCACCAAAGAAGATCGTATTCAGGACCCGATCAGGGGTTTCCTGGGCGCTGCGTTTTAGTTCGTTCAGATAGGCAGTAAGCCATTGTTTTTGGTCGATTTTGCGCGACACATGGCTGTTGAAGTCGCAATAGGGACATTTGGCCTCGCAAAAGGGCCAATGCACATACAGGCCAAAGCCCCCGTTGCGCCAATCATCCGCCAAAGCAGCCTTTCACGAACATCTCCACCGCGCGGCCGCGATGGCTGATCTTGTTCTTTTCCCAGCGATCCATTTCCGCAAAGGTAATGTCGTGGCCTTCGGGGACAAACATCGGATCATAGCCGAAGCCATCTTTGCCACGGATTGGCCAAACCAAATGGCCAGGCGCGATGCCTTCGAACACTTCATCATGGCCATCAGGCCAGGCCAGAACCAATGTGCAGCGAAACTGTGCTTTGCGCGGGTGCGCCGCGTTCTTGGCTTCCAGTTCATTATGCGCGCGGGTCATGGCCATCAGGAAGTCGCGTCCATTGCCGGTTTCAGCCCAGTCCGCCGTGTAGACACCCGGCGCACCGTCCAGCGCGTCAATGGTGATCCCGGAATCGTCCGACAGGGCAGGCAGGCCGGTGGCTTGCGCGGCGGCATGGGCCTTGATCCGGGCATTGCCGACGAAAGTATCCTCGGTTTCTTCCGGTTCCGGCAGGTCCATTTCACCAGCGCCCAAGACAGTTACACCAAAGGGTTCGAGAAGATGCGCCATCTCCTCAAGTTTGCCTTTGTTGTGTGTGGCGATCAGCAGCCTGTCCCCGTCGAATTTGTGGGTCATGCGGTTGCGGCTTTCTGCGCTTCTGCCAGCTCGCCCACGCCTTTTTCCGCCAGGTCCATCAGCTGATCCATCTGGGCACGACTGAACACCGAGCCTTCGGCGCTCATTTGTACCTCGATCAGCTTGCCCGACCCGGTCATAATAAAGTTGCCGTCAACTCCGGCCTCGCTGTCTTCGGGATAGTCCAGATCCAGCACGGGTTGACCCGCATAGATGCCACAGGACACGGCAGCCACCGGATCGACCAGCGGATCGCTGATCACATCACCAGCTTTCATCAGCTTGTTCACCGCGAGACGCAGCGCGACCCAGCCCCCGGTGATCGAGGCACAACGGGTGCCGCCGTCGGCCTGGATCACATCGCAGTCGACAGTGATCTGGCGCTCTCCCAGGGCGACGCGGTCGACGCCTGCGCGCAGGGCGCGGCCGATCAGGCGCTGGATTTCGACGGTACGGCCGCCTTGCTTGCCGCTGGCCGCCTCGCGCCGCATCCTTGTGTTGGTGGCGCGGGGCAACATGCCGTATTCTGCCGTGACCCAACCCAGGCCCGAGCCTTTGATGAACGGCGGCACGCGATCCTCGATCGTGGCAGTGCATAGTACACGGGTGTCGCCCATCTTGATCAGGCAGGAACCTTCGGCATGTTTGGTGAAACCTGTTTCGATTGAAACGGCGCGCATTTCGTTTAGATCACGTCCTGAGGGTCGCATGGGTATTCCTTTGTTTGCTGGCTTGGGGATACCGCCCCGCAGCGTTACGATGCAACCCCGATTGACCTTTCTTGTGCCTGCTATTTAATGACGATCCAGCAAGGGATCACAGATGAGCGAAGCGAGCAAAATTCTGGACGAGATGAATGATCGGTCACGCGAAGTGTTCCGGCTGATCGTCGAAAGCTACTTGGACAGTGGTGAGCCCGTCGGCAGCCGCACGCTGACCCGCACTTTGTCGGAAAAGGTCAGCGCGGCAACCGTGCGCAATGTGATGCAGGATCTGGAGTTTTTGGGCCTGCTCGACAGCCCTCATGTCAGCGCCGGCCGGATTCCCACGCAGCAGGGGCTGCGGATGTTCGTCGATGGGCTGCTTGAAGTTGGCGACCTAGGTGCGGATGACCGGCAGAAACTGGATGAGACATTAGGCTCTAACGCGGGCGATGTGGGCGGAATGCTGGACCGCGTCGGGTCGGCGCTGTCTCATGTTACGCATGGTGCTTCGCTGGTTCTGACGCCCAAGCACGAATCCGAGATCAAGCATATCGAGTTCGTATCGCTGGCGCATGACCGCGCGCTGGTCGTGCTGGTCTTTGCAGATGGGCATGTCGAAAATCGCCTGTTCACTCCACCACCCGGCCAGACACCGAGCTCAATGCGCGAAGCGGCGAATTTCCTGAACGCGCTTATCGAGGGGCGAACGCTGAGCCAGGTGCGCCGCCAGATGCAAAGCCAGATCGCCGATCGGCGTCAGGAGATCGATGTTCTGGCGCGAGAGATGGTGGAAAGCGGCATCGCCGCGTGGGATGGGGACAGTGCCGACTCGGCCCGGTTGATCGTGCGCGGGCGTGCGAATCTTCTGGGTGAACCCGGCGCGGCAGAAGAGCTGGAGCGCATTCGAAGCCTGTTTGATGATCTTGAACGCAAACGTGATATCGCCGAATTCCTGGAATTGACCGAAGAAGGCGAGGGTGTGCGCATTTTTATTGGCTCTGAGAACAAACTTTTCTCACTTTCGGGTTCCTCTTTGGTGGTGTCTCCATATATGAACGCTGATCGTAAGATAATTGGTGCGGTTGGGGTCATTGGACCCACACGTCTGAATTATGGACGGATCGTGCCGATCGTGGATTATACGGCGCAACTGGTCGGCAAGCTGATATCCGACCGGAGCTAGAGGGTAAGAAATGGCAGAGCCCAAGAACGAAGAATTTCTGGACGATATCATGTCCGCCGAAGCGGAAGAACTGGCCGAGGAAATTGCCGAGATCAGTGAAGAAGCGCTGGAGCTGGACGAGCTGCGGGCGCAGCGGGACGAATACAAAGACCGCTTTATGCGCGCACTGGCGGATGCCGAAAACGCGCGCAAACGTGGTGACAAGGCGCGTCGCGATGCCGAGCAGTATGGCGGCTCAAAACTGGCCCGCGACATGTTGCCGGTCTACGACAACATGAAACGCGCGCTTGAGGCTGCGACCGATGAGCAGAAAGAGGTGGCTGCAGGTCTGATCGAAGGTGTCGAACTGACCATGCGGGCGCTGAAGGACGTGTTCCAGAAACACGGGATCGAGGTCATCACGCCTGAAGTCGGTGATCGGTTTGACCCGAACGTACATGAAGCAATGTTTGAAGCCCCGGTGCCCGGCACCCGTGCGGGGGACATTATTCAGGTCTCGGCAGAAGGCTTCATGTTGCACGACCGGTTGCTGCGCCCGGCGCAGGTAGGCGTGTCATCGACACCAGCGAGTTGATTGGCCTCTGCGAGGCCAAGCCTTCGGCGAGAGTATTTTCGAAAAGATGAAGGGGCGGTCAGGATTTGGCCGCCTCTTTCAGTTTGTAGATCAGATCGAGTGCTTCGCGGGGGCTGAGTTCGTCGGGAAGGATGTCGTTCAGCATCTCGGTGACGGGGGAGGTTTTGGGTGCGGGCGGTGGTGGTGGAGAGGCTGAAAACAGGGGAAGATCGTCGATCAGGGCTTTTTGTTTGCCTCCCTCTCGCTCGGTTTTTTCCAGTTGATCCAGGACGACGCGCGCGCGGTCGACAACCGAAGCGGGTAGGCCCGCAAGTTGCGCGACCTGTACGCCGTAGGAGCGGTCGGCGGCACCTTTGTGAACTTCGTGCAGGAAGATGACCTCGCCTTCCCATTCCTTGACCGCAACGGTGGCGTTGTCGACGCCCTCCAGTTTGCCTGCCAGCGCCGTGAGTTCGTGGTAATGGGTGGCAAACAGGGCCCGGCATTTGTTCGATGCGTGCAGGTGTTCCAGTGTGGCCCAGGCGATCGAGAGACCGTCATAAGTGGCGGTTCCGCGGCCAATCTCGTCGAGAATGACCAGCGCGCGGTCGTCAGCCTGATTGAGAATGGCGGCGGTTTCGACCATTTCGACCATGAAGGTCGAGCGACCCCGGGCCAGATCGTCAGAGGCACCGACGCGACTGAAAAGCTGGCTGATCACGCCGATCTGAGCTTGTTCGGCGGGGACATAGCTGCCCATTTGTGCCAGCAGCGCGATCAAGGCGTTCTGGCGCAGAAAGGTTGATTTACCGGCCATGTTCGGGCCGGTCAGCAGCCAGATTGCCGCGCCTTGGTCGGCGCTAAGGTCGCAATCATTGGCGACAAAGGCATCGCCCCCTTGATGTCGTAACGCGTGTTCAACTACGGGGTGGCGGCCACCCTGCACGCTGAAAGTTCGAGATGTGTCGACCTGCGGGCGACACCAGTTTTCACCACGCGCCAGATCGGCGAGCGCTGTGGTCAGGTCGAGCTCTGCCAGCCCTCGGGCGGCTTGGTTGAGTCGCGCGGCGAGGGTTAGAATTTCGCTCGAAAGCCTTTGATAGAGCCGCTTTTCGATCTCAAGCGCCAGATTGCCCGCGTTTAAAATACGGGTCTCGATTTCGGACAGTTCGACCGTGGTGAACCGCACCTGATTGGCGGTGGTTTGGCGATGAATGTAGGTTTCGCTGAACGGCGGGCTCAGCATTTTCTCGGCATGCGTCGCCGTGGTCTCGATAAAATAGCCCAACACATTGTTGTGTTTTATCTTCAGCGAAGCGATGCCGGTATGTTCCGCATATTTCTGCTGAAAACCGGCTATGACCGAGCGACCTTCGTCCCGCAGCGTCCGGGCCTCATCCAGTTCGCTGTCAAAACCGGGTGCGATGAACCCTCCGTCGCGGGCCAGCAGGGGTGGTTCCGCAACCAGAGCCTCGTCCAGCAGGGTCAGCAGATCATCGAAGCCGACAAGGTTCTGTAGCGCGGTCGCCAGCAGTATCGGAAGGTCCTGACCTTCGCAAATTCCGGCGATCGTGACCGCCTGCGCCAAACCATTGCGAATCGCGGCGAGATCGCGGGGCCCACCGCGGTCGAGCGACAGCCGCGACAGCGCGCGGTCAAGGTCGGGTGTTTTGCGCAATGCTTCGCGCAGATCCGAGGCGGTCAGGCCGTCCTCAGTCGCGAAACCTACTGCGTCAAGACGGGCATGGATCACATCCAGATTGCGCGACGGGCTCGAGAGGCGCTGTTCCAGCAACCGCGCCCCGCCTGGTGTCACTGTTCGGTCCACCACCGACAGCAGTGATCCGGCGCGCCCACCCGAGAGCGAACGGGTCAGTTCCAGATTGCGGCGTGTGGCGGCGTCGATCTGGACCACGCGGTCCTCGGATTCTTTCAAAGGAGTTTGCAGCAGCGGCAGCTTGCCCTTCTGGGTAATCTCAAGATAGTCGATCAGCGCACCCATCGCCGACACCTCGGCGCGCCCGAAATTCCCGAATGCATCCAGCGCGCCGACGTGAAACAGCGCGCAAATACGCTTTTCCGCCGCCGTGCTGTCGAAACTGGCGCGACCGATCGGGGTCAGCGAGATACCGAGATCGCGCACCGTGTCCTGCAGGTTTTGTTCCAGTCCGTCTGCCACGATCAGTTCGGACGGAGCCAGCCGTGCCAACTCGGGGCTGAGCCGAACCGAGGTAAGTGGCATCACGTGGAACGCACCGGTCGAGATATCGGCCCAAGCCAGGGCGGCCTCGTCCCGAACCTCGGAATAGGTGGCCAGAAAGTTGTGGCTTCGGGCTTCCAAAAGCGCGTCTTCGGTCAGCGTGCCGGGCGTCACAAGGCGGACGACATCGCGTTTTACGACTGATTTAGAGCCTCTTTTCTTCGCTTCGGCCGGGCTTTCCATCTGTTCGCAGACGGCGACGCGAAAGCCCTTGCGGATCAGGGTCAGCAGGTAGCCTTCGGCGGAATGCACCGGCACGCCGCACATTGGGATGTCGGTGCCATTGTGCTTACCGCGTTTGGTTAGGGCAATGTCCAACGCTTCGGCCGCGTTGACGGCATCCTCGAAAAACATCTCGTAGAAATCACCCATGCGATAAAACAGCAGGGCGTCGGCATGGGCCTCTTTGATCTCGAGATATTGTGCCATCATCGGCGTGACTGTGGACAAAACCGGCCCCCTTCTGGCGTGTTCCGGGCGCGACCTTACAAATCCCGCATCTTCTGTAAAAGGCGAAAACTCATTCTCGTTGAGGCGCGGCGCCGCCTGCGCTATGAGGCGAGAGCCCCAAAGTCATGGAAACGACATATAAGATGCCCAAAGCGAAGATCACCAAAGAAGAGGCGCTGGCCTTTCACCTCGACCCCACCCCCGGCAAGTGGGAGGTGCAGGCCACCGTGCCAATGACAACCCAGCGCGATCTGTCGCTGGCCTATAGCCCTGGTGTTGCTGTTCCATGTGAAGCTATCGCCGAAGCGCCCGAGACGGCGTATGATTATACCAACAAGGGCAATCTGGTGGCGGTGATCTCGAACGGGACCGCCGTTCTGGGCCTTGGAAATCTTGGTGCGCTGGGCTCGAAACCGGTGATGGAGGGGAAATCGGTCCTGTTCAAGCGCTTTGCCGATGTGAACTCAATCGATATCGAACTGGACACCGAGGACCCGGATGAATTCTGTCGTGCCGTGCGGCTGATGGGGCCGACCTTTGGCGGCATCAACCTCGAAGACATCAAGGCACCCGAGTGTTTCATCATCGAGCAGCGTCTGAAGGAAGAAATGGATATCCCCGTCTTCCACGATGACCAGCATGGGACGGCGGTGATCTGCGCAGCGGGACTGATCAATGCGCTGCACATTTCAGGCAAGAAGATCGAGGATGTGAAGATCGTCCTGAACGGTGCCGGAGCTGCGGGCATCGCTTGCATCGAACTGCTCAAGGCGATGGGTGCAAAGCATGAAAATTGCATTGTCTGTGACACCAAGGGTGTGATCTATCAGGGCCGAACTGACGGGATGAACCAGTGGAAATCGGCCCACGCCATCACCACAGACCTGCGCACGTTGGAAGACGCCATGAAAGGCGCGGACGTGTTCCTGGGCGTATCGGTCAAGGGCGCGGTCACGCAGGACATGGTCGCCAGCATGGCCGACAATCCGGTGATCTTTGCGATGGCGAACCCTGACCCCGAGATTACCCCAGAAGAGGCGCATGAGGTGCGCGTTGATGCCATCGTCGCAACCGGGCGAAGCGATTATCCCAATCAGGTCAACAACGTACTGGGTTTCCCCTATCTGTTCCGAGGCGCTTTAGACATCCATGCCCGCGCTATCAATGACGAGATGAAGATCGCTTGCGCTCATGCGCTGGCCAATCTGGCGCGCGAGGATGTGCCGGATGAAGTCGCCATGGCCTATGGCAAGTCGCTGACCTTTGGTCGCGACTATATCATTCCCACACCGTTTGACCCGCGCCTGATCCACCGGATTCCGCCTGCGGTCGCCAAGGCTGGCATGGATACCGGTGCAGCCCGCCGTCCGATCATCGATATGGACGCTTATGAGCTGAGCCTGAAATCCCGCATGGACCCGACCGCCAGCATTCTGCGGGGGTTGAACGCCCGCGCGCGTCAGGCGCAAAGCCGCATGATCTTTGCCGAAGGTGACGACCCCCGGGTATTGCGCGCGGCGGTGATGTATCAGCGGTCGGGCTTTGGCAAAGCTCTGGTTGTCGGGCGTCCTGATGAGGTCAAACAAAAGCTGGAGGAGGCCGGGCTTGGCGATGCGGTGCGCGAACTGGATGTTGTGAACGCTGCCAACACAATGCATTTGGATGCTTACAAGGATTTCCTCTATCAGCGGCTGCAGCGCAAAGGCTTCGATCGCAAGGATATCCACCGTCTGGCGGCGCGGGATCGGCACGTATTCTCGTCCCTGATGTTGGCGCACGGGCATGGCGATGGTCTGGTGACAGGGGCGACCCGCAAATCGGCGCATGTTCTGGACCGGATCAACCACGTGTTTGACGCAGATGCGACGCATGGCGCTGCAGGTGTGACAGCGCTGCTGCATAAAGGTCGGATTGTGCTGATCGGAGATACTCTGGTCCATGAATGGCCGGATGAGAACGATCTGGCCAATATCGCCGAACGTTCGGCTGCCGTGGCGCGTCACATGGGGCTTGAACCTCGCGTAGCCTTTGTCAGTTTCTCGACTTTTGGTTACCCGGTATCAGAACGGGCAGAGAAAATGCACCGCGCACCGGCGGTTCTGGATCAGCGTGGCGTTGACTTTGAATACGAAGGCGAAATGACCGTGGACGTGGCCCTGAACATGGATCAGCAAGCCGCATACCCGTTCCAGCGCCTGACAGGACCCGCAAACATTCTGATCGTACCGGCGCGGCACTCGGCGTCGATCTCGACCAAGTTGATGCAAGAAATGGGAGGGGCCACCGTGATTGGACCGATCCTGTCCGGTGTCGACAAACCGATTCAGATCTGTTCGACCAACGCGACCGCAAATGACATCCTGAACATGGCCATATTGGCCTCTTGCGATATTGGGTAAACGATGACCATCTGGAACCTCGGCTCGATCAATGCGGATATGATCTATGACTTGCCGCACCTGCCGGGGCCGGGGGAAACCCTGGCTGCGCGCCGGTTGGACCGGTTTCTGGGTGGCAAGGGTGCGAATATGTCTGTCGCGGCGGCGCGTGCCGGCGCGCAGGTGGCCCATATCGGTTCGGTCGGTCCCGAGGGTGACTGGGCCCGCGACAGGCTAACCGAATACGGGGTGGATACGCGTCATATTGCGCAGGTGGATGTTCCCACCGGCCACGCCATCATCGCGGTGGATGCTGAGGGCGAAAACAACATAATCCTGTACCAGGGCGCCAACCACGCAATCACCAAAGATCAATTGGGCCAGGCTTTGTCAGCCGCCGCATCTGGCGATCTGTTGGTGATGCAGAATGAAACCAACGCTCAGGTTCATGCCGCAGAGTTGGGTCGCAAGCTGGGCCTCAAGGTCTGCTATGCCGCAGCCCCGTTTCAGGCCGAGGCCGTCGAGGTTGTACTTCCCCATCTGGAATTCCTGATCCTGAACGAGATTGAGGCGGAACAGTTGCAGCAGGCAACAGGTATTGCCCTTGATGCTTTGCCCGTTGACGATGTTGTCGTCACCCTTGGCGCAAAAGGCGCGCGGTACTTCCAGCGCGGCCACGATCCGGTCGATTTTGCCGCCTACAAAGTTGATCCCGTCGACACGACCGGAGCAGGTGACACCTTTACCGGCTATGTACTGGCGGCAATGGATCACGGGATGCCAATGTCGCAGGCGATTTCACAAGCGATGCGTGCCGCGGCCCTGATGGTTACGCGGCACGGAACAGCAGATGTCATTCCCGACCTGAAAGAAGTGCGCGAGGCACGGCTGGATTAGGATCCGGCGAAGGGTGCGCTCGTGCCCCAAAGCTGTTTGACGCGCGCGTCACGGCCGCAGGCTTTGCGATAGGCCTTATAAGCATTTTTCTGACGCTTGGGGCCGAACCGGGTTAAAACCAGCTTGTCGCCCTTGTAGTAATCCTGATGGTACGCCTCGGCCGGGTAGAACGTGCTTGCCTGCAGGATGGGCGTAACAACTTTCTGCCCTAGCGCCTTTTGTGCATCTGTTTTGGCAGCTTGAGCAGCGGCTTTTTCGCCTGAATTAGAGACAAAAATCGCAGTTCTGTAGCTCTCTCCGCGGTCGCAGAACTGACCGCCCGCATCAGTGGGATCAACGGATCGGAAAAACATGTTCAACAGGGTTTCTCGGCTAACTCGGGCCGGGTCAAAGGTGATCTGGACCGCTTCATAATGTCCGCTTCCGCCGCTGGACACCTGATCATAAGTCGGGTTGGCCGACGTGCCGCCGGTGTAACCAGAAACGGCCCCGATCACACCGGGAACGGATTCAAAATCGGATTCAACGCACCAGAAACAGCCACCGGCCACGGTCAGCGTTTCAGCGCCGGCCGCCGGGGCAGGCAGCGCGCGCAGGGTTGCGACAAGGGCAATCAGAGCGAACAGCAGCGCGGGTTTTAGATCGGCAAAATGGGCAGTCCGGGTCATGGCGTGTCTCCTTCGACACTCAGGCTGCCGTGTGTTTCCGGGTCATGCAATCCGTTGTCATCGTTGGTCACGGGCTGGTGAAACGAATTTATCCCAGAAGCTGCCCCAATTTCATCGCCACCCCCATATTGCCCGAGATTTTCAGCTTGCCTAAAGCAACGCCAGTCATCGGGTTCAGCTTGCCGGTCAACAGCTTGGTCAGATTGTCACGCGAGATACGGATGGTGCAGTCGGTATCGCGGTCAACGGTGGTGGCGGAGTTGTCGGCCAGAACGATAACGCCTTCGTCGCCACAATCGAATTTAAGCGTTCCGTCGAAGGTCTTGCCCATAAGGTTCTTCTGAATGTCTCCGGCTATGGTGCTGAGTGTCATTTGGGTCCTCCTGTCGGGGGACCATTAGGCAGCGCGTCATAGGCGGACAAGGGCGTATTTCTAGTGACCTTGGGTCAGATCTTGCAGGTTGTTCTGCCGATCGCTGAAACCTGGATGGGTGCTGAACCAGTCATCCTCGTGATCGCCATATTCTTCGGCCATAAGGTCAAAGAACTCGCCCAACCCATCGGGGTCAAACCCAGCGCGATCCGCAAGGGCGACGCCAAAGCGGTCGGCAGCCAATTCGTGCTGGCGCGAATAGGACAGTGACAGGATCAGATTGCCTTCCAGCAACACGTCTTCCAGAATCGGTCCGGTATCGCCCGCAAGCAGGCTGATCAGAACGAACCCACCGACCGAGCGGTAGATCTGGTGCAGCCCGTGCTTTTCGGCCACATGACCAATTTCGTGCCCGATAACACCCGCTACTGCATCCCTTGAGGCAACCTTGACCAGGTCGTCCGTTATCACAATCGTCCCGTTTGGCAGCGCCAATGCATTTGGGCCCATGCCTGGCAGGTGCCGGAACTCCAGCTTGTATGCATGGCGCTCGGCCTCGGGACCCAGCGCCGCCAGAATCTGGTCGAAACTAGCCTGAACCTCGTCCCGTTTGTCGGCGGGCAGGGCGCTGGGCTCGGCGATAAGGGTATCGATGGTCTGCAACGCGCTGCTGTCTATCGCTGCTGTCAGGGTGGGCGGAGTCATCCACACCGCCAGCGACACCAAAACGGTCAGTCCGTATTTCCAGACACCCCAGATGCCGACAATACAAGCCAGAGTTACAACGATCAGCCGGGGATGAAGCCGCTCGAACCCATGCAGGATCGAGCCGCTGGTATCCCCGATCACGTGCTCGAGCGCGTCGTGGTTGTTGGTCAGGAACAGGGTTCCGTCCGGAAAGATCACGCGCCGTTCGGTTTTGCCAACACGAGGTTCGATCTTCAATTCGGCCGGGTTCGAGCGGGCCATGACCCGTTCATTTCCGTCAATCAGCCAGGCCGTATTGGTACCGATGGCAAAACGCACCGGCACCTCGCGCGAGCTGAGCGGAGGATAGGCGCGCCCGGTGACGGACGTGCCGATGTCTTTGGGCGCTGGTGCCACGTCAGACTGCGAGGCCGATATCGAAACCCTCAATATCGCCGTAAGCATCGCCAATGGCGCTGACATTCGCAGTCACATCGTCGATGAACTCATCCAGCGGCCCGCCGGGGATGAACGTGGTGTGGCTGGCCAGATAGCGCACCCGGCGCACATGTGCCCAGGGCAGCATCAGGCCAAGTGTCATGACGACGACAACAAAGTTTGAAACAGAAATCCAAAGCATCCGCAGCGGAGAGACATCCGAATAGAACCGATGGTTGTCGCCCAGAACCGTGTAGTTGTAGACGACGTTCCGAACCATAGTGTGATATATGATTGCGGCCGGGATCAGGATCAGAAACATGGCTCCGTAGATCGAGAAGATCGTGACTACAGCCATGATGTTCTCTGGATTGTCCTCAATAGCCCGAAAGGCTTCTAGCACGTCGGTGCCGTTCCCAGCGAAACTGATCGCAAGAATCGTGGCGAAAAGAACCCAGACAAAGGCGGCCAACAACGCCTTGTAAAATGGTCCGATCGGCGCGTCGAAAAACATCGGTGTCTTGCCAAAGGTGTGGCCATTCACGTGAAACCGCTGAACCGCGCGTGTCACAAACGGCCAGGTCGTGTAAAGCGTCAGGGCCGCGATAATCGGGTAGAGGAAATAGTTCATCGCCGCATTCCCGGTTGTTCCATGAAATACAAATCGCACATTCGACCAGCTGGACATCCGCGCATTGAACCGCAGCGACCGAACCAGCAGATATGGAATCAGGCCCAGCAGGCCCAGTAGCATTAGCAGGTTCAGCAACGGAATGACGGCCAGAACCGAATAGGCAATAATCCCGGCCACCACGATCAGGCGGCCGATCAGAATCTGTTTTCCGGTTGCGTGATAATCAAAGCTGCGTCCAGCGACATAGGTGTTCTGATAGAAGTATTTCTTGGTCCGGACCTTTGCCCAGGCGCTGTAAATGCCCAGTGTCACGATCGACAGCAACAGGTTGACGATCCAGATTCCGAAAAATTCACCGGCTGACCCCCGGAACTCGAAATCTGTCGGGATGCCTTGTTGCGCTTCTGTCTGCATGGATGCCTCAATTGGATTGATCAAAAAAGGCCGACCCACGCTTGGGACGGCCCTTTATCGGTGATCAATCAACCGGGCATTATTTAGGCAAAGTTGCGTCGCATCAATGAACTGCAACTTTACCTTGAGTTACTTGACCCGTTTGTCTCGCGCGGCCAGCAGTTTCAGGCGCAGCGCGTTCAGTTGAATGAAGCCAGCCGCATCAGTCTGATCGTAGGCTCCAGCATCTTCTTCAAAGGTCACATGCGCCTCGGAATAGAGCGAGTGATCCGACCAGCGGCCCACAGTCGAGGCAAGACCCTTATACAGCTTCACGCGGACTGTGCCGGTCACGTGCTCCTGGGATTTGTCGATCGCCGCCTGCAGCATTTCCCGCTCGGGCGAGTACCAGAAGCCGTTATAGATCAGTTCCGCATATTGCGGCATCAGCTGGTCTTTCAGGTGCATTGCGCCGCGGTCCATGGTGATGGATTCGATGCCACGATGCGCCTCAAGCAGGATGGTACCGCCGGGAGTTTCGTAGATGCCGCGCGACTTCATGCCAACGAACCGGCCTTCGACCAGGTCGAGGCGACCGATACCGTGCTTGCCGCCATATTCGTTCAACTTGGTCAGGATGGTCGCGGGGCTCATCGCCTCGCCATTGATGCTGACCGCGTCGCCTTTTTCAAAGCCGATTTCGATGAACTCGGGCTCATTCGGCGCATCCTCGGGGTGGACGGTGCGCTGATAGACGTAATCGGGCGCCATATCGGCGGGGTCTTCCAGAACCTTACCTTCCGACGAGGTGTGCAGCAGGTTGGCATCGACCGAAAACGGAGCTTCGCCGCGTTTGTCTTTGGCAATCGGGATCTGGTTCGCCTCGGCAAATTCCAGCAGTTTGGTGCGGCTGGTCAGGTCCCACTCGCGCCACGGAGCAATAACCTTAATGTCGGGGTTCAGCGCGTAAGCGGCCAGTTCGAACCGGACCTGATCGTTGCCCTTGCCGGTCGCGCCATGGGCGACGGCGTCAGCACCGGTTGCCTCGGCAATCTCAACCAGACGTTTCGAGATCAGCGGCCGCGCGATCGACGTGCCCAGCAGATACAGACCTTCATACTGCGCATTGGCGCGGAACATCGGGAAGACGAAATCGCGGACGAATTCTTCGCGGATGTCCTCGATATAGATGTTCTCGGGCTTGATCCCCAGCAGCTCGGCTTTTTGGCGGGCGGGCTCAAGCTCTTCACCCTGACCCAGATCGGCGGTGAAGGTCACGACCTCACAACCATACTCGGTCTGCAGCCATTTCAGAATGATCGAGGTATCAAGGCCACCGGAATAGGCCAGAACAACTTTCTTGGGCGCGGACATCTGACTTCCCTTTATGCGTAGAACGACTGGCCCCTAACGGGTTTTGGACGTGGGGGCAAGCTGTGTGGATTGACGCAGGTCAGGAATTGGGGTGAAACGAAGCGATAGAGAACAAGGGTTGGTTGAGAGGGCGGTTTTCGTGCTGGGATTGGAGATTTTCGTACATTCGGTGAAGATGGTTCTTAGGAATCTGACACAGGCTTTGCAAATATCTGTTGTACCTGCGTTTATTGGCGGCGCATTGGTGGTTGGTCTGTTCTTTTTGTTCGGTATCCCGTTTGAAGAATTCAACAGCGAAACCACCGGGTTCCCGGAAGGTGTCAATGCCGGATCTTTCACCGGATTTCTGCTGAACATCGTGGTGGTTGTTTTTGGAGTCATGCTTTGGATCGTCGTCTCCTGGCACCGCTTTGTCCTGCTGGAGGAGTATCCAACCGGGCTGGTGCCACCTTTCAGATTTGACCGGGTTCTCGCCTATTTTGGGCGTCTTCTGATGCTTTTCCTGTTGGCTTTTGTCATTATGATTCCGGCAGCGCTGATCATGAGTATGTTGGCGCAATCCTCGGCAGTATTAGGGAGCATTTTCTGGGTCGGTTTGGTCATTGTTTTGACCCTGGCGTTTTATCGCGCGTCACCGATATTGCCTGGCGCTGCGATTGGTAAATCAGTAAAGCTTTCCGAGGCTTGGCAGGCCACATCGGGTGCAAGTGGCGCAATCGCGCTGCTGGTTGTCTTGTCTGTGATGTTCCAAATACTTCTTCAGTTGCTGGCTTCCATATTGCTTTTCATCCCGATCATCGGTGTATTGATAGTTCTGTTCGCGAGTATGGTGATCGTTCCGCTGATAAACGTCAGCATTTTGACGACGATCTATGGCGTCTTCATCGAAAAGCGCCAACTCTCCTGACCCGTACACATATGTATTCCTTGCCCTTTTGCTCAGGATAAGCCACTGACACGGTCATGAGTAGTTTCATGACCCGCGCACGCGCAGCCGAACAGGCGATGCGCTCTGTCTTTCCGGCGACGCCGTTGCAGCGGAATGCCCATTTGTCCGACCGTTACGGGGCCGATATTTGGCTCAAGCGCGAGGACCTCAGCCCGGTGCGCTCATATAAGATCCGGGGCGCGTTCAACGCCATGCGCAAGCAGCAGGGTCAGGAGTTGTTCGTCTGCGCCAGCGCGGGCAACCACGCGCAGGGCGTGGCCTATATGTGCAAGCATCTGGATGTGAAAGGTGTGATCTTCATGCCCGTCACCACGCCGCAGCAGAAGATTCAGAAGACGCGGATTTTTGGCGGCGAGAATGTCGAGATTCATCTGACCGGAGACTATTTCGATGACACTCTGGCTGCCGCACAGAAATGGTGCGCCGAACAGGGCGGGTATTTCCTGTCGCCTTTCGACGACGATGACGTGATCGAGGGGCAAGCCTCGTTGGCGGCCGAGATCGAAGAACAGTTGGGCCGCGTGCCGGATCATGTGGTGCTGCCGGTTGGCGGCGGCGGCATGTCCTCGGGCGTGGCGACCTGGTTCGGGGACCGGACCCACTGTCTGTTTGTCGAACCAGCGGGCGGGGCCTGTCTGCGCGCAGCTTTGGCGGCCGGGCATCCGGTGGCTCTGGATCACGTGGATACCTTTGTTGATGGGGCTGCCGTGGGCCGGATCGGTGAGAAACCATTCGAACTGCTGAAAACGCGCCACCTGTCGGACGTCTTGACCCTGTCCGAAGATCGCATCTGCGCCACGATGATCGAGATGCTGAATGTCGAGGGCATCGTTCTTGAACCCGCCGGTGCCCTGGCCGTCGAGGCCATTGGTGATGTGCAGAGCTTTGTCCGTGGCAAGACGGTCGTTTGTGTCACCTCGGGCGGCAATTTTGATTTCGAGCGCCTGCCCGAAGTCAAGGAACGCGCGCAGCGCTATTCTGGCGTGAAGAAGTATTTCATCCTGCGCCTGCCGCAGCGCCCCGGTGCGCTGAAAGAGTTCCTGAATATCCTCGGCCCCGAAGACGACATTGCCCGGTTCGAATACATGAAGAAATCAGCGCGCAATTTCGGCTCGGTCCTGATCGGGATCGAAACCCGTAAACCCGAGAATTTCATGCGCCTGTTTGCCCATCTGGACGAGGCTGGTTTCACCTACACGGATATCACCGAAGATGAGACGCTGGCGCAATTCGTAATCTAGGCCGTGTCAGTCCAGATTTTGCGTTAGCTCGGCATCGAAGACAGCCTTGGACTGATCAAAGCTGGCGATGATTCCGGGGATATCAACTTCCTTGCCAGCGCCCTCGGCGGCGCGACGTTCTCCGTCCTGACACAGCTTAGAAAACCGATCGAAACCCAGACTCAACGCGCTGCCTTTCAGAAAGTGCAGGTTCTGTTCCATCTGGGTATCGCCGGTTTCCCGCGGCAACCGGGACAGGACCTCTTGCACCTCATCCAGAAAAATCTGCACGACCTCGTCGAATTCTTCCGCGCCCACTTCGTGCCGCAATTGTTTGACTCTTGGCCAGTCAATCATGGCCCGCCTCCGCCTTGATGCGCGATGGGTCATTGTTATGCCAGCCCGCGTAAACAGTCGGTTAAGCGGAAAGCAATCGGGCTTTCACCCGATGTTAAGTGGCCCGCACCTAGTCTGGCGGCATCGCGGCCGATCAGGATAGTCAGAGTGTCACAAAGCAGCCAAGCCGAAACCAGGGTTGATCCCGATTTCGGCGCGATTCAGAAGGTACTGATCGTCGATGACAGCCGCCTGCAGCGTCGCATTCTGGTGGCGTCGCTCAAGAAATGGGGCTTCGAGGTACTTGAGGCCGACAGCGGCGAGGATGCGATTGCAATCTGCAAGGCTGAACCGCCCGATCTGGTTCTCAGCGACTGGGTCATGCCGGGAATGAGCGGGCTGGAATTCTGCCAGGCGTTTCGGGCGCTGGACACGGACCAATACAGCTATTTCATCCTGTTGACGTCCAAGAGCGAAAAGCAGGAAGTCGCGCGCGGTCTGGACGCCGGGGCAGATGACTTTCTGATCAAACCGCTTGAGGCGGACGAGCTGCGTGCACGTATCGCCGCCGGCGCGCGGATCCTGCTTATGCAGCGTGAGTTGTCCGAAAAGAACCGGATGATCGAATCCGCCCTGGCCGAGCTGCGGGTGGTGCATGACGCCATCGACAAGGACCTGATGCAGGCGCGCAAGATCCAGGAATCACTGGTGCCCGAGCTGAAAAAGACGTTCGGAAAATCTCAGGTCAGCCTGTTGCTGAAACCCTGCGGTCATATCGGTGGCGATCTGGTGGGCATGTTCTCACCCGGGGTAAACCGGCTGGGGTTTTACAGCATCGATGTGTCGGGCCACGGGATCACCTCGGCGATGATGACAGCCCGGTTGGGTGGGTACCTGTCCAGCAAACATTTCGACCAGAACCTCGCCATGGAGCGGCGGTTCAACAAATTCTACGCCTTGCTGCCCCCGGCCGAGGTTGCCGCGCAGCTGAACTCGCGCCTGATGGCCGACACAGGGGTCGAGGAATATTTTACCATGGTTTACGCCATCGTGGATTTGCGCAACGGCCATATGAAAATGGTACAAGCCGGACATCCGCACCCTCTGGTGTTGCGCCGGGACGGTCGCACCGAGTTTCTGGGAGAGGGCGGCCTGCCGATCGGTCTGTTGCCGGACGTGCAGTTTCAGCAGACCGAGACCTATCTGGACCCGGGGGACCGGCTGCTTTTGTATTCGGACGGGTTCACGGAATGCCGCTTGACCGATGGATCGTTCCTTGACGAAGATGGCCTGCGGGACATGGCCGTGGACTGTGCATCGGGCACGCGGGACGGGTCCGAGTTTCTGGACGATCTGTTCTGGCGTCTGTCTCAGGCGATGTCGCCCAAAGGCGCTATGGATGACGATGTATCCGCCGTGTTCTTCGAATACAACGGCACTTAGCAGCCTTGCAGGTACCGCATGGCGAAATGACGGTCTCCGGAATTGCCGAGCATCTGCGCGGCGTCGCAGGCATCCATCCACAGCGCTTCGTGAAACGGCTCGGACGGGGCGCTGAGCCGACGTATCGGCCGGGCCTGATAAATCAGGCAGATTTTCTCGGCCCAGAGATCGTATTCGGGCATATAGGCGAATCGGCGGAATGCTCCGACACGGCGGGGTGTGGCGATCAGCCAGCCGGTTTCCTCGAACACTTCGCGATGCAGCGCGGTGATCGGCGATTCCCCGGGATCAATCCCTCCGCCGGGCAATTGCAGATCAGGGCCGGGTTCCATCTGACAAGTGAGTAGCAGACGATGGCCCTGCGGCAACAGGGCGTAAGCTCCGGCGCGGCGCGTATATGTCTGGCCCGGAACGGGGCTTTCCCCAAAACGCCTGATCATGTATGGCCCCTTTCAACCCGGATTGTTCGACCTATATGGTGGCGGTATGCCAACCTGTGGCGTGTAAGGAAACCCCATGTCTCTTGGAACGAAAATCGCGTGGGACGACACCGTCCTGCCCTTTCAACTGGATGTATCGGACATGCGTGGCCGCGTGGCCCGCTTGGACGGTGTGCTGGACGGCATCCTCAAGCAACACGACTATCCCGAGAAGGTCGAGGCGCTTGTGGCCGAGATGGCCCTGCTGACCGCATTGATCGGCCAGACCATTTCGCTGCGCTGGAAACTGTCCCTGCAGGTTCAGTCCAAAGGTGCGGTGCGGATGATCGCGACCGATTACTATGCGCCGCAAGAAGACGGGCAGCCCGCAAAGATTCGCGCCTATGCCAGCTTTGACCGGGACCGCCTGACCGACGCCGCCCCTTTTGATCAGGTGGGCGAGGGGTATTTTGCGATCATGATCGATCAGGGCGAGGGCACCCAGCCCTATCAGGGGATCACGCCGCTGGCCGGTGGTTCGCTCAGCGCCTGTGCCGAGGCCTACTTTGCGCAGTCCGAGCAATTGCCGACCCGGTTCTCGCTGAGTTTCGGAAAATCGACCGAACCCGGTGTGGGTGAGCACTGGCGCGCGGGTGGTGTCATGCTGCAGCACATGCCCAAAGCCTCGCCGTTTGCGGCGTCGGGTGAGGGGTCTGGCGAGATCCTGACCGCCGCCGATCTGGTCGACGGCGAAGAAGGCGAAAACTGGGGTCGCGTGAATATCCTGTTGGATACGGTGGATGATCTGGAGCTGATCGGGCCTTCGATTGCGCCCACAGATCTGCTGGTGCGTCTGTTTCACGAGGAACAGCCCCGCGTTTACGATGCGCAATCGGTGCAGTTCGGCTGCACCTGTTCCGAGGAACGCGTGCGCCAAAGCCTGTCGATCTATTCCGCACAGGACATCGCGAAGATGACCACCGAGGAGGGCACTGTTACCGCAGATTGCCAGTTCTGTGGCGCGCATTATGTGCTGGACCCCAGCACCGTCGGGTTCGAGGCTGAAGATACGGACAGTGCCTGATACGGTTTCGGTTCTGACGGCGGCATTGAACCGCCCCGGCGATGGGTCAAGCGATTTTGACCTCAACCCCCGGGTGGTTCTGCCCGCAGGGCGCAAGCTGCGCCCTGCCGGTGTTCTTGTCCCGATCCAGCTGACCGGCGCGACGCCGCAGCTTGTTCTGACCAAACGGTCTTCGGCCTTGAAACACCATCCGGGCCAGATCGCCTTTCCCGGCGGCAAGCAGGACGAGGGCGACGCGGATGTTTCCGCCACGGCGTTGAGGGAAGCGCAGGAAGAGATCGGCCTGCCTCTCGAGATGCCCCAAATTCTCGGCCATCTGCCGACACATGAAACCGTCACCTCATTTTCGGTGACGCCAGTTCTTGCGGTGTTGGACCGCCCCTTTGATCCTGTCCCGGAACCGGGCGAAGTCGACGAGGTCTTTTCCGTCCCGCTTGCACATGTTCTGGACCCGGCGAATTATGTGGTCGAGTCGCGCCGGTGGCGTGGCGAAAGGCGTTACTATTATGCTGTTCCGTACGGTCCCTATTACATTTGGGGCGCAACGGCGCGAATTCTGCGGGGGCTGGCTGCACGGGTAAGGGAATGACACGGATCACCGAAGACTGGATCGGCAAACCCGCCACGCAGGCCGTTTGCACCGCGCTGACGACTGCGGGCGCGCAAGCGTTGTTCGTCGGTGGATGCGTGCGCAACGCGCTGTTGAGCGCCCCTGTGTCAGATATCGATATCGCAACGGATGCGCACCCGGATCAGGTCATTTCTCTGGCCGAGGATGCGGGGCTGAAGGCGATTCCAACCGGGATCGACCATGGGACGATCACGGTGGTCAGTGATGGCATCCCGCACGAGGTCACAACCTTCCGCCGTGATGTTGAAACCGACGGCCGCCGAGCGGTTGTCGCCTTTTCCCATCGGGTCGAAGAGGACGCCGCCCGCCGCGATTTCACGATGAACGCGCTTTATGCCCGCGCAGACGGCGAAGTTCTGGACCCGCTGGGCGGTCTGCCGGATTTGCAAGCGCGGCGGGTCCGCTTTATCGGATCAGCCCAGGACCGTATTCGCGAAGACTATCTACGCTCGCTGAGGTATTTCCGTTTTCACGCCTGGTACGGGGACGCTGAGGCGGGGTTCGATGCGGATGCGCTTTCAGCTATTGCATCGCATTTGGACGGGTTGACCGGGCTGTCACGCGAACGGGTTGGGGCCGAGCTGATAAAGCTGCTGGGTGCCCCCGACCCCGCGCCATCAGTCGCGGCGATGCGGCAGGCCGGGGTTCTGGCGCAAATCCTGCCCGGCGCGGATGACCGGGCGCTGGCCATCCTGATCAAGCTCGAAGGTGATGCAGGCGCCGCCCCCGACCCGGTGCGCCGCTTGGCCGCCATCGCTCCACCCGGGGTGGCCGCGACCCTACGCCTGAGCCGGGCACAAATGCAGCGTCTTACGCGGATGCGCGACGAGGCTGCCGGAACAGCGAATATCGCCGAACTGGGCTTTCGCTACGGGGCCGAGGGCGGATTGCACGAGACGTTGCTGCGATGTGCCTTTCTGGAACAGCCGTGGTCGCCTCAGATGGCCAAGTCACTGAAAACCGGCGCCGCTGCGCGGTTTCCGATCAAGGCGCAGGATCTGATCCCCGAATTCACCGGTCCGGCGCTGGGCAGGAAACTGGCCGAACTTGAGGCGCGTTGGATCGCGTCGGATTTTTCGCTGACGCGCGACGAATTGCTGGCGGAATAAGTCGAAGTCTCAAAAGGGGATGACAAAGCTGATTTTTTATGGCTAGTCTGCGCCTGTCACATGGATGGAGGAATGCGAATGTATTACGGGATCTGGTTCGGCTAAAGCCAGGGCACTTTCCCCGTAAAGGGTGGTGTTTTGGCGCCATTCTTCTTCGCATGTCTATTTTCCGCTCAATCGGAGCAAACTCCATGTTTCGCTATTTCGAAAACCTCGTTGACCCATTTGTCGCCTATCGTGAAACCGATACGCCGCCGACACAACTGTGGCCATTCATGCTGGATTACTCCCGTCCGTTCTTTCGGGTGTTCTTCTGGGCGGGGCTCATTTCCATCGTGGTCGCGGCTGTCGAGGTTGGCCTGATCTACTATATGGGCCGTGTCGTTGACCTGCTGACCGGCCCTCCGGCCGAGGTTTGGCAGGCGCATGGCACCGAGTTGCTGTGGGTTGCCGCGTTTGTTCTGTTGCTACGCCCCTTGCTGCACATCGTGGACGTGCTGCTGCTGAACAATACAATTCTGCCGAACTTCGGCACGCTGATCCGCTGGCGGGCGCATAAACATGTGCTGCGTCAATCGGTTGGCTGGTTCGAAAACGACTTTGCCGGGCGGATTGCCAACCGGATCATGCAGACACCGCCGGCGGCGGGCGAGGCCGTGTTTCAGGTGTTTGACGCGATCTCGTTCTCGATTGCCTATATGATCGGCGCGGCGATCCTGCTGATGGCGGCGGACCCGCGTCTGCTGTTGCCGTTGCTGATCTGGTTTGCGCTCTATGGGCTGTTGGTGCGGTGGACCGTGCAGCGTGTCGGGCCAGCCTCGCAGGCGGCTTCTGACGCGCGCAGCGCGGTAACAGGCCGGGTTGTGGACAGCTATACCAACATTCATTCCGTCAAAATGTTCGCTCACGCCGAGCAAGAGCTGGACTATGCCCGTGAGGCGATCGAGGAGACCCGGCGCACGTTTCAGGTTGAAATGCGGATTTTCACGATCATGGATGCGGCCCTGGTCAGCTTGAATGGCCTTCTGATCGTCGGCGTGGTCGGCTGGGCGATTGTTCTGTGGATGCAGGGCAGCGCCTCGGTCGGTGTGGTCGCTGCTGCGACGGCGCTGACGCTGCGCCTGAATGCCATGACCGGGTGGATCATGTGGGCGCTTACCAGCTTCTTCCGCGAGCTTGGCGTGGTCGCCGAGGGGATGCAAACGATTGCCCAACCGATCGACCTGCTGGATGCCCCTGCCTCCAAACCCCTGCAACTTGGTGAGGGCCGTATCGAAATTCGCGATCTGTCGCATCACTATGGGCGAAAGACCGGTGGACTGGATCATATCGATATGACCATTCACCCCGGCGAAAAGATTGGCCTGATCGGGCGTTCGGGGGCGGGAAAATCGACTCTGGTTAAGCTGCTTTTGCGGTTCTACGACGTCGAACAGGGCGCGATCTTGATCGATGGTCAGAACATCGAAAGCGTCACGCAGGACAGTTTGCGCAGCTGTATCGGTATGGTTCAGCAGGACAGCGCGTTGCTGCACCGCTCGGTCCGCGACAACATCCTGTACGGGCGTCCGGATGCCACCGAAGAGCAGATGATCGCCGCCGCGAAGCAGGCCGAGGCGCATGAATTTATCCTTGACCTGCAGGACCCGCAGGGCCGCACCGGGTACAACGCGCATGTCGGTGAACGGGGCGTCAAGCTGAGCGGTGGTCAGCGGCAGCGGGTCACGCTGGCGCGGGTCATTCTGAAAGATGCGCCGATCCTGCTCTTGGATGAGGCGACGTCTGCGCTAGACTCCGAGGTCGAAGCTTCGATTCAGGAGACGCTCTACGGCATGATGCAGGGCAAGACCGTTATCGCCATCGCTCACCGCCTGAGCACCATCGCGCAGATGGATCGTATCCTCGTGATGGATAGCGGTCGCATCGTCGAGGAAGGGGCACATGCCGACCTTTTGGCGCAGGGCGGCCTATACGCGCAGTTCTGGGCGCGGCAATCAGGTGGCTTTATGAACCCGGAGGCCGCTGAATGAGACTTGCCGATCTGATCCAACCTTTCAGATCCACCGAAACGCCCCCGCCGCAAACGCTGGGGGCGTTTATCCTCTGGTGCCTGTCGGGGGCGTGGCCCATGCTGTTTGCAGCGGCATGTTTTTCAGCCATTGCCGGTGCGATGGAGGCAGGTACCGCCTGGATTTTGGGCCGCGTGATTGACATCGCCACAGCCAGCGGGCCCGAGCATTTCCTGACCGTCAGCAACCTTTGGAAGATCCTGGGCGCGGTCGCATTTTTCATGCTGCTGCGCCCGCTCTTGTTCGGGCTGTCCTCGGTATCGAACAACTATATCGTCATGCCCAATATCCCGCCGCTGGTGTTGGCCAAGTTGAACCGCTGGACCATGGGTCAGTCGGTGACATATTTCGACGACGATTTTGCCGGGCGGATCGCACAAAAGCAGATGCAAACTTCAAGCGCGATGACGCAGGTTGTGTCCGAGACGATCAGCGCGATCGTTTTTGCTCTGGCCTCGCTAGCCGGATCATTGCTTTTGTTAGGGTCTATTCACCCTCTGGTGATGTTGCCTTTCGCTGCCTGGCTTGTCGTCTATTTCCTTCTGGTGCGGTGGTATCTGCCGCGTATCAGGCTGCGCTCGGCCGCGCGCGCGGGGGCGCGGGCGATGGTCACGGGGCAGGTGGTGGATACGATCACCAATATTAAGACGGTCAAGCTGTTTGCGCATTCTGCGTTCGAGGATCAGGCGGCCCGGGATTCAATGGTCGAGCTGCGCGAAAGGTCGCTGGACTTTGGCAAGCTGTCGGCCAGTTTCCGGTTCATCCTGATGACCCTGGCCGGTGTCCTGCCGGTGCTGCTGCTGGGCGCGACCCTGTTGCTGTGGCAGGCTGGAAGCGCGACCGCGGGCGATATCGTGGCCGCCGGAGCCGTTGCTGTCCGTATCTCGCAGATGACCGGCTGGGTCAGTTTCACGCTGATGGGGCTTTACGCCAATGTGGGTGAGATCGAAAACGGCATGAAGACGTTGACCAGACGCGATCGCGTCGAAGATACGCCGGGCGCGCCGACCCTGACCGTACCCGACGGAAGTATCGCGTTTCAGAATGTCAGCTTCGCATACGGGCGGGATGTGGGCGGCGTGGCCGATCTGACTCTGACGATACAACCGGGCGAAAAGCTGGGCATTGTCGGCGCGTCCGGTGCCGGTAAATCGACGTTGGTTTCGTTGCTGTTGCGGCTCTATGACAGGGAAAAAGGCGCTATTCTGATCGACGGTCAGGATGTGGCCGCGGTCTCGCAGGACAGTCTGCGCGCGCAGATCGGCATGGTCACGCAGGAAACCGCGATGTTCAACCGCTCGGCGCGGGACAATATCCTATACGGAGACCCGAACGCGACTGTGGAAGAAATGATCGCCGCCGCCCACAAGGCCGAGGCGCATGAATTCATCACCGACTTGCAGGACGCGCACGGGCGCAAGGGGTATGACGCGCATCTGGGCGAGCGCGGCGTCAAGCTGAGCGGCGGTCAGCGGCAGCGCATAGCTTTGGCACGCGCGATCCTTAAGGACGCGCCGATTCTGGTGCTGGACGAGGCGACCTCGGCGCTGGATTCCGAAGTTGAGGCGGCGATTCAGACAGCGCTGCATCGGGTGATGGAAGGCAAGACGGTGCTGGCCATCGCACACCGATTGTCGACGCTCAGTGAGATGGACCGGATCATCGTTCTGGAACAGGGGCGGATCGTCGAGAATGGTCCGCATAACGAATTGCTGGCACAAAACGGGCTATATGCCCGGTTCTGGCATCGCCAGTCCGGTGGTTTCATTCAAACCGAGGCCGCCGAATAAGGGTTTTGTTACTGCGCCCGGCCCGTTATCAGGCCAGCCATGACGCAGGACATCACCATTCTTCGCCTCGGCCATCAAGGCGACGGCATTGCCGACGGACCCATCTATGCGCCCCGGACCCTGCCCGGTGAGGTGGTTAGTGGTACGGTTGTCGGCAACTTGTTGACCGAAATTCGGGTTCAAACGCCCTCGGACCATCGGGTCACAGCACCGTGCCGACACTACAAGGCCTGCGGCGGCTGCCAGTTGCAGCATGCCTCGGACGAGTTTGTCGCGAACTGGAAGGTCGGGGTGGTGCGGACCGCGCTGTCGGCACAAGGGCTTGATGCGCCCATGCGTCCGATCCACACCTCACCCACAAAGTCGCGCCGCCGTGCCACGATCGCGGTGCGGCGCACCAAAAAGGGCACATTGGCCGGGTTTCACGGGCGCGCGTCCGATACGATCACCGAGATCCCGGATTGCCATCTTCTGCACCCTGCTCTGATTGACGCAATCCCCGTGGCCGAGGCGCTGGCCCTGCTTGGCGGCAGCCGCAAGGGCGTTTTGGCCGTAACATTGACCCTGTCCGAGACCGGACTGGATGTGTCGGTCAAAGGCGGCAAGCCATTGGACGGGCCTCTGGAATTGGCATTGGCCCAGGCAACCGAGCAATACGGGCTGGCGCGGCTGACCTGGGACCGAGAGGTTATCGCCATGCGTCACGCTCCACTACAGCAGTTTGGACCCGCAAAAGTCACCCCGCCGCCTGGCGCGTTTTTACAGGCCACAAAGGACGGTGAACAGGCTCTAACACAAGCTGTTTTGGAGATCGTCCAGGGTCGTAAACAGGTCGTTGATCTGTTTGCGGGCAGCGGCACGTTCTCGCTGCCGCTGGCGCAATCCGCCGAGGTACACGCTGTTGAGGGCGAGGCCGAGATGACGCAGGCGCTGGATCAGGGCTGGCGCATGGCGCAGGGGTTGAAGCGGGTGACGACCGAGGCCCGTGACCTGTTCCGCCGTCCGCTGATGCCGGATGAACTCAAACGCTTTGACGCGGTGGTGCTGGACCCGCCACGTGCCGGGGCCGAGGCGCAGGTGACCGAGCTTGCCCAGGCCAAACCGCCAGTCATCGCATATGTCTCGTGCAATCCGGTCACTTTCGCGCGAGACGCAAAAACTCTGGTTAGTGCAGGTTACACACTTGAATGGGTACAGGTGGTTGACCAATTTCGGTGGTCGTCGCACACGGAACTGGCAGCCAGTTTCCGGCTGGCGAAAAAACAATGATCGAACGGGAAGGGGCCGGAATGGGGTTCAGGCAACGGGTGCAGGGATTTGTGGAACATCCGGGTTTTGCTCGTTTCATCACGGGCGTGATTCTGGTCAACGCCGTGCTTTTGGGCATGGAAACCGCGCCCAGTCTGATGGAGCGTTTCGGCCCGGCCATTGTCTTTCTCGACGGCATTTGTCTTGCTATCTTCGTGGCCGAGATCGTGATGAAGCTGTTTGCGACCAGACACCGGTTTTTCACCAATGGTTGGAATGTCTTTGATTTCATCATCGTTGGTATCGCGCTGATCCCGGGTGGAGGAGGGCTGTCGGTTCTGCGGGCGCTGCGTATCCTGCGGGTTTTGCGCGTCATTTCGGTCGCACCGCGGCTGCGCCGGGTGGTCGAAGGTTTCATCTCGGCCTTGCCGGGCATGGCCAGCGTGTTCCTGCTGATGGCGATCCTGTTCTATATCGGCGCGGTGATCTCGACCAAGCTGTTCTCGTATTCCTTTCCCGACTGGTTCGGCGATCTGGGCCTGTCGGCTTACACGCTGTTCCAGATCATGACGCTGGAAAGCTGGTCAATGGGCATCGTACGCCCGGTGATGGAGGTCTACCCCTACGCCTGGTTGTTCTTTGTTCCGTTCATCATGGTAACCACCTTTGCGGTCGTGAACCTGTTGGTTGGCCTGATCGTTAATTCGATGCAAGACGCGCACCATGCCGAGGATGAGGTCAAGACCGATGCCTACCGTGATGAGGTGCTGGAGCGGCTGGAAAGCATCGAACGCCGCATCGTCCAGCTGGAGCACAGCAAAAAGTGATTTCAGTTTTTCTGATTTTTGGCATAATGCAGAAAAAAAGAAGCAGGCAGTGAAAACATGGATCGTCGAGCATTTGGATTAGGGGCAATGGCCACGCTGAGCCTTTCGGCATGTGCCTCAGCAAACCCCAGATTTCTCAGCTATAACGGGCCCGAGGTGACCTCGTTGGTCATCAACAAGGGCGCGCGTAAAATGTATCTTCTGCATAACGAGAAGATACTGAAGGAATACAAGGTTGATCTGGGCTTTGCCCCGGCTGGTACCAAGACCCGCAAGGGCGATGGCCGGACGCCCGAAGGCACTTACCTGATCGACCGCCGCAACCCGCGCAGCAGGTATCACCTGTCGCTGGGCATTTCCTACCCAAATATGGAAGACCGCGCCAATGCCAAGGCCGCGGGCGTCGATCCCGGTGGGGATATATTTATCCACGGTCAGCCCAATCGCCGTTCGGAACGCAAGCGCGCCAAAAAGACCTCGGATTGGACGGCCGGGTGCATTGCGGTCAAGAATGACGAGATGGAAGAGATTTATTCCATGGTCAACGAAGGCACAGTTATCACCCTTCGTCCATAGGCGGCTCCCAATCGTCAAACCCGAACTGAACATAGTCGCGCTGGTAGGTTTTTCGCGCCAGCGCTTCAAGCTTGGCGTCGTAGATCTGCGCCAGCGTAAAAGGTGTATCGGGGTCTTCGGGTATCGGTTGCGGCGGATGGCTATGCCCGATCAGCCGCGCCAGATCGGGTAGGGCCGTTGCAAGGTCCTGCTCGCGCAGGATCAGATCGGGCAACGCAAAAGAGGCCATCCCCTCAAGCATCTGCGCCTGCGCACACCACAACCCGTCCACCCGGATCGGGGTCTGGCCGCTGAGGATGCTTTGCAGAAACTCCACAAAGGCCGAAAAAGCAGCATAGTGCTGGTCCCGCGTATAGCTTCCTTCTTCGACCTCGGCAGGGATCGGCAACTTGTACCGGTTGCGCATCATGTTGCGAATCTTGACGTAAGCGCCGGGACCTGTGCTTAGAATCTTCGTGCAGAAAACACTGTGCGCACGCGCCAACGGATGCCGTAGCACGGTGAACTTTCGGTGCCCGGAATTGGACTGCATCCAGCGTCGCACCTGTTTCTGGCTACGCTCGGTCAACAGATCAGTGGGTTTTGCCCCGTCCAGCTCCGCAAGCCATTGCGTAACCGACGCCTCTGGCCCGCCCCGAACTGGCAGATACATCAGCGGCGATCTGGGCGCGCAGACATGGCGCGCCACGGCGGGGCCCCGGCGGGGCTCGAAGTTCGGGACCCGGTGCAGATTGAACCGGTCAAGCCCTGAGACTGCTGTTTCGACATCCTCGGGGTTGCTGACTTTGGACAAGGCAGGCGCGGGGTTCTGACGCCGCAGATGTTGTTCCAACCCCTTCAGTCGCGCGCTGACCCCCAGCCATTTGGCCAAGCCGTTGAGGATATCCAGATCGTTCAGGTCGTCATAGCTGATGTAGAACGGTGTCTGCCCGGTCTTTTGCATATGGTTCTGGACCCGCAGAAGGAACGCGGTGCGGTGGTTGACCTCATCTGCGAACTCATCGGCGTCGAAGGTGATCTTTTCATCGCGCCGCTGTTTGATATTCACCAGACGCCATTGTTTCGTCGCAACGGCGATCTTCCACGAAATGTAGCTGTCCAGCGGATTGCGCGTCAGAATGATCTTAGCACAGCGAGGGTTTTCCAATGCGGGCTCCAAGACCCTTGGATCATGGGTGCTGAAGAACCGGAAACCGTTCAACTCACCCGGTGCGTCGCGGATCGCGTCGATCAGCGCAATCGGATCGGGGTCGCGGGTTTCGGGGGTAAAGCCCAGCATCTCGGACAGTTTTGGCAGGCCGACGAAGTAAGGATTGAACGCCTCGCCATAGCAGGTGACACCGTTCAGCGCATTCAGGTGCTGTTCCAACAGGTTCGAGCCTGTGCGCATATCCGCCAGCACGATGAAATAGTCGAAATCCGGTGTCATCGCGCCTTATTTCACAAGATAGGGTTTGCGGAACGGTTTGCTCTGCGCGCCAAACACATCATCAACCGGAAAGTCCCCCATCAGATAGGGGTGCATCCCCTGGTTCTTCAGGTTTTGCAAAAATTTACCGAACCCGGTCAAATCCACCATTGTCGGCGCTTCGGTCACATGGCTGGGCTGTGACGTACCGATATCGTCGATCACGGCCTGCAAAGGCTCCATAGGAGCTTCGACAAATTCCGCCATTGACCAAATACGGATGTCAGCCTTGTCGCTGAGCGTGCTGAGCGTCTTTATCTGCTTGGTTTCAATCTGTTGCAAACGCGCGGCTTCGGCGCGGATGTCGGCAAAGTTCAGGTTCGACCGGAACAACGAAACCGCCCAGGCACCGGTAATGACCGAGATCTGAGCATTCTTGTCACGCGCAAAAAACGTGTTGATCTTCTGACAATCCGCCGGTCCGTACTGGAAACACTGACGCTCGCCCCGGGTGTTCCAGATCAGGTTGGTCAGGAACGCTTGCGGATTATAGTCGCGCAAGGTGGCACAATCGCTTAGCGCACCGTTCAGCATGGTTTCATTGCTGGCAAACATCGCACGATCCGGTGCAAAAAGGTGACCATGGACGCGGGCGCCGGTGGCGTTGGTCAGCCACGGCTCAAAATCCTCGAACAGTTCCGAGAATCCCTGAAGAACCGAGTAGGGGTGGGCCGTCAGGCCGCAACCGGTATTTGTATGGGGAAACCGGCTTTGATTGTACAATCCGTCCCGCCCGCGAATGCGCCGCTCGACGGCCTTGGCGAACAGCCGGTCGATTTTGCCCGGATTGGGTTCGGCTGGCTTCATGGCACCGGCCTGTGTTGTTAAGAACGCCTGATACAACCTGTCAGCACCCGGCCAAACCTTGCGTGCGACAAAACAATCCGAGCGGCGCAGCACCTGCAGGTGATCGTCGTAGAACATATGCGGCCGCCCCTGATAGTCGAATTTCGACAGGGTCAGTGACCGACTTTCGATATGGGTGGAATACAACCGCGCCAGCGTTTGAAAATAGCTTTCATCGGGTATCCAGACCTTCTGAAAATAGCGATCGTAAACCTTGCGCTTGGGATCCTGCAGGATTGCCGACAGGGTCTGCCGCGTCAGGCACCACCATTGGCTGCCCATATGAGGAACCAGCCCCTCGGGGATCGAGCGGCGGATGCCCAGCGCCCGTTGCAGTCGCACATAGGTATCAAACAGCCTGCGGTGTTTGCGCCATGAAAATGGAAACCGAAGGGTAAAGCGTTCAAGATCCAGCCCGCCGATAGTCCAGGTCACGTCGCGGGTGGTTGCGCTTTCGATGAAATCGACGCGTTCCCGATCGGCCAGGTACCGGATCAGATCCTCGACAGGCCGCAAGGGCAGACACGCGCCCGAAGACAGAAAGACATGGCGCACGTCAGGAAACCGGTCCAGCAACAGACCAGCAGCCGACTGTGAGGCCGCGACGATGCCCCACCGCCCCCAATCGCAGACATGACGTTCCGAAAACTGGATGAGTGGATCATCCCCGCAGCTGTTCACGAAGCGGGCAAAATCGGGTCTGGGCACCTTGCGATCCACATGGATCACAACGGGGCATCCGGATGCGGTCCAGTGGCGGGCTACCTGCTCGACCCGGTCCAGCGCCGTATGAACCAGCATGACGATGCCCAGGCTGCTCATGCCCAGTTTCCCTTGGACATAAGCCCCAGAATTTCAAGCTGTCGCCAGTTGATGTATTTCTCGGACCACTTGTTCCAGAATACCGGCCGCGTCTCAAGCTGCTGGGCATAGGCGCGATATTCGCCCGATGCGCGGTAATGCTGACCGCGCGCCATCTCTTCTTGGGCCTTGTCGCCCAGGGTGTCGATTAGCTTGGCGTGTAACAGCGCGCCGCTCGTTTTTTCGCCACCCTTCTGTTCATAGACCTGATTCAACCCTCGCGGCAGCAGCGCGTGGGTCGAACTGACATAGGTGTAGCGCCGGTTCCACTTGACCAATGGGATCTTGTTAAGCGCCGGAGCGGTTTTCGGAGAGTCCTGGAAAAACACGCGACTGCGCGGGCCGCCTTGTATCCAAAGATTGCCGTAGGCCGGATTGCGCGAAATCATGTAGTTCCCGGCATCGAACCACGGCGCAATCTCGAACGGGTCCTGCCCCTCGTGATAAGGCGTCTCCTCGATCGGGCCGCGGGGGTACATATCAATCAGCATGGTGCCGAAGCTGCGAACGCCGGTATCGTCCAGCCAATCTGTCAGCGCCCCGATGGGTCGGGTGTCGCAGAACGGGTAGACAAAGAACTCGTCCGGGTCGACGGTCAGAACCCAATGACCATGGGCATGGCTGCGCAAAAGATAGTTGACCCAATCAACCCCGAATGTGGCTCGCTTGTAGCTTGCCCTGGCCCGCCAGAGCGAGACATCCGTCTGCTGCGCCAGAAACTCGGCAGAGCCGTCATCGCTGTTGTTGTCGACGAACAGAAAATGCCTGACCCCCAGCTTGCGGTAATAGTCCAGAAAATGGGGCAGGCGGATTTTCTCGTTGCGAATGACGCTGGTCAAAAGCACGTCATTTCGGCGGATTGCAGATGTATTGTTTCTGACCGACACCAGTTCGCGCCGTTTTCGGATACAACGCAAAAGACGGCGCTTGCGCCGCAATCTCATGCGATAGGAATCCAAAAGGCTCACGCGACTGCCCTACCCTTTTTACGCGAGCTTGCCCGGAAAGTGGCTGATAGCTGAGTGGTGCCGGACAATTAACGTTTTATGACATCTTTGCACTTTGCGAGGCAACGGGTTTAAATCCGGTATACTTCCCCCCTGCGGCGCTTTGGCATCAGACAGAGTCAACGTCACCCGCTTGCATCAGGCCCAATTCGACCAGTTGCGCCCAGCCTTCGAACCGAACCGAGTTAGGCGTCCAAAGATCGGGCGCGTCTATGATGCCGTCGTAATATGACCGGAACCTTTCGGGGTCGTGAAAATGCTGTCTTCGTGTCTTTTCGACGCGGGATTTTTCGGTGACTTCGGGCAGGAACTTTGTGTGCAGTAACACGCCTGACAGCGCGCTGCCCCCAGGTCCGTCATAACAATAGTTCAGGTGACGAGGCAGCGCTGAATGGCACGAATTCACATAAGCAAAGCCAGCTGACCACCGCGCAAGCGGGATTTTGTTCAGAGTTGGCGAGCGGACCGGGCTGTCCTGGAAAAAGACCCGCTCCCGCACGCCGCCCTGCACCCAGAGGTTGCCTAAAGGCTGCTGCCTTTGCGCGCGGTATGGTCCGCTGTCGAACCAGCAACACAGTTCCGTCGGGTCTGTTTCTGGATCGTAGGATTGAGACCCCAGCGGACCCTTCGGATACATATCCAGCATCAGCGCACCAAATGCCTGCTGCCCGTACGCGTCCAGCTTTCGCGTCAGATCGGTGAGTGATCGGCTTTCGTGATCGGCGTAGATCAACAGTTCATCTGCATCGACCATCAAGGTCCAGTGCCCGCTTCCATAGCGCATTTGCAGCCAGGTTATCCAATCCAGTCCAAAGCGTGCTGCACGATAGCTGGCTCCGGTTTGCCACAGAGACACATCCGGTTGGTCTTGCAGATACTGGGCTGTTCCGTCGTCGCTGTCATTATCGACGATCAGAAAATGCGACACGCCCAAGCGCCGGTAATGGCGAAAGAACCACGGCAATCGGGTTATTTCGTTCCGCATCGTCGAAAAGGCAAGAATGGCGTCGGTGGTGATCTGATCGGTGCGGTCGTGCAGACACGTAAGTCGGCGGCGGCTGCGGAAAGATCGCCACAGCAGCCGTTTACGCTTGAGGCGCAGCTTGTATTTCTGCGTCAAACCCAGTGGCGGCGGGCTTTGACTGGGCGGCGTCACCGCGCGATCACTTCTGATACCCGCCGGATTGATGCCAGCGCCAGGCATCGGCGATCATAGTCTCTAACGTTGACTTTTCCGGCGCCCAACCCAGCTCGCGCCCGGCCCGGGTGGACCCGGACACCAGACGGGTGCAATCCCCCGCCCGGCGTGGCCCGATGTCGTAGGGAACCGCCCGGTTGGTTACGGTGCGCGACTTCTCGATGACCTCCATCACCGAAAATCCCGAGCCGGTGCCAAGGTTGAACACGCGGCTACCCTTGTCTTGTTCCAGCCAGTTCAGGCCGAGGAGATGCGCGTCCACCAGATCGCAGACATGGACATAGTCGCGAATGCAGGTGCCATCGGGCGTGTCGTAGTCGGTGCCGAAAACCGTCAGCCCGTCGCGTTTGCCGTCGATTGCGTCCAGCATCAGCGGCACAAGATGGGTCTCGGGCTGGTGAAACTCACCCACTTCGCTGTCGGGGTCGGCTCCGGCAACGTTGAAATATCGGAAGATCACGTGCTTCAACCCATGCGCCGCGTCGAAGTCGCGCAAAATGTCCTCGATGGCGCGTTTCGAAGCGCCATAGGCATTCAGGGGCAATTGCGGTGTGTCCTCGTCCAGCACCACATTGTCATGTTCGCCATAGGTTGCGCAGGTCGAGGAAAACACAAAGTTCAAACACCCCGCCGCGACGGCGGCTTCTATCAGCGTCAGCGACCCGGTGACATTGTTCGACCAATAGCTGCCGGGTTCGGCCATCGCCTCGCCAACCTGGCTGAGCGCAGCGAAATGCATCACAGCGGCAGGCTGGTATTTGGCAAAAACCGCGTCCAGCCGCGCCCGATTTCGCAAATCGCCCTGTTCGAACGGGCCGAATTTCACCGCATCACGCCAACCGGTGACCAGATTGTCATAGGTAACTGGCGTGTACCCGGCCTGGGCCAGAGCCTTACAGGCATGCGAGCCGATATAGCCTGCGCCTCCGGTAACAAGAACGGTGGTCATTCCAGCCCCATCGCGGCCATCATCTCTTCGATCTTGTCGACATCCTGCGGGTTGTTCAGCTCCCAGAACTGGCGGCCCTTGGCTTCGACTTCGACGCACAAGACCTTGCGACCGTTCTCCATGAACCGAAGCTGCTCCAGCCCCTCCAGGGTTTCCAGCGGACCAATAGTCCAATCGGGATAGGCAGCAAGGGCGTCGGGCCGATAGGCATAGACGCCAACATGATGAAAGACCGGTGTCTGAGCGGCACTGTCATAGGTTTCAGCCGTGAACGGGATCACCTCTTTCGAGAAATAAAGCGCGCTGTGATCGTTGCCGAACACCGCCGTTGTCCCCCCGACGCGGCCATGTTTACGATCGTTCAGCAGCCCGTTTAGCGCATCACCGTCGCAACGCAGAACCGGCGTGGCGACACCGGCGTCAGGTGCGGCGCGCAAGCCCGCGATCAGGTCTTCGATAAACCAATGCGGGGTCAGCGGCGCATCGCCTTGAAGATTCACTACAATGTCGTGCCCGCCGCCCAGTGCGGCGTGGGTTTCGGCGCAACGTTCGGTGCCATTTCGGCAGGTGTCCGAGGTCATGACGACCTCTGCCCCGAACCCTTCGGACATGTCGCGGATGCGGTCGTCATCGGTTGCGACCACCACGCGATCAACGCCGGACACGGACATCGCGGCGCGCCAGGACCGTTCGATCAATGTCATCGTTTTTCCCGTTGCCCCGGTCAGCGGTACAAGCGGTTTGCCCGGATAGCGGGTCGAGGCGTATCGGGCTGGAATGGCGATCAGTACGGACATCAGGCTTCCTTCAACTCAACACCCGGAGCGTAGGCGATAAAGAACGGATTTGCATAGCCATCCTTGCCGTATTTCAGCGGCGTATGGTCATCAAAACGCACCACCTTGCCGCCAGCACCAGCCAGAACCGCGTGCCCGGCGGCAGTGTCCCATTCCATTGTGCGGCCGACGCGCGGATACAGGTCGGCTTCGCCGGTGGCGACGAGACAGAATTTCAACGATGACCCGGCGCTTTTGCTGTCACGCTGTTGATATTTGTTGATGTAATCCTCGGTCGCCTGATCCCGATGCGACTTGGAGGCGACAATCATTAATGCGGAATTGTCTGGTTTAGAGACTGATATCGACGTCAAATCTCCGGTCTGGTCCTTGTCCAGCGCGCCGGTCTCTTCGACCGATTGGCCATCGGGCAGCGTATAGAACATACGTCCCCGCGCCGGCGCATAAACCACGCCACGCGTTGGTACGCCGTTCTCGACCAGCGCGATGTTGACCGTAAAATCCCCGCGCCGGTTGACGAATTCCTTGGTTCCGTCCAGCGGATCGACGATCAGGAAAGTATCGCCCTTTTCGGAGTGCGAAGCCGCCTGTTCCTCGGTCACGAGCAATATATCGGGAAAAGCCGCACGCAGTCCTTCGGAAATCAGGGCGTCAGCGGCTTCGTCCGCTTCGGTCACCGGGCTGGCATCGGATTTGACCTTCACCTCAAAATCATCTGCATCGTAAATCTGCATGATCTTGTCGCCAGCCTGCAGGGCCAGGCGTCGAAGGACGGGGATAAGCGCGTCGTAGGTCACAAAAATGATCCGATCTTGTGGTTTGTTGATCCAAATTCCTGACGGCCTTATGCTGCGCCGGATACGGAACGGCAAGAATTTCGTGTCAGATTGACGGTGATGCAGCAGGAAAGAGCGAACGCGTGTTCCAGTATAAACGAAATCAGACCTTGCTGGGCGGGGCTTTCACCACCGCGGAACTGATCTTTCATGCTGTGGTGCGAAACATCCGGTCGCAGCATGCCAACGCGGTGGTCGCGATCTTCATCAACATTATTCAGGTCATCCTGATCGTGTCGGTGTTCTACTTTCTTCTTTCCCTGATGGGCACGCGCGTCGCCAAGATCAGGGGTGAGTTTGTACTGTTTCTGCTGTCCGGCGTTTTTCTGTTTCTGACCCACATCAAATCGGTTGGTGCCATCGCTGGCGCGGGGTCCGGGAACAACCCGATGATGCTGCATTCGCCGATGAACCGGATTGTTATGCTGGTGGCAGCTGCCTTCGGGATCTTTTACACCCAGCTGGTTTCGATCCTCGTGATCCTGTTCGTCTACAGCGTTACGGTGTCGCCGCTGGTGATTCAGCAGCCAGGTGGAGCTTTTGCAATGCTGGCTCTATCGTGGTTCACCGGCTGCTCGGTCGGGTTGGTGTTTTTGGCGATTCAGCCCTGGTTTCCGCGCCTGGCCTCGGTTCTTAGCCTTGTCTATCGCCGGTTGAACATGATCTTTTCCGGAAAAATGTTCGTTGCCAATGCGTTGGGCGGTTTCATGTTGACGATGTTCGCCTGGAACCCGTTGTTTCACATCATCGATCAATGCCGGGGCTTTGTGTTCCGCAACTATTTCCCGCGCAACACAAGTTGGGAATATGCGCTTTGGGTTGGCATTATCCTGACCATGATCGGACTGATGGCCGAGTTCTATACCCGCAAGCAGGTGTCGAAAAGTTGGGGCGCCCGTCGCTAGGTTGCAACCCGCAGCGTCAGGTTGATGCGTCCACCTTTGGGCAGCAGTCGCGAGGACCCGAACCGGATGCGGTCAACACCATGATAGGCCAGTCGGGCGGGTCCGCCCATGACCACCACATCGCCAGACCCCAGCCAGATCGACTCGGTCTTACCACCACGTGTCGTATTGCCGATGCGAAACAACGCGTCATCGCCCAATGAGACCGAGACGACAGGCCACGAAAAATCCGCCTCATCCTTGTCCTGGTGCAGGCCCATTTTAGTGCCTTCACCATAATAATTGATCAAACAGCAATCCGGCGCCCGGTCAGCGCCTGTCAGATCACGCCAGATGGTCAGGATCTCGCCCGGAATCGCAGGCCAGACCCCGCCCTTTGGTTGTCTTGCTTGATACCGATACCCCGCCTTGTCCGATACCCAACCCAAATCCCCGGCAGAGGTCATGCGCACCGACATCTTCTTTCCCGACGGTGTGGTTGGATGGAACAGGGGCGCTGATTTCAGAATCGGGCGCAGACCCTCGATCACAGCTGCCTGAGCATCCGCATCAAGATAGGCTTTGCGGATATCGAAACCGCGCAAAAGCAGCCGTGTCATCGCGGAATCCCCATTCCTTACCAAATCCTTGCCAAAAAAGGTCTCAGAATCCTGAAAACCTGCATTTCTGAACGCTTGCAGGCCTCTGGTCACGCCCTTATATACGCCTCGACGCGCGATGGTGTAGAGCCATTCGTGCACAACAGATCGGGGCAGGGATGCCATAACGGGTCCCGGCCTCGGGACATCGCCTTGAAGAGAAAGGGATTGCAAAAATGGGAAAAGTAATCGGGATTGACCTCGGAACCACAAACTCGTGTGTGGCCATCATGGACGGCTCGCAGCCGAAGGTCATCGAAAACGCCGAAGGGGCGCGGACCACGCCCTCGATCGTCGCCTTCACCGAAGATGAGCGTCTGGTCGGTCAGCCTGCAAAACGTCAGGCGGTCACCAACCCCGACAACACGATCTTTGGCGTCAAGCGTCTGATTGGTCGTCGTGTGGATGATGCCGAAGTCGAAAAAGACAAGAAAATGGTGCCATACGCCATCGTTGATGGCGGCAATGGCGACGCGTGGGTTGAAGCCCGCGGTGAAAAGTACTCCCCAAGCCAGATCTCGGCCTTCACTCTGGGCAAGATGAAGGAAACTGCCGAGAGCTATTTGGGTGAGGACGTCACGCAGGCGGTCATTACCGTTCCGGCATACTTCAATGACGCGCAGCGTCAGGCCACCAAAGACGCCGGTAAAATCGCCGGTCTCGAAGTGCTGCGGATCATCAACGAACCGACAGCGGCCGCTTTGGCCTATGGTCTGGACAAAGAAGAAACCCAAACCATCGCGGTTTATGACCTTGGTGGTGGTACCTTCGACGTGACCATTCTGGAAATCGACGACGGCCTGTTCGAGGTTAAGTCGACCAACGGCGACACCTTCCTGGGTGGTGAAGACTTTGACATGCGCATCGTCAACTACCTGGCGGATGAGTTCAAAAAGGAACACGGTGTCGATCTGTCTGCGGACAAGATGGCCCTGCAGCGTCTGAAAGAAGCTGCTGAAAAAGCCAAGATCGAACTCAGCTCGACCTCGCAGACCGAAATCAACCAGCCGTTCATCTCGATGGGTTCGAACGGCCAGCCGCTGCACATGGTCATGAAGCTGACCCGTGCCAAGCTGGAATCGCTGGTTGCGGACCTGATCAAAAAGTCGATGAAGCCCTGCCAGGCCGCTCTGAAAGACGCGGGCCTGTCGGCTGGCGACGTGGATGAGGTTGTTCTGGTCGGCGGTATGACCCGGATGCCGAAAGTGATCGAAGAGGTCACAAAGTTCTTCGGCAAAGAGCCGCACAAAGGTGTGAACCCGGACGAAGTGGTTGCCATGGGCGCCGCCATTCAGGCAGGTGTTCTGCAGGGCGACGTCAAAGACGTGGTTCTGCTGGACGTGACCCCGCTCAGCTTGGGCATCGAGACGCTGGGTGGCGTGTTCACCCGTTTGATCGACCGCAACACGACCATTCCGACGAAAAAGTCTCAGGTCTTCTCGACCGCCGAAGACAACCAGAACGCCGTAACCATCCGCGTGTTCCAGGGTGAGCGTGAAATGGCTGCGGACAACAAGATCCTGGGTCAGTTCAACCTCGAAGACATCCCGCCCGCACCGCGCGGCATGCCTCAGATCGAGGTGACTTTTGACATCGACGCCAACGGCATTGTCTCGGTTTCGGCCAAGGACAAAGGCACCGGCAAAGAGCAGAAGATCACCATCCAGGCATCGGGCGGTCTGTCGGATGACGACATCGAAAAGATGGTCAAGGATGCCGAGGAAAACGCCGAGGCAGACAAGGCCCGCAAAGAGCTGGTAGAAGCCAAAAACCAGGCCGAAAGCCTTGTTCACGCGACCGAGAAATCGATCGAGGAACATGGCGACAAGGTCGACCCGTCGACCGTCGAAGCGATCGAACTGGCCGTTGCCGCGCTCAAGGATGAGCTGGAATCGGACAATGCCGACAAGATCAAGTCGGGTATCCAGAACGTGACCGAGGCAGCCATGAAGCTGGGCGAAGCCATCTACAAGGCGCAAGCGGAAGAGGGTGAAGAAGAGCCCGCAGCCGCGGATGAAGCGCCGGGTGAAGATGACATCGTCGACGCCGAGTTCGAAGATCTGGACGACGACAAGCGTAACTAACGGGTAACCGGGCCAATTCGGGCCGGTCCGGTTGCCGGGCCGGCCCGAACACGTTGAGGCATAAGGAAATACGGATGTCAAAACGCGACTATTACGAAGTGCTCGGCGTGTCCAAGGGCGCTTCGGCGGATGAGATCAAGAAGGGTTTTCGCAAGAAAGCCAAGGAACTGCATCCCGATCGCAACAAGGACAATCCGGATGCCGAGGCGCAGTTCAAAGAGGCCAATGAAGCCTATGACGTCCTGCGCGATGCCGACAAAAAGGCCGCATATGACCGGTTTGGTCATGCCGCGTTTGAAAACGGCATGGGTGGCGGTGGACGCCCCGGTAGCGGTTTTGGCGGTCAGGGTGATTTCTCAAGCGCGTTCTCGGATGTGTTTGACGATCTGTTCGGCGATTTCATGGGTGGCCAGCGCGGGGGTGGCGGCGGGCGCCGCGCCGCGCGCGGATCGGATCTGCGCTATAACCTGCGGGTATCCCTGGAAGAAGCCTTTGGCGGGTTACAAAAAGCCATCAACGTCCCAACTGCCGTTGCTTGCTCGTCTTGCGAGGGCACCGGGGCCGAAGGCGGGGTTGAACCCACAACCTGCCCAACCTGTTCCGGCATGGGTAAGGTCCGCGCGCAGCAAGGATTTTTCACCGTTGAGCGTACCTGCCCGACCTGTTCGGGCCTCGGCCAGATCATCAAAAACCCGTGCAAATCCTGCCAGGGTTCGGGCCGTGTCGAAAAAGAGCGCGCTCTGTCGGTGAACATTCCCGCCGGCGTCGAAACCGGAACCCGAATTCGTCTGGCGGGCGAAGGCGAGGCTGGCATGCGCGGTGGCCCTCCGGGCGATCTCTATATCTTTGTTGAGGTCTCGGAACACAAGCTGTTCGAGCGCGACAGCGTGAACCTCTACTGCCGGGTGCCGGTCAGCATGGCCAAAGCCGCGCTGGGTGGGTCGATTGAAGTTCCAACCATTGATGGTGGCCGTGGGCGCATTCAGATCCCCGCAGGCAGCCAGTCCGGCCGTCAGATGCGTCTGCGTGGCAAAGGCATGCCCGCCCTGCGCGGTGGTGGCATCGGGGACATGTTCATAGAACTGGCGGTGGAAACCCCGGTTAATCTGACCAGCCGTCAGAAAGAGCTGTTGAAAGAGTTTGAAGATCTGGGTGAGGATAACCATCCGGAATCAAAAAGCTTTTTCTCCTCGGTCAAATCCTTCTGGGATGGCATGAAGGGCTGATTGACCTCGCAGGCTGGGGGCACTGCCCCCACTTCAGCAAGCGGCGACTTCCCCCAAGGATATCTCTGGCCAGATGAAGCAGAGGATCCGCCCTTCATCTGGCTAAATACAGCCCTGAACGTGAGACAAAGCCTCGCTAATACCCAGAAAGCGCATGCGCGATCTGGCGCTATTTCGAGACCAAGACTGGCTTTATCTGGTCATGTTTCTTTCTTGATTTCTGATCCTGCCTCTGAGATTGTGCGCCGCAACCGTTGGGGTGCCTAGATCAAGGGCTGAGAGGCGCGGACGCGCTAACCCATCGAACCTGATCCGGGCAATTCCGGCGGAGGGAACGGTGTTTGACACACAAACGTTTTCCAGTCCCGCGTTGCCCAAAACAGTTGGAGCAACCAGATGACTCATATCGCCTTGACGATTGCGGGATCCGACAGCGGCGGCGGCGCCGGTATTCAGGCCGATCTCAAGGCGATGTCTGCGCTGGGTGTTTTTGGCGCCAGTGTCATCACGGCTGTGACCGCGCAGAACACGCGGGCAGTGACAGCGGTACATGGAATACCGACAGAGGTGATTGCAGCGCAGATCGATGCGGTTCTGACGGATCTGAATGTCGGCGCCACCAAGATCGGTATGCTGGCGACGCCAGAGATCATTCAGACAGTTGCGGAAAGTCTGAATGGCTTTGATGGACCTGTTGTGCTTGATCCGGTGATGGTTGCAAAATCCGGTGACGCCCTGCTGCAACAGGATGCCATCCAGACCCTGCGCGACGTGCTATTGCCCCGCGCAACGGTTCTGACCCCAAACTTGCCCGAAGCGGCTTGCCTGCTTGGGGGGCAAACAGCGGGTACAGCTTCGGAAATGGCCGAACAGGGACGCGCGCTGTGCGCGCTTGGTGCCCAGGCTGTTCTTATGAAAGGCGGTCATGCAAGCGGCGCGGTGTGCCATGATCTGCTGATCGACACCTCTGGTGAAATTGGCGATTTCAAAGCGCCGCGCAGCGACACCAGGAACACCCATGGCACAGGCTGCACACTATCCTCGGCGATCGCGGCCGGCTTGGCCAGCGGCTTGGACCTGTTGGCGGCAGTCGCGCAGGCGCATGAATATCTGCAGGGGGCCATCAGACGGGCGGATGAGCTTGACATCGGCAGCGGTCACGGCCCGGTACATCATTTCCATCAGGTCTGGTCCGCATGAGCGACTGGTCCGTCATAGGCGCCGGAGTTGCCGGTCTGGCTGTGGCCACCGAGCTGGTTCAGCGTGGTGCCTCGGTCACTGTGTATGATACCGAGGGTTTACCCGGCGCGCACGGATGTTCCTGGTGGGCGGGCGGCATGTTGGCTCCGTGGTGTGAGTACGAAAATGCCGAAGAACCGGTTCTGCGCCTCGGTCAGCAGGCCATTGCCTGGTGGGCCGAGAAGACCGAAGTTTTGCATCATGGCACGTTGGTTGTCGCCAACAAGCGCGACCTCCCAGATCTGCGCCGCTTTGCCCGCAGAACCGAGGGGTTTTGCGAGACAGAATCTACGGAAATAGCCAATTTAGAGCCTGATCTGATCGGATTCGCCAAGGGGCTGTATTTCCGGAACGAGGCGCACCTGAACCCGCGAAAGGCGCTGCATGATCTGTGCCGAGGACTGGGTGAACACGGGGTGGAAATCGTCCGCCAGCCCGCTCCAACCGGTCTTGGCAACACCATCGATTGCCGCGGGCTGGCTGCGCGTGACGTGTTGTCAGACCTGCGCGGCGTCAAGGGCGAGATGCTGGTGATCCGCTGCCCCGATGTGACGCTGACCCGCCCCGTACGGCTGCTGCATCCGCGTATGCCTCTGTATGTCGTACCGCGGGGCGACGGTGTTTACATGCTGGGGGCGACGATGATCGAATCCGAGGATCGGACACGGATCACCGCCCGGTCGATGCTGGAAATGCTCAGTGCCGCCTATGCGCTGAACCCCGCTTTTGGTGAGGCCGAGGTGTTGGAGATTGGCGTCGATCTGCGCCCGGCCTTTCCCGACAACCTGCCGCGTATCCGGCGGCGCGGACAGGTGATCTACGCAAATGGACTCTATCGCCATGGCTATCTGCTGGCACCTGCGCTTGCGCAGGGGGTGGCCGACCTGGCGCTTGAAAACAAACATTCGGAGTTGGTCGATGAAGATCATACTTAACGGCGAACCGCGCACGGTTGCGGCGACGACGCTGGCCGAGTTGTTGGCCGAATGCGGTCTTACCGGCCGCGTTGCTACGGCTGTGAACGAGGAGTTCGTGCCCTCCAGCCTACGCATAGCCTGCCAATTGAACGACGGCGACCGGATCGAGGTTCTGTCACCCATGCAGGGGGGCTGACGATGAAAGAATTCTATGGCTTCCGACTTCCCAACCCGCTGATGCTCGGCACCGCGCAATATCCCAGCCCGGCCATTCTGGAACAGGCGTTCCGGGCGAGCGGCGCCGCTGTTGCAACCGTATCCTTGCGCCGCGAGTCCGGTGCGGGCCAGACCTTTTGGCAAATGATCCGCGATTTGGGCGTAACGATCCTGCCCAACACCGCCGGGTGCCACACGGTCAAAGAGGCTGTGACCACCGCGCATATGGCGCGCGAGGTGTTTGACACGCGATGGATCAAGCTGGAACTCATCGGCCATACCGACAGCTTACAACCGGATGTGTTCCAACTGGTCGAAGCGGCGCGCATTCTAACCGATGACGGGTTTCAGGTGTTCCCTTACACCACCGATGACCTGATCGTGGGCGAGCGGTTGCTTGACGCGGGATGCGAGGTTCTGATGCCCTGGGGGGCCCCCATCGGGTCTGGCCGCGGGCTGTCGAACACCTATGCGTTGCGGGCGATGCGGGCCGAGTTTCCCGATGTCCCGCTGGTGGTCGATGCCGGGATCGGTCTGCCCAGCCATGCCGCACAGGCAATGGAACTTGGCTACGACGCAGTGCTACTGAACACCGCCGTGGCACGCGCCGGGGACCCGGTCGAGATGGCCCGCGCGATGGCGTTGGCCATCGAGGCAGGGCAACTGGCAAACCAGGCCGACCCGATTGAACCGCGCGACATGGCCGAGCCCTCGACACCGGTAATCGGAAAGGCGTTTCTGTCATGACTCTGGATCGTTTTTATCCCATTTTCGATCACTCGGACTGGCTGCGTCGGATGCTGCCTTTGGGCGTGAAACTGGTGCAGCTGCGCATCAAGGATCAACCGGCTGAGGATGTCGAAGACCAGATCGTCCAATCACGCAACCTGTGCCGCGAACATGGTGCGGTTCTGGTGGTCAATGACTATTGGCAACAGGCGATCGATGCAGGCTGCGACTGGGTTCATCTGGGACAGGAAGATCTGGACGATGCGGACCTCAAGTCGATCCGAAAAGCGGGTCTAAAGCTGGGTGTTTCGACCCATGACGATGATGAGCTGGAGCGGGTTCTGGCGATGGATCCCGACTATGTGGCGCTTGGTCCGGTCTATCCGACGATCCTGAAAAAGATGAAGTGGCACCAGCAGGGTCTGCCGCGCGTGACCGAATGGAAACGCCGTGTCGGCGCGATCCCATTGGTCGGGATCGGCGGGATGAGCGTCGAACGTGCGCCCGGCGTTTTGGCAGCGGGGGCCGACATCGTCTCGGCGGTCACCGACATTACGCTGAACAGCGACCCCGAAACGCGCGTCCGCCAATGGGTCGAGGCCACACGATGAGTCGCTACGCGCGCCAGATAACCCTGCCCGAAGTTGGGCCACACGGTCAGTCACGCCTGTCGGACGCACGCATTCTTGTGGTCGGATCGGGCGGCTTGGCTGCGCCTTCGCTTCCCTTGCTGGCGGGCGCTGGCGTCGGTGCGCTGGCGATCATGGATGGTGATACCGTTTCGCTGTCTAATTTGCATCGGCAAACCCTGTTTGCTGAACAGGATTGCGGCCAGCCCAAGGCCGAAATTGCCGCGCAAAGGTGCCGCGCATTGAACAGCGATGTGCGTATCGACGCGGTCGAATGCGCTTTGACTCCCGAAAATGCGCCGGAGATGGTCGAACAGTTCGATCTGGTTCTGGATTGTGCGGACAGCTATGCCGCCAGCTACACCCTTTCGGATACCTGTCTTGCCACCGGCACCCCGCTGATCAGTGCCTCGGTGCTGGGGATGACGGGGTATGTTGGCGGGTTCTGCGGCGGTGCACCTTCGCTGCGCGCAGTGTTCCCGGATGCACCTGACAGCGGTGCCAGCTGCGCGACAGCAGGCGTATTGGGGCCAGTTGTCGGTGTGGTCGGCGCGATGCAGGCGCAGATGGCGTTGAACGTGATTTTGGGGCTCGATCCCACACCATTGGGTCAGGTGACACAATATGACGGCCGGACATGCCGCAGTTCGACCTTTCGCTTTGACGATGCACCGGAGCCCGACGGTCATTTCCGATTTGTCGCGCCGTCGCAGCTGAGGTCGGACGACATGATTGTCGAGCTACGTGACGTTGATGAAGCGCCTGTAGCCATACATCCGCGCGCGCGCCGAACCGCGCCGGAATCCCTGAAAACAGAGTCTAACTTAGGTCAAAGACTGGCCTTGTGCTGTGCAACAGGACTGCGGGCCTGGCGCGCAGCCGAACGCATTCAACCGGATTGGTCCGGCGAGATTGTCCTCGTCGCGGCCGCAACCTCGTGAAAAAAGGAACCGCGAGACATGAAAAAGCTGATGACAGCGATTGCGCTTTTGGCCGCCGCGCCAGCCTGGGCCGAAGACAAGATGACGGTACTGTTGGACTGGTTCATCAACCCCGATCACGGCCCGATCATCATAGCGCAGGAAAACGGATATTTTGCCGAACAGGGCCTTGAGGTCGAAATCGTCCCACCTGCGGACCCGTCTGCTCCACCCCGTCTGGTCGCAGCCGGTCAGGCCGATCTGGCGGTGTCCTATCAGCCGCAGCTGCACTTGCAGATCCACGAAGGGCTGCCGCTGAAACGTGTCGGCACGCTGGTTGCAACGCCGCTGAACTGTCTGCTGGTTCTCAAGGATGGGCCGATCAAGTCACCTATGGACCTGAAGGGCAAAAAGATCGGTTTTTCGGTTGCGGGCGTGGAAGAGGCCGTTCTGGGCACTGTTCTGGGCAAGTACGATGTCAAACTGGATGAGGTCGAGTTGATTAACGTCAACTTCTCGCTGTCTCCGTCGCTGATGTCGGGTCAGGTGGACGCGGTCATTGGCGCCTATCGCAACTTTGAACTGAACCAGATGGATATCGAAGGCGCACCCGGAACCTGTTTCTACATCGAGGAAGAGGGCGTGCCCCCCTATGATGAGCTGATCTATGTTGCCAACCCTGAAACCATGGACATCGACAAAGTTGCGCGATTCCTGGCCGCGACCGAGAAGGCGACCCATTACATCGTCAACAACCCCGAAAAGAGCTGGGAGATCTTTGCCGCCACCTCAACCGAGCTTCAGGATGAGCTGAATGCGCGTGCCTGGGTCGATACCCTGCCCCGGTTTGCGCTGCGCCCGGCGGCCTTTGATGCAGGTCGGTACTCGCATTACGAGGAATTCCTCAAAAACAGCGGCATGATCGATAGCATCAACCCTGTCAGCGATATCGCCATCGATGTGACCGCGAAATGAGCGGGTATGGCAAAGCCTTCGCACTGATGCGCGATGCGTCGCCGGGTCCGTGGCGGGAATACACCCGCCACGCCTTTGTCGAAGGTTTGAAGGACGGGACATTGTCGCGCGCAGCGTTCCTGCACTATCTGCGGCAGGACTACGTGTTCCTGATCCATTTCGCTCGTGCCTGGGCGCTGGCGGTGGTCAAGTCAGAGACGCACGAGGAAATGCTGGCCGCGTCGCGCACCGTGAACGGGCTGATCAGCGAAGAGATGAAGCTGCATATCGGCGTCTGCGAGGCCGCGGGGATTTCGCAGGAGGAACTGTTTGCAACACCCGAACGGCTCGAGAACCTCGCCTATACCCGCTTTGTCCTCGAGGCCGGGTATAGCGGGGATCTGCTGGATCTTCTGGCGGCGCTTGTTCCCTGCGTGATGGGCTATGGCGAAATCGGCGCGCGTCTGGCGCCCGAGGCGACCTCGGACACCTATCGCGACTGGATCGACACCTATGCGGGGCAGGATTATCAGGATGCCTGCGTCGCAGTGGGCGAATTGCTGGATCAGGCTCTAACGCGGCGCATTGGGGCGGATTTTCAGGCCTCACCCCGGTGGGAGAGGTTGTGCCAGACCTTTCGCACTGCCACCGAGCTCGAGGTCAATTTCTGGCAAATGGGGCTGACCCCGTGACGCAAGCGCCCGATCTAACCATCAGCGGAACGGCCACGATTGACGGTGCGACTTTGTTTGCGCCGCTTACCCTGACGCTTGGGGCGGGGCAGTGGACATGTTTGTTGGGCGGATCGGGCGTTGGAAAAACCACCGTGCTGCGGTTGATCGCCGGGCTTGAAACAGGGGCGCAGTTTACCGGCGACATCACTGCAAGCGATGGCACCGCAGTGCCCGAACGCGTGGCCTATATGGCGCAGAACGATTTGCTGTTGCCCTGGGCTACGGTTGCCCAAAACGTCTCGCTGGGTGCGCGGTTGCGCGGGGAAAAGCCTGATCTTGCGCGTCGCGACCGCCTGATCGAACGGATGCGGCTGCAGGATCACATGACGAAGAAACCGACGGAATTGTCGGGTGGACAACGACAGCGCGTGGCTCTGGCCCGAACGCTGATGGAGGATCGACCGATTGTTCTGCTGGACGAACCGTTCTCGGCTCTTGATGCGCGAACCCGGGCAGACATGCAGGATTTGGCCGCCGAGGCGTTGCAGGGTCGGACCGTCCTGTTGGTGACGCATGATCCGGGTGAAGCCGCCCGGCTTGGCCAGTCGATTGTCGTGATGACCCAGCACGGCTTGACCCCGTGCCAACCGCCCCACGCCGCAGCACCGCGCAGGGTCGATGATCTTGAGACGCTGGAAACGCAGGGCGCATTGTTGCGGCTTCTGCGTGAGGAGGCCGCGTGAAAGCCCTCTCAGCCCTGGCTGCTACCCTGTTCGCGGTTGCGATCTGGCAAGGGATCGTGTCGCTGACCGACTTGCCCAAATTCATCCTGCCGGGACCAGCTCTGGTCGCCGACACCTGGTGGCAGAACCGCTGGCTGATCGCCGAGCACACCTGGATCACAGCGGTCGAGGTCGTCATCGGTTTTGCCTGCGGTACGGTTCTGGGGGTCATCACCGCCTTGCAACTGGCGAACTCCCGCGCTGCAAGAGTATTGGTTCAGCCGATGCTGGTGTTCACGCAGGCGCTGCCGGTCTTTGCGCTGGCCCCGCTGTTAACCCTTTGGCTGGGCTATGGCCTTTGGTCCAAGGTGGCTATGGCCGTTCTGATTATCTATTTCCCCATCACCTCATCCTTCTTCGACGGGCTGATGCGGACGCCGGCGGGGTATCTGGATCTGGCCCGCACGATGCAGGCTGGAAAGCGCGCGGTGTTGTGGCACATTCGGATCCCCGCCGCGCTGCCGTCGCTGGCCTCGGGGATGCGGTTGGCGGCTGTCTACGCGCCGATCGGAGCGGTGATCGGCGAATGGGTCGGATCCTCGCAGGGGCTGGGCTATCTGATGCTGTTGGCAAACGGGCGTGCCAAGACCGATCTGATGTTTGCGGCGATGCTGACACTTGGGGTGTTCTCGATCCTGCTGCACATGATCGTTCGCCGGGCGACGGCGCGCATGGCAGGCGAGACGCGTTAACCAATCAGAAACTGATTCTGCGTCAGTGTGCCAGTATGACTCAGGACGCCTTTGCCGAAGCCCCGATGCTTTTTGAAACGGACGAAGCCCCAGCGCAGCCGCTGCCGAGTGGTCGGTTACCCTCCTACATCAAGGACCACCGCAAGCGGCTGCGCGAACGGTTCATGTCCGGTGGGTCGGCGGCAATGCCGGATTATGAATTGCTGGAACTGGCGCTGTTCCGATCCATCCCACGGCAGGATGTGAAACCATTGGCGCGGGCGCTGATGGACACGTTCGGCGATTTCAATCGCGTGCTGACCGCGCCCGAGGAGCGCTTGCGCCAGATCAAGGGCGTTGGCGATACGGTCATCACCGACCTGAAAATACTTGAGGCCTGCGCCCATCGCATGGCCCGGGCGCGGGTGATGCAGCGGCATGTGATTTCAGGCTGGGACGCGTTGCTGGACTATTGCCACACCACCATGGCGCATGGTGAAACAGAGCAGTTTCGGGTGTTCTTTCTGGACCGCAAGAACGTGCTGATTGCGGATGAAGAGCAGGCCAAGGGTACCGTTGATCACGTTCCGGTCTATCCGCGTGAGGTCGCCAAACGGGCGCTCGAACTCAATGCATCGGCGCTGATACTGGTACACAACCACCCCTCGGGTGACCCGACCCCGTCGCAATCGGATATCGACATGACCAACCGAATTCAGGATGCCTGCACGGCGCTGGGCCTGACCCTGCATGACCATCTGATCATTGGAAAGTCGACCGAGCTTAGCTTTCGGGCGCAAGGTTATCTGTAAAGACAGCGCCGATGCAGGATTACTGAACCCAAACTTCGACCCTGCGGTTGACCTTTTTGCCCCATTCCGGGTCGTCGCAGGCCATCGGCATAGCCTCGCCAAACCCTTCGACCGTCAATTCCACGCTGTCCGGAACCGTGGTTTCGACCGCAGCCAGAACTGCGTTTCGCACAGTATTGGCGCGCAGTTTCGCAATGCGGGCATTCGCGGCGGCAGGACCTTCGCCATCGCTGAAGCCCACAAAAGCCAATTTGCGGGCGTCGAACGAACCACCCTCAAGCGCCTGCGCCAGCAGCAGGATATTCGCGCGCGACTGGGCGTCCGGGCGCGACGATCCAGCCTGAAACCTGAAGGACAGCGACAGGCGGGACATCGGGCGCAAGGTTTCGATCATTCGCTGCAGTTCCTCGATCCCGACCTCGACCCCTCCGGTGGAGATTGCATTGGCCAGCCGGTCGCCCTGAAGCCCGATCCGCGTCGTTTCCAGGGCCTGATCGACCAGCCCGGCCTCGCGGATCACCATCTGTGCGTCCGGGCTTTGGGCATAGGCCAGAAACTGACGGGCAATCCGCGGCAGACGGTGCGGCGGCAGATACAGAAACATCGGCGCGGTCAGCGGATAATCCTCGGTCTTGACCGAATGCCGCGTGGCGGTCAGGGCATGCCCGCATCCGCCGGCCAGCGGCAGGGCCTGCGCCGAGCCCAGACCCGCGTGGCTGCCAATTCCCAAAGCGAAAGGATCGCGGGCGACCGCCAGAACCATGTCATGGCCCCGTTGGTGCCGGGTGATGTGCCCATTCAGCGCGGCATCGGTCGCGTGCGGCAACTGATCCTCGATCGCCTGCGCCAGACCCGATCCGGTTTCGGGCAGGTGCAGCGCGATGGGCGCGTCCGGCCCGCCGAGTTCCACCCAATTCGACACTTCGCCCGCCAGTATCCGCACCAGATCGGCGGGCGAAATCTGATTGATCGGGCTGTCCGGGGACACAAAAGGCACAATCGCGTCCAGCGCCAGAACGCGCGAACGCCGTGGATCCGTCAGGTCGCCCAGACCCGCGGCTTGGGCGGCGTCATGTTCAGACGGACGAATCTCTCGCTGGGCCATGACAATGTCCGTCGCGTCCAAGATCAGATCGGCAAACCCGGCGCTTGTATCGGTGCCGTGCAGCCGTAGGCGCGCGAGTGGGGCCGAGCGGTCCGGCTGGGACAGGGAGTAGACGGTTTCGGGGCCCGCTTCGTCCTCTTGAGCGGCAATCAGCCCCTCATGCCGAGCAAAGCCGTGGATCAGGGCGGGCAACAACGTGTCGGCCATGACCGATGAGCCCGAGAATCGAATCTCGGCCACGAAATCGATCAGGTTGGGGCAGGCTGGCCCGTCACAGGTCACGCCCGAGCCGTCGATTGTCAGCTCGCCAAACTGTGTGTCCAGACGGTAAAACTCGCCATCATAGCCCAAAAGGGTCCCGACAACTTCGACGCTGCCGTCATGTGACGTGAGGGTGATGTCCTGCGCGTATGCGCCAAATGGGGCAAACACGCCGATCAGCGCAGCCATCGCCGCACGAAGAAATGCCATTGGGGACCGTTGATTTGACTGCTCTTACCTTGCGGCGATTGTCAGGTCTTCGAGCAGATTATTCAACACCAGAAAATCTTCGGCCGCGTCGCAGCCCGGTAATGTCACCGTCAGATCACGCGAACGCAAACGCCGGTCGCCACGGATTTCCAGCGCCTGCACGCTCAGGTCCGCGCCGCAATTGGCGGCGGTCACTTCGGCCTCGACGCTCAAAGCGATGTCGCCTGTCTGCGCATCGGCGCGGTTCGGGACCGAATATATCTGCACCTGACGCGCGTGCTGCGCACCCAGATGTATGACCGAACCGGCTCCGGATGCGTCGGGGCTGGCCCAGACATGCCCGTCCTCGCCGTAGCTGGCGCCAAATTCCAACGCGTGCAATTGCAGTTCGGTGTCGCCCTGCCATTGCAAAGCCACCCGTTCAAAGTTCTTCAGGTCGGGGATATGGGTTGTAGCCACAGTGCCGGTGTCGTCTTCCAGCGAAATCAGGAAAATCGCGTATTCCGACAGGGCTGGGACCGTCAGGTCCAGTTTGCCCTGAGCGTCGGTCACGGCGGTGAAGGACAGCCCGCTGTGACGGATCTGAACCTGTTCCTGCGCTGCGCAAGGGGCTTTGACCATCAGCCGGGCCATCGCTTGCGATGCGGAAAACGCACGTGCGGTCAGGGCACAATTCGCGGGCTTTGACGGTTGCAGGCGCAGCGGCTCAGTCGGCTGCGGCGTGGTCTCGGCCGATCCCGAGGTCCGGGAAGATGTCAGCGTCACGGCCTCCAGCCCCGCCAGGACCGAAGCCTGACCGGTTGACGCCACCTGACCGGCAGCAGGGGCGGGGTCCGACGGGCGCGTCGACCCGTTCTGCATCAAATACCCGATCGCAAGGGCGCAAGCGACAGTGCCGCCCATGGTCACGTAGTTTCTTACAACAAACACATCACTCTCCCCAGTTGAAGGAGCGAGTCGTACTCTCGTTAACAATCGCGGCTTATATGTGGCCGCGCAACGGAGTCATTGTGACCGGAATCGGGCCGCCTCAGGTCAGGCGGCCGTGACAATGCTTGAATTTCTTGCCGGACCCGCAGGGGCAGGGATCGTTGCGCGACGGGTTGCCCCAGGTCGACGGGTCGTCCTCGACAAAGCCGGGGCGCGGGTCGCCGGATGCTCCGGCCTCGGCGACAGCTTCGGCGCGATTCGTGGCCTGATCAACAGCCTGCTGCGACTGAGCCTGTTGCGCCGCCATCTGCGCCAGCATTTCCTTTTGCTCTTCCTCGGTCAGAGGCCGGACGCGGGACAGCTGCTGGCTGACGGTTTCGCGCAGAGAATCCAGCATCCCTTCGAACAGTTGGAAACTCTCGTTTTTGTATTCGTTCAGCGGATCGCGCTGGGCGTAGCCACGGAACCCAACGACCGAGCGCAGATGTTCGAGCGTCAGCAGATGCTCGCGCCATTTGGCGTCAATGGTTTGCAGCAGCACCTGTTTTTCGATGTTGCGCATGTTCTCAGGCCCAAAGGCCACGGCCTTTTGTGCCATCATTTCATCGGCGGATTTGACCAGACGTTCGCGCACCTGTTCGTCATCGACACCTTCTTCGGCGGCCCAGTCCTGGACCGGGGCGTCAATGCTCAGCTTGTCTTTGATTGCCTCGTGCAGACCTTCGGTGTCCCATTGATCCGCATAGGATTTGGGGGGCATGTATTCGTCGATCAGATCGTCGATCACCTGTTCACGCATGTCTGAGACGATCTCGGACAGGTCGTCGGCTGACATGATTTCGCGACGCTGGCTAAAGACCACTTTGCGCTGGTCATTCATCACATCGTCGAACTTCAGAACAGTCTTGCGAATGTCAAAGTTGCGGCCTTCGACCTTCGACTGGGCGCGTTCCAGCGATTTGTTGACCCAAGGGTGGATGATCGCCTCGCCTTCTTTCATGCCCAGCGTGGTCAGCACCTTGTCCAACCGTTCCGAACCGAAGATACGCATCAAGTCGTCTTCGAGGCTCAGATAAAACACCGTGCGGCCCGGGTCACCCTGACGGCCCGAGCGGCCCCGCAGCTGGTTGTCGATCCGCCGGCTTTCGTGCCGTTCGGACGCCATCACATAAAGCCCACCGGCCTCAAGCACTTTCTGCTTTTCTTCGGCATGCTTGGCTTCTTCCGCGGCGCGCAATTCGTTTGGATCGGCCTCGGGGTTTTCGGCCAGTGCTTGCAGGACCTTCATCTCGACATTGCCGCCCAACTGAATGTCGGTGCCGCGACCGGCCATGTTGGTGGCGATCGTCACCGCGCCCAGACGTCCTGCATCCGCGACGATCTGTGCCTCTTGCTCGTGCTGGCGGGCGTTCAAAACGTTGTGTTCGATGCCTTCCTTGGTCAGCATCTGGCTCAGCACTTCGGACTTTTCGATCGAGGTCGTGCCCAGCAGAACCGGCTGGCCTTTCTTGGTGGCCTCTTTGGTCTGACCGATCATGGCCTGATACTTTTCCATCGCTGTGCGATAGACCTGATCGTCGCGATCCTCGCGCGCGATGGGCTTGTTGGTCGGAACCTCGACCACGCCCAGACCGTAGATTTCGGCGAATTCCTCGGCCTCGGTCGCGGCGGTGCCGGTCATGCCGCCCAACTTGTCGTACAGGCGGAAGTAGTTCTGGAAGGTTACACTGGCCAGCGTCACGTTTTCCGGCTGGATCGTCACCGACTCTTTCGCCTCGATCGCCTGATGCAGCCCTTCGGACAGGCGACGACCGGGCATCATGCGGCCGGTGAACTCGTCGATCAGCACCACGTTGCCATCGCGGACGATATAGTCCTTGTCACGTGTGAACAGCTTATGCGCGCGCAGGCCCTGATTGACATGGTGCACGACCGTGGTGCTTTCCGGGTCATACAGCGAATGCCCTTCGGGGATCAGCCCGGCGGTGATCAGTTGCTGCTCCAGGAACTCGTTACCCTCGTCGGTGAAGGTCACGTTGCGCGCCTTTTCATCCAGCGTGAAGTGGTCGTCCTGCAACGAGGGGATCAGCGCATCGATAGCGGTATACAGGTCCGAGCGGTCCTGCGATGGGCCGGAGATGATCAGCGGCGTCCGCGCCTCGTCAATCAGGATCGAATCGACCTCGTCCACAATCGCGAAGTTGTGGTGTTTCTGATAGACCTGATCCAGATCGGCCTTCATGTTGTCGCGCAGATAGTCAAAGCCCAGCTCGTTGTTGGTGGCGTAAGTGACGTCGCACTTATAGGCGGCCATTTTCTCGGCATCGGGCTGGCCGGACCAGATCACACCGGTGGTCATGCCCACGGCGCCAAAGACCTTGCCCATCCATTCCGAGTCGCGCTTGGCCAGGTATTCGTTCACCGTAACCACATGCACGCCCTTGCCGGTCAACGCGTTCAGATAGGCGGGGAAGGTGGCGACAAGGGTCTTGCCCTCGCCGGTTTTCATCTCTGCGATGTTGCCCTGATGCAGAAACGCGCCGCCCATCAGCTGCACGTCAAAAGCGCGCAGGCCCAGCGCACGTTTGGCCCCTTCGCGGACGTTGGCAAAGGCTTCGGGCAGCAGGTCATCCAGCGCCTCACCGTCCAGCGCGCGTTTGCGCAGCTCGGCGGTCTTTTCGATCAGGCCCTCATCGGACAGTTTCTCGAACTCGGGTTCCAGCGCGTTGATCTTTTCGATCAGGGGGCGGGTCGCCTTGATCTTGCGGTCGTTCGGTGTTCCGAACACCTTTTTGGCGAGCGTTCCGAGTCCCAGCATGTTCACTCCAGCGGATCTGTTCTTGTCTTGGTTGCGACAGGCTTGCCCACCTTGCGCGCAACCCATAGATACGGGGGGTGAAAGGCGGCCCTGTCCAAGGCTTCAAAGCGATGTAAGCGGCAGGTTCTGAAGTGTCAACGCCGCGCCCTGTCGCGGCAAGAAAATAGGATAATTCCATGCCCAAAGGCCTCACTTTTTTGCCATCGCTGGCCCTGACCGCTGTGATGGCCCTGCCACTGGCCGCCGAAACCAAGCCTGACGCTGCAACCGTTGTGGCGCGCGTGAATGGGGACGAGATCACATTGGGTCACGTTATCGCCACCGTCGCCAGCTTGCCGCAGCAATATCAGCAACTGGAAGATGAGGTTCTGTATGACTTCATCCTTGAACAACTGGTGCAACAGCAGCTGTTGGGCCAGCAGCAGGATGACCTGTCAAAACTGAACGCTCTGGCATTGGAAAATGAGGCCCGGTCTCTGCGCGCGGTGCAGACGGTGAACGCGCTGACCGATGCCGAGATCACAGACGAGGCGATTCAGGCCGCTTATGACGCGCAATATGCGAATTTTGAAGGCGAGGACGAGTTCGACGCCAGCCATATTCTGGTCGAGACCGAAGACGAGGCGAAGGCGATCAAGGCGCAATTGGATGACGGTGCCGACTTTGCCGAGCTTGCCAAAGAAAAATCCACCGGCCCGTCAGGTCCGAATGGCGGCGCGCTGGGCTGGTTTGGAAAGGGCCGCATGGTGCCTGAATTTGAAGCAGCCGTGCTGGAACTGTCGAAAGGTGATGTGTCCGAGCCGGTCCAAACCCAGTTCGGCTGGCATCTGGTGACACTCAACGATACGCGCAAATCCGAAGCGCCCGCGCTTGAAGCGGTCCGGGGGGATCTGGCCCAGACCTTGCAGCAAGAGGCGATCCAGGCCCGGATCGACGAACTGACAGAACAAGCGCAGATCGACCGCCCCGAGATGGAAGGGGCTGGCCCGGAAATCATCCGCCAACTGGATCTGATTCAGGAGTAATTTTCGTGGCGACGATTACCAAGGTCTCTCCTCTGGCCCCGGCGGGCTTTCCCGATCTGCCCGCGATTGACGGTGTGCGCTTTGCCACCGTCGAGGCCGGCGTGCGCTATCAGGGCCGCACTGACGTCATGCTGGCGGTGCTTGATCCAGGCACCTCGGTGGCCGGGGTTTTTACCCGTTCTGCCACGCGCGCGGCCCCGGTGCTGGATTGTCAGGACAAGATCGGCGGACCCAACGATGGTCCGGCGGCGATTTTGGTTAATTCGGGCAACGCCAACGCCTTTACCGGGCATTACGGCCAGACCTCGGTGGCTGAGGTGACGCAGGCGGTATCCAGCGCAACCGGCGTCCCGGTCGAACGGGTCTTTACCTCATCGACCGGAGTGATCGGTGAACCTCTGCCCCATGATCGTATTGTGGCCCAACTTGAGACGCTGAAAACGGGCCTCAGCCGCCATGCGATCGAAGACGCGGCGCGGGCCATCATGACCACGGATACCTTCCCCAAAGGTGCATCGGCGCAGGTCGAGATAGACGGCAAAACAGTCTCTATTGCGGGGATTGCCAAGGGGTCGGGCATGATCGCTCCGGATATGGCAACGATGCTGGTTTACATCTTCACCGACGCCCAGATCGAGCAATCGGCCTTGCAAGCGATGCTAAGCGCACAGACTGACCGGACCTTCAATTGCATCACCGTCGACAGCGACACCTCGACCTCGGATAGCCTGCTTCTGTGCGCCACCGGGGCCTCGGGCGTCGATGCCACCGGCAACGCCGCCTTTGCGGAAGCTCTGGAAACGGTGATGCTGGACCTCGCGCAGCAGGTGGTACGCGATGGGGAAGGGGCGACGAAATTCGTGGAGATCCGTGTGACCGGCGCCGCCTCGGATGCGGATGCCAAGACCCACGGGCTGGCGATTGCCAACTCGCCCTTGGTGAAGACTGCCATCGCGGGCGAAGACCCGAACTGGGGCCGTATCGTCATGGCCATTGGCAAATCCGGCGCTGCCGCTGACCGCGACCGTCTGAGCATCTCGTTCGGAGACATCCTTGTGGCCGAAAAAGGCTGGGTCAGCCCTGATTACCGCGAAGAAGACGCCGCCGCCTATATGAAAGGCCAGAACCTCGTGATCGCGGTCGATTTGGGGCTGGGCGAGGGCGCATCAACCGTCTGGACCTGCGATCTGACCCACGGCTATATCGAGATCAACGCGGATTACCGCTCGTGAAGACCGTGTTAGTATCTGCTGTCGCCCTGATCGACATCGAGGGCCGCGTCTTGCTGGCCCAACGCCCCGAAGGCAAGTCGATGGCCGGTCTCTGGGAATTTCCCGGCGGCAAAATCGAACCCGGCGAGACCCCCGAGGCAGCCCTGATCCGCGAATTGCACGAGGAACTGGGCATCGACACCTGGGCCTCGTGCCTCGCTCCGCTGATCTTCGCCAGCCACAGCTATGACGATTTCCACTTGCTGATGCCGCTGTTTGCCTGCCGCAAATGGGAAGGTATCCCGCAGTCAAAGGAAGGGCAGGCTCTGAAATGGGTCCGTGCGAATGATCTGCGCAACTATCCGATGCCTGCGGCCGATGTGCCCTTGATTCCGATTCTGCGGGATTGGTTGTAAGTTTGGTACCGGCAATCTGGCGGCTGGTCTCGGCCGAACTATTGGCGCAGAATCGCTCCTGGAACGACCGATATTCGCCGGTAAATTAGATGATCATTGCGCAGGAATTAAAAAGGCGCCAGAGAGTTAGAACTTACGTCCTCACTTTCTGACGCCTTGTTGAACCTCATCATCCCCCCAGAGGGCGACAGCAGGCCCAGCTTGCATTCGGACGTTACCCTCCGATGCCAGAGCATTGTGTCCTAAGACCCGCCGCTCTTCGCTCAACCCTGCCAATCTGCTTCGTCCACCACGACGCTGACGCGCCCACGCAGTAAGAAGCCTATCGACCTACCCGAACCCATTCGCCACGAGGCTTTCACCCCCACACGATCCGGTCCGCATCCGATTGCCAGTTACACTCAAAGCTAAATCAGAGATCCGTCCTTGAATGCCCGTAAACAACCGGGGCTTTTGCGTCCACAGTGTCTGATCGAAATCATCTGCTGCGGTAAGTACACGCTAGGAATTCATACCGAGTCGGGCAACAGAAAATGTGAGGGAATCTCAAATTTCTTGTGGATAACGCATTGAATATACTCAGTAATTTCTGTGGATGATTTGTGGGTAAACTGAGATTTTCGTTCTTTTGCATTGTTTTACAATGGGACAAGCGATCTGTGTGATGCCGTCGAAAAAGACCGGCAAAGCCCTCGGCCCGCCATGCCTGTTACAATTCGTAAGAATTGAGAAAACATCAGGAAAAAGTTGACGCTGATCCTGCTTGCGTCCCTTATCGGGACCATGGCGTTCGGGCAATGACCCGGGTCCGCCATTTCCGGTCAATGACGTGACCGGATGGGGAGGAGAAGAAGATTGGCTCAGATGCAGTCGGGCGCTGAAGGGATGACCTCTCTTCCGGCGCTGCTACACCGCAATGTGACGCAGTTCGGGGATGCCCCGGCCTATCGGGAAAAAGAATTCGGGATCTGGCAATGCTGGACCTGGGCCGAAGCGGCACAGGAAATCCGCGCCATCGCGCTGGGGTTTCTGGAGCTTGGTATTGAGAAGGGCGACCATATCGCCGTCATAGGCCGCAACCGCCCGGCCCATTATTGGTCGATGGTTGCGGCGCAGATGGTGGGCGCTGTTCCGGTGCCTCTGTATCAGGATTCGGTTGCCGAAGAGATGGCCTATGTGCTTGAGCATTGCGGCGCGAAATACGTGGTCTGCGGCGATCAGGAACAGGTCGACAAGGTCATCGAGATTCAGCAGAACCTGCATCAGGTCAAGCACATCCTCTATACCGACAAGCGCGGGATGCGGAAATACGACCATTCCCAGATGAACGCGCTCGAGGACATTATGGCCGAGGGCAGCGCCGGTCACGCGCGGTTCGACGCCGAGTTGGACAAACGCATCGCCGCGATCTCCTATGACGATACCTGTGTGATGCTCTATACTTCGGGCACCACGGGAAAGCCCAAGGGCGTGGTGCTGTCGAACCGCAATGTCATTGAAAGCGCCAAGAATTCCGCCGATTTCGATCATCTGACCCGCAACGAAGACATCCTGTCCTACCTGCCGATGGCCTGGGTAGGTGATTTCATCTTTTCCATTGGCCAGGCCTATTGGTGCGGATTTTGCGTGAACTGCCCCGAAAGCGCCGACACGATGATGACCGACCTGCGCGAGATTGGGCCGACCTATTTCTTTGCCCCGCCGCGGGTGTTCGAAACGCAGCTGACCAATGTGATGATCCGGATGGAGGATGCGGGCAAGCTGAAGCAGCGCATGTTCCACCACTTCATGGCCCATGCCAAGAAGGTCGGCGGCCTGCTGTTGGACGGCAAGCCGGTGGGCGTTGGCGACAAGCTGAAATATGCATTGGGCAATCTGCTGGTCTATGGGCCGCTCAAGGACACGCTGGGCTATGGCCGTTTCCGCGTGGGCTATACCGCGGGCGAGGCGATCGGGCCGGAGATTTTCGACTTTTACCGCTCGCTTGGGATCAACCTGAAACAGCTTTACGGGCAGACCGAAGCGACCGTGTTCATCACGCAGCAGCCTGATGGCGAAGTGCGTGCCGATACGGTTGGCGTACCCGCACCGGCGGTCGAGTTGAAGATCGACGACAAAGGCGAGATTCATTACCGCTCGCCGGGAGTATTCGTCGAGTATTACAACAACCCTGATTCCACGGCCTCGACCAAGGACGCCGAGGGCTGGGTGGCCACTGGTGATGCCGGGTTCATCGAAGAGAACTCGGGCCATCTGCGGATCATCGACCGCGCCAAGGATGTGGGCAAGATGGCCGATGGATCGATGTTCGCGCCCAAATACGTCGAGAACAAGCTGAAGTTCTATCCCGATATTCTTGAGGTTGTGTTGTTCGGTAACGGTAAGGACCGCTGCGTGGCCTTCATCAATATCGACCTTACGGCGGTCGGAAACTGGGCTGAACGCAACAATGTCGCCTACGCTTCCTACCAGGAATTGGCGGGACATCCGCGTGTGTTAGAGACGATTCGAGGCCATGTGGAAGAGGTCAACAAGTCGGTAGCGGCCGATGAGATGCTATCGGGCTGCCAGGTGCATCGGTTTGTGGTTCTGCACAAGGAGTTGGACGCCGATGATGGTGAGATGACTCGAACCCGCAAGGTGCGGCGCGGGTTTGTCGAAGACAAGTTCAGCGACATTATTGCAGCGCTTTATGATGGATCTCCGAATATCTCGACCACGACCGAAGTGACCTATGAGGATGGCCGCAAGGGCTCGATTTCGGCAACGCTTGAGATCGTGGATGCACCGGTTGTGCCGGTCGCCCAGCACAAGGTGGCAGCGGAATGAGGGGTCGCCGAGCGCCGCTCGACCTGCGGTCATCGCCCCGCCCGCCATCCCGTTTTTGCGTAAGTCAGGGAGTGACTGATGCTGGATAATTCCGAAGGATACGTCACCGAAGATGGTCGCAAGATCGGTGGTGTGGTGATGGAGATGAAGAACATCACCCTGCGTTTTGGCGGCGTCGTGGCAATCAAGGATATCTCGTTCGATATTCGCGAGGGCGAGATTCGCGCCATCATCGGGCCGAACGGGGCGGGCAAGTCCTCGATGCTGAACGTGATCTCGGGCTTTTATGTACCGCAGGAAGGCGAGGTCTGGTTCCACGGGGCCAGACGCCCGCAGATGCGGCCCTTTGAGGTGGCGCGGCAAGGGATCGCGCGGACGTTCCAGAACATCGCCCTGTTCGAAGGTATGAGTGTGCTGGACAACGTGATGACCGGGCGGCTGAATTTCATGAAAACCAACATCTTCCAGCAAGCGATCTGGAAGGGCAGGGCCGAGGCGGAAGAGACCGAGAACCGCGAGGCGGTCGAGAGGATCATCGACTTCCTTGAGATCCAGCACATCCGCAAGACGCCCGTTTCGCGCCTGCCTTACGGCTTGAAGAAACGGGTCGAACTGGCGCGTGCCTTAGCCGCCGAGCCCAAGCTGCTGCTGCTGGATGAGCCGATGGCGGGGATGAATGTCGAAGAGAAAGAGGACATGAGCCGCTTTATCCTAGACGTGAATGACGAGTTCGGCACCACCATCGCCCTGATCGAACATGACATGGGCGTGGTGATGGATCTGAGCGACCGGGTGGTCGTGATGGATTACGGCCAAAAGATCGGCGACGGCACCCCCGACGAGGTGCGCAACAACCAAGAAGTCATCGACGCCTACCTGGGCGTTCAGCATTAGGGCCTGACCAACATGTTCCACGATATCTTTATCGCTCCGTTCGCAGACATGATCGCGGCCCCTGACTTTTTGCTGCAGGTGCTGTGGGAGGGTCTGGTTTCGGGCATCCTCTACGCGCTCATTGCGCTTGGTTTCGTTCTGATCTTCCGGTCCAGCCGCATCTTCAACTTTGCTCAGGGGATCATGGTTGTTTTTGCGGCCCTGACCCTTGTCGGCTTGCACGCGATGGGCGTGCCGGCCTGGATCTGCCTGCTTTTGACGCTTGGGGTCATGTATATCCTAGCGGCGGCCATTGAACGCATCGTACTGCGACCGCTGGTCGGGCAGCCGGACATCATCCTGTTCATGGCAACCATCGGAATTACGCTGTTTCTGATCGGGCTGGGTGAGACCATCTTTGGCGGCGAAAACAAGGTCATGATCACAAGCGAGCTTGGCATTCCAACCGGCTCATGGACGTTGGAACCGTTTGGTGGGCTGCTGATACTGGAGCAGAAGGACGTAACGGCGGTTGTCGTGGCCGGCCTGCTGGTCGTGGGTTTGCTCGCCTTCCTGAACGGGACCCGCATGGGCCGGGCGATCCGCGCGCTGGGAGACGATTCACAGGCCGCGTTGTCGGTCGGGATCTCGCCACAGACGATCTGGGTTCTGGTCTGGTTCATCGCCGGTATCATTGCCCTGGTCACCGGCATCGCCTGGGGTGCGCGCGCAGGAGTGTCGTTTGCGCTGGAGGTGATCGCCTACAAGGCGCTGCCGGTGCTGATGTTGGGCGGCCTTGAGAGCATAACTGGCGCAATCATCGGTGGCTTGATGATCGGCCTGCTTGAGAAGGTATTCGAGATCTATTGGGGTCAACCGCTGATGGGCGGCAATACCGAGACCTGGTTCGCCTTTGTCTTTGCGCTGATTGTGCTGCTTTTCCGTCCTCAGGGCCTGTTCGGAGAGAAAATCATCGAAAGGGTCTGAGGCGGCGCGGTGCGCGCTGCCAATCCATCTCGACCTGATCACTGCCGCGGATACTGACCGCCGACCCGAAGGAAACCAACAGATGTTCTACAAGATCGCAGGGCAATTCAAGACGTCCTACAGCTCTGATCAATCCCTGTTTCCGATCCGTCAGGACGCATTTTTGCTGGGGATCGTCCTGCTGTGTGCCTGGGTCATCTTTCCGCTGACCGCCAATGAGTTCTCGCTTCAGACCCTGCTGATACCCATCCTGATCTATTCGCTGGCTGCATTGGGACTGAATATCCTGACCGGGTATGCGGGACAGCTTAGCCTGGGAACGGCAGCATTCATGGGTGTCGGGGCCTATGCCTGCTACAAGATGATCACCCTCATGCCGTGGATGAACCCGATTGTGGCCATCATGCTGTCTGGTGTGTTCAGTGCCGGTATCGGCGTCGTCTTTGGAATTCCCAGCCTGCGTATCAAAGGGTTTTATCTGGCAATCGCAACGCTGGCGGCTCAGTTCTTTCTGGTGTGGTTGTTTGAAAAGTGGGGTTGGCTCTACAACTACAACGCTTCCGGCGCGATTCAGGTGCCAAACCTGGACGTCTTCGGCGTTTTTGTGGCCGGGCCGCAGGCCTCGTCGGTGGTGCAGTATTATGTCGTGCTTGGCATCGTGACCTTGATCACGATCATCGCGATCAATCTGACCCGAGGCAAACTGGGCCGGACCTGGAAAGCAACCCGCGACATGGATTTTGCTGCCGAGCTGATCGGTATCAACCTGATGAAGTCAAAACTGACGGCCTTTGCGGTGTCATCATACATCGTGGGCGTCGCAGGCGCGCTGTTTGTGTTCATGTGGCGCGGTGCCGCGGAACCGAACCTGTTCGATATCCCGTTGAGTTTTCGCATCCTGTTTATCGCGATCATCGGCGGATTGGGATCGATCCTTGGCAATTATCTGGGCGCAATCCTGATCGTCGGCTTGCCGGTTGTCCTCAATACCGTGCCATCGGCATTGGGCATTCACATCAGTTCCGCCACGGTCGAGCATCTCAATATCATGATCGTCGGTTCTCTGATCATATTCTTCCTGATCATCGAACCGCACGGACTGGCACGGCTATGGGGGTTGATACGGGAAAAGCTTGTCACCTGGCCTTTCCCGCACTGAGCGAAGACGACAATAAATCTGAATAATCAATGGGAGGAGAATAATGAAACACTTTGTCAACCTTGCTGCCGCGTCGCTTGTCGCGGCGCTGACTGCGGGGTCTTCGGCGGCAGAGATCTATGCGCCGAACCTCAGCTATAGAACCGGACCTTTTGCGGCAACGGGTATCCCGTTGATGAATGGCCAGCGGGATTACTTCATCATGTTGAACGAACGTGATGGCGGTATCGGAGGCGTTCCGATCAATTTCGAGGAATGCGAAACTGGGTATTCGACCGAAAAGGGCGTCGAATGCTATGAAAAAACCAAAGGATCTGCGGTTGTAACGCAGCCCTGGTCGACAGGGATCACCCTTCAGGTTCTGCCAAAAACCAATGTCGACAAGATACCGATCCTTGCCCCGGGATATGGCTTTTCGCCGATGGCCGATGGCAAGGTATTCCAGTGGGCTTTCAACGCGCCCGGGTCTTATTGGGATGCGGCTTCGATGATCCTGCAATATGTGTCGGACGGCGATCTGAGTAACCTCAACGGTAAGAAAGTCGCATTTCTGCACCTCGATCACCCCTACGGGAAAGAGCCGATCCCCTATTACGAAGCGCAAGCTGCCGAGCATGGGTTCGAGTTTCTGCCAATTCCTGTTGGTCTGAAGGAAATGCAGAACCAGTCGGCGCAATGGTTGCAGATTCGCCGAGAACGCCCCGACTATGTCATCATGTGGGGCTGGGGCGCGATGAATGCGGGCGCCATCACCGAAGCGGTCAAGACGAAGTATCCGATGGACCAGTTCGTCGGTGTCTGGTGGTCCGGACATGATGCTGACCTGAAACTGGTTGGCGATCAGGGCAAGGGCTATAAGTCCATCAGCTATTCGCGCCCGGTTCTGGACGCGCCTCTGCTTGCGGATATCAAGAAGCATGTCGTCGACACCGGCAAAACCAAGTCGAACGAAGAAGAGATGCAGGGCGTCTTCTATAACCGCGGCCTTGTCATCTCGATGATACTGGCCGAAGGGATCAAGGCAGCGCAGGACCATTTCGGAGAAGCCGATATCAACGCGGAACAACTCCGCTGGGGTCTTGAAAATCTCGACATCAGCGAGGCGCGGCTGGAAGAGCTGGGTATGACCGGAATGGTCGCCCCGTTCAGCACGTCGTGTTCAGACCACACCGGTCATTCGGGCGGATGGATTCTGGAATGGGATGGCAATCAGTTTGTCCAGGCCTCTGACCACCTCAGCCCTGATCGCGCGTCGATCCAGCCGCTCGAGACCGAAAAGGCAGCGGCCTATGCCGAGGAGAACGCACCTTGGCCGACGAACGAGGATTGCTCGTAATCAACAATTTACTCTCCCGGCGGATCGTCCGCCGGGAGGTCGATTTCTGAAAAAAGAAAGACGGATTGATGCTGGACGCCGGCAAGACGCAAGAAACCCTGCTTGAGGTCAACAATATCGAGGTGATCTACAACCACGTCATTCTCGTTCTGAAGGGCGTCAGCCTCACTGTGCCCAAGGGTGGCATCACGGCGTTGCTGGGGGGCAATGGTGCGGGCAAGACGACAACGCTCAAAGCGGTTTCAAACCTGCTGCATTCGGAACGCGGCGAGGTCACAAAGGGCACGATCGAATATCGCGGCCAAAGCATCCACGCCAGCGATCCGGCCGCTCTGGTGGAAAAGGGCGTCATCCAGGTGATGGAAGGCCGCCATTGTTTCGAACACCTGACGGTCGAGGAAAACCTGCTGACAGGCGCCTATACCCGCAAGGACGGATCGGCTGCGATTCAGCAGGATCTTGAGCTTGTGTATTCCTATTTCCCCCGCCTCAAGGAACGCCGCAAATCGCAAGCGGGTTACACCTCGGGCGGAGAGCAGCAGATGGTGGCGATGGGCCGGGCGCTGATGTCGCGGCCCGAGACGATTTTGTTAGACGAACCGTCAATGGGGCTGGCGCCGCAGCTGGTCGAAGAGATTTTTGGCATCGTGAAGGACCTCAACGAGAAAGAGGGCGTGTCATTTCTGCTGGCCGAGCAGAACACCAACGTGGCCCTGAGGTTCGCGCATTATGGCTATATTCTGGAATCCGGTCGCGTGGTGATGGATGGGCCCGCCGCCGAGCTTCGCGAAAACCCGGATGTAAAGGAATTCTACCTCGGCATGTCGGACGAGGGGCGCAAGAGTTTCCGTGACGTGCGTTCGTATCGCCGCCGTAAGCGGTGGCTGTAACGGGATGGAGGATCTGACGATGTCAAAACATTACGATACGCTCGAGATCCGATCAGCGGACGAACGCGCTGCCGATCAGGCCGAAGCCCTGCGTGTTCAGATCGAGCAGGCCAAAGCCGCGCCGGGTTTTGCCGCCCATCTTGCTGGCGCGGATACCAGTGCCGTGAAATCGGTCGAGGATCTGGTGAATTTGCCGGTACTGCGCAAATCGGACCTGATCCGCGCCCAGGCCGAGCGTCCGCCCTTTGGCGGGTTCACCGTAAAACCGGCTCGGCATTTCCATCACGTGTTTCAATCGCCGGGGCCGATCTATGAACCCGGCAGCACAGATCGCGACTGGTGGCGGATGGGGCGCTTTGTCCATGCGGCCGGGGTCGGACCGGGTGACATCGTGCAGAACTGCTTTGGCTATCACCTGACGCCCGCGGGTATGATCTTTGAGAACGGCGCACGCGCCGTTGGGGCTGCCGTTCTGCCCGCGGGAACCGGGCAAACAGAACTGCAGGTGACCGCCGCTCGTGATGTGGGCTGTACCGCCTATGCGGGCACGCCGGATTATCTGAAGATCATTCTGGACAAAGCCGACGAGATGGGCGTGGACCTGGATTTCTCGAAGGCCGTGGTTGGCGGCGGTGCTTTGTTCCCGTCCTTGCGGCAGGAATATGCGGATCGGGGCATCGCCTGCCTGCAATGCTATGCCACCGCTGATCTGGGCAACATCGCTTATGAAAGCCCCGCGATGGAGGGGATGATCATCGACGAACACGTGATCGTCGAGATTGTAACCCCCGGCACCGGATCGCCCGTGGCCGAAGGGGATGTGGGCGAGGTCGTGGTCACATCGCTGAATCCCGACTATCCGCTGATCCGCTTTGCAACCGGGGATCTGTCGGCGGTGATGCCGGGCCAATCCCCCTGTGGGCGCACCAATATGCGGATAAAGGGCTGGATGGGACGCGCCGATCAGACCACCAAGATCAAGGGTATGTTCGTGCGCCCCGAGCAGGTGGCGGTTCTGGTCGATAAACACTCGGAAATCGTCAAAGCGCGGGTCATCGCCGCGCGACAGGGCGAGATGGACACCATGACGGTACAAATCGAAAGCCCGGGCGGGGACGAAACCGCCTATGCCAAATCCGTGGTCGAGGTGCTGAAACTGAAAGGCGCGATCGAAGTGGTCGCCCCCGGGTCTTTGCCAAAGGACGGATTGGTAATCGAGGATCAGCGCGTCTACGAATGACCTGCGGCATCAGGTTGTCGGATTTGTTTGTCTGCCCACTGGCGTTTCCGAGCATTTTGGTCGATTAAAGACGGACCTTTACAGAGTATCTGTCAAAAGCCGGGTCAATGGCCGAAATCGAATACGCGGAACACGGAACACGCAATCGCGGCGCGCTGGGCACCCGGCTGGTGGGTGGCATCGCCTATGCGGTGGCGGCCGCCTGTCTGTTGCCGATGGTGGCCGTGGTTCTGGCGGCGGTGACCGGTGGAACGGATACCATCTCGCACCTGCTGGCAACGGTTCTGCCCGAATACACCGTAACCACCATGATCCTGGTGGCGCTGGTGTCGATCGGCACGTTTTCGATTGGCGTCGGGGCGGCATGGCTGGTGACCATGACCCGTTTTCCCGGGGTAAAGCTGTTCGAGATAGCGCTTGTCCTGCCTTTGGCCTTTCCCGCTTATGTTCTGGCTTATGCCTACACGTTCATACTGGATCACCCCGGCATCGTGCAGACCACCTTACGGCAGGTGATGGGCTGGGGGCCGCGCGATTATTGGTTCCCGGAAATCCGCTCGACCGAGGGTGCGGCGGTTATGCTGATCCTGGTGCTTTATCCTTATGTCTACCTGCTGGCGCGGGCGGCGTTTCTGCAACAAAGCGCCACCGCCTTTCTGGCCGCGCGCGCTTTGGGGCACAGCCCTTGGGCAGCGTTTTGGCGGGTGTCGCTGCCGATGGCGCGACCTGCGATTGCCGGGGGTGTCCTGCTGGCGGTGATGGAGACCATCGCCGATTTCGGAACCGTCGCCTATTTTGGCGTGCAGACCTTTGCCACCGGCATCTACACGAGTTGGTTCTCGATGGCCGATCGGGCCGCAGCGGCCCAGCTTGCGCTGTGTCTGCTTGGTTTCGCACTGATCATGGCCGTGGCTGAACGTACCCAGCGAGGCAAGGCAAAATACTATCAGGCGGGAAAGCGTCACGTGGGGATGACTGCATCCCGGTTGCGCGGTTGGCAATCGGCAACGGCGATCACATTGTGTGCAGTTCCCGTTGTTCTAGGTTTTTTGCTGCCGGTAATCATCCTTGTGCAGATGGGTATGGAATCCGAACAGAACCTGTTTTCGCGGCGCTATGTCGGATTTGTCCAGAACTCGTTGATTCTGGCGGGCACGGCTGCGGTGATCACGGTCTGCGCAGCGATAAGCGTCGGATTTCACCAACGTCTGCGGCCTGGACCCGGTGCAAACGCCGCCGCCTATCTGGCGCGGCTTGGATATGCGGTGCCCGGGGGGGTTATCGCCGTTGGCTTGATCGTGCCTTTCGCGGGTTTTGACAATGCGCTGGATGCGTGGATGCGCCAGACCTTTGATGTGTCGACGGGTTTGCTGGTCACCGGGTCGATCTGGTTGCTGGTGGCAGCCTATATGGTGCGATTTCTGGCGGCAGCGCTCAGCGCTTATGAAGGCGGGCAGAGCACCGTTCATTCCAATATGGACGCTGCAGCCAGATCGCTGGGTCAGAGCCCTTTGGGGACGTTGCGCCGGATCCACCTGCCGATCCTGACGCCATCGTTACTGACCGCGTTGCTGATCGTTTTCGTGGATGTGATGAAAGAACTGCCCGCGACGCTGATCATGCGCCCGTTCAATTTTGATACGCTGGCGGTTCAGGCGTATCGGCTGGCTTCGGACGAACGGCTTGAGGGCGCGGCGGTGCCGTCTCTGGTCATTTTGGCGGTGGGTCTGTTGCCGGTCATTCTGATCTGCCGACAGGTGGGCCGACGGTAACAGCGGCGGTGCAAAATCCGCGATCCGGTTGCAGCGGGCTTGATTCCATTTCGATTTCCGGCAAGGCTTGGGGTATGAACATGCAGCCTCCTAGCCGGTTTTCCGCAAGCCAGGCCCAGATGCCCGTCGCGTTCGACCGGCGCGAGATGTCTCAGATCCTGTCCGTTTATGGCCGGATGGTCGCCGCCGGAGAATGGCGTGATTATGGTATATCCAACCTGCGGGACATGGCGGTTTTTTCGATTTTTCGACGTACGGCCGAACACCCGATCTATCGCGTGGAAAAGCACCCGCGCCTGCGGTTGCGGCAAGGCATGTACTCTGTCATCGGCATGGACGGGCGCATACTAAAGCGCGGACATGACCTGCGCGCGGTATTGCGGGTGCTGGAACGCAAGCTTATCCGGGCGGTTGATCCGGATTAGAGCCGCTTTCGCGCCGTGACCGGCCCATCCCCCTGTTGTTCGATCCGGGCGATGGCCTGGTCCATCGGCTCAAATGCAACAGCCATGTGATAGGCATTGGCATGCAGTAGCAGGTTGTCGCCCGCGACCCAGGCAATGTGGCCTTTCCAAAACAGCAGATCGCCTCGTTCGGGTGAAGCTCCTTCAGGCAAGGGCGCGCCAAGTTCACGCTCCTGATCAATGCTGTCGCCGGGACAGTCGTGACCGCAGGCCAGAAGCCCGGCCTGCACCAGCCCCGAACAGTCCAGCCCAAATCTGCTATTGCCGCCCCAAAGATAGGGTGTTCCCAGGAATTGCTCGGCCACTGCAACCGGATCGTTCAGGCGGGTATAGGCAGGTACGGCGTGAATGCGCGGAATATAACCAAGCTCGGTTTCCAGAAACCCGTCCTCTTCCGCCACAGCCCGGATCTTGCTGCCAAGGCTAAGCGAGGCAAGGTCGGCGCTTTTCATGTCGGGCCGTTCATAGGCGTGTGTCGCGGGGGCCAGAATCCAATGGGTTTGCGGCGACAGCCCGCCAAGCTGATCAGAGGCAACCCAACCGACATAGCCATCCTTGTCCGAGGTGATCCTTACCCAACCGTCGTCTTCCTCGGTCACGGCGACCGTATCGCCATAGAGAAGCTGGCGGACGCGCGGGCCGTCTGGCTTGCGCATGATGTCTACGACAGGTCGGATAACGCGTTGCTGGGTCATAGGTTCAGAATCTCCGGCAGGGCGGCCAGCAGCGCGCGGGGGCCTTGCCCAAGCCCGCCCTTGCTGCGCCCGGGTTCCTTGCTGCGTTGCCAGGAATAGATGTCGAAATGCAGATACCGGCAGTCGCCGACAAAGCGCCGCAGGAATAGGGCTGCGGTGATTGATCCGGCAAACCCGCCCCCCGGCGCGTTGTCGAGGTCGGCAATCCCCGGCTCGATCAGCGCCTCGTAAGGGGCGTGAAACGGCAGCCGCCAGACAGGGTCTGCTGCTTGATCCCCGGCACGGTGGACGATCTGCGCGATCTGGTCGTCGTCGGAATAAAACGGCGCCAGGTCCGCACCGACAGCCACCCGCGCCGCGCCGGTCAGCGTCGCCATAGAGATCAACAGATCGGGCTGTCCTTCTTCTGCCAGCGCCAGCGCATCTGCCAGAACCAGACGCCCTTCGGCATCGGTGTTGTTGATTTCGACCGTCAACCCGTTGCGCGCGGTCAGGATATCACCGGGCCGAAAAGCGTTGCCCGCCACGGCGTTTTCTACCGCTGGAATCAGCACCCTTAGCTGCACCGGCAGGTTCAGCGCCATGATCATGCGCGCCAGTCCCAGCACATTGGCAGCGCCGCCCATGTCCTTTTTCATCAAACCCATGGCAGCGGCTGGTTTCAGGTCCAGCCCGCCGGTATCGAAACACACCCCTTTGCCAACCAAAGTGAGTTTGGGCCCGGCGTCGCCCCAATTCATCTCGATCAGGCGCGGGGCCTGTTGCGCGGCCCGCCCGACGGCATGGATCATGGGAAAGTTGTCTTGCAACAATGCGTCGCCCAGCGTGACCGTGCAGGTTGCGCCAAAGCCCTGTGCCAGATCCTCGACCACTTTCTGCAACTGGTCCGGCCCCATATCGGCAGCGGGTGTATTGACCAAATCGCGCGTCAACGCTTCGGCGTTTGCCATGGCTTCGATCCGGGCAGCATCAATGCCATCAGGCGCGATCAGCGCGGCCTTGCCCGGCGATTGGGCCGCATAGCGGTCAAAGGCATAGCCGGTCATCAACCAGCCGAAACACTCGACTTCAAATTCGGTGTCGGGCAGGCCCGAGGCGATGCGATAGGTGCCTTCGGGCAACCGCTCGGCAGCGGCGGCCAGCGGAAACCGCTTGCGCGCGCGTTTGTCTGCGGTGCCATAACCGGCAAGTGCGCGGTCCGGCGTTCCGTCAGGTCCCGGCAGCAGCAAAGTCTGGCCCAGAGCGCCCGTAAACCCGTTTGCATTTACCCAGGTGCCAACATCGTCGGGTTGCTCTGCCAGCCAATCCTTCAGATCGGATTGTGCGATGACGTGAAGCGCAACGGATCGATCACCGGGCGGCGCAAAGGATACAGTCATGGGCGTTTCAACCTGTTTAACCTGCGCCAACCTTATCCGCATGGGCCCGACCCGCAACCCCTGTCAGACGATCAGATCCTGCTGGTCCCACACGGCTGTCAGCGACCGTTCGCCGACGCGGATCAATCTGTTCAGCGTCGCGCCAGTGGCCACCGCATCACCGGCATCAATCGTCTGCGCCACGTCTGCGGCCACGCGGGCCAGCGCTGTCATTCCGATCTGATCCGATATGGCCACCAGCGATCTGGCGCATTTTCGCAGGCCGGTCCAGTCGCGCTGACGCCAGAACCGTTCGCAGTTCGAAAGGCGCACGGCAAGCTCTTCGATTGTGCGACAGAGCACATCCATCGCGTTCGCGTCGCCCAATTGTCGGTACAGTCCGTTCAAGCGGTCCGGGTCCAGCCGCACGGATTCCTTCTGTTCAAGTGTGATTATCTTATCCACCAGTTTCACCCCAAATTGCACGCCCCCACGGCGTCTTATGACATTCGCGCGCAACCCTTTTCATTTCCTTGCTGCAAAGCTTGATAATGTCTCGAATTTTGCGAGAATTCAGGCTAGAGCAGCGCTCAGGACAAAAGACAGGGACACCCAGAATGGAACGCGCGAAACCTCTGCCAGCATATCTCGTCAAACGCTATCACGGCTGGAAAGCCACCACATACGAGGAAAACCAGGTCTGGTATCGAAGGCTGGCCACCGAAGGTCAGCGCCCACGTGCCATGGTGATTTCCTGTTGCGACAGCCGGGTTCATGTGACGTCGATGTTCGGTGCCGATCAGGGGGATTTCTTTATCCACCGGAATATCGCCAATCTGGTCCCGCCCTATTTGCCGGATGGGGATCATCACGGCACCAGCGCGGCGATCGAATACGCAGTGACCGCTCTGAAAGTGGCACATGTGATGGTGCTTGGCCATTCGCAATGCGGCGGGGTTCAGGGCTGTATCGACATGTGCAAGGGCAATGCGCCCCAGCTGGAAGCCAAAGACAGCTTTGTCGGACGCTGGATGGATATCCTCAAGCCGAAATACGACCTGGTGTCGGATATCGAAGACAGCACCGAGCAGGCGCGACAGTTCGAACGCCAGGCGGTGGTCGCGTCGCTGGAAAACCTGATGACCTTTCCATTTGTAGCCTCAGCCGTTGAAGAGGGGACGCTCAGCCTGCACGGGCTATGGACGGATATCGGCGAAGGCGGATTGCAGTATTACGATCCGGCGGAGAAAAAATTCAACATTGTCTAGACGTGACCAAGAAACCAGGCGCGGAGCAGGTCTCTGATTCCGCGTCGTTTTTTGCTATGCTGGCCGCATAGAAATTGGATTCGGAGCCAGGCTCATGAAATTTATCAAACGCGTTTTTCTTTTCCTGATTGTTCTTGTTCTGGTTTTGGCGGGCGTCTCGTATCTGTTGCCCGGCAAAGCCGAGGTATCGCGCAGCATCACGATCGATGCGCCCGCGTCGGCGATTTTTCCTTACGTAAATTCCATGCAGGAGACCGAGAAATGGTCGCCCTGGCTGTCTCGTGATCCGGAAACCAAGCTGTCCTATTCCGGGCCGGAAACCGGGGTAGGCAACACACTGAACTGGAGTTCCGAGCATCCCCAGGTCGGAACCGGTTCGCAGGAGATCATCGAGAGTGTCGATGATCAAACCGTCAAAACAGCGCTGGATTTTGGCCCGATGGGTACGGCCACAGCGTCGTTCGCGTTGCAGTCCGAAGGGTCGCAGACGCAAGTGACATGGGGCTTTGAATCCGAATTGGGCATGAACCCCATGTCGCGCTGGATGGGTTTGATGATGGACAGCTGGGTTGGCGGTGACTACGAGCGTGGTCTGGAGAACCTGAAAACACTGGTCGAACAACAGCAGTGAGTCAGGCACCCGAGGTTTCGGGTCAGGGCTGTACGAATCCGAAACGGCGAGTCGTCGCTGACACCAACCGGATGCGCGCGGTTTTTCGCTGCCAACTGCCATCCGAAGATTTGGCAGTTGGGTTGGTCCAAAGCTTGAAAGGTGTTTTCGGGCCAGCGACCCCAGGGTGATCGCGGCGCTGACCGGGGTCTACTTCTCGGCGCTGCTTCTGGGGGTGGTCATGTTGAAACGCGTCCACCATACCCTGGATTTGCCGAGTTTGCCGTTCCTTTGGGAACTGCTCAAGTCACTGTGCAGCTAATTCGCTTTGGGTAGCGTGTTCGAACGTCCTGCGGCACACGACTACGAAAAAACCAAACACCATTGGGGTTCTTCTGTTCAATGCTTTAGCCATGATCAGAATCGCCCCTGATTTGAAGATGATTAGAGGCATTGCGTTACCTCTTGTGTCACCTTTGCAGGCCCGAGATTTCCATTAAGCGCTTGGAATCTATATGTTTTTTGGAGAACGTTGGTGCCCAGGAGAGGACTCGAACCTCCACGTCCATACGGACACTAGCACCTGAAGCTAGCGCGTCTACCAATTCCGCCACCTGGGCAGGTGTCGTGGAGGGGCGTTTAAGCCGACTGGTGGGGCGCGTCAACCGGATTCGGGAAGAAATTTGAAAGTTTTTTGACTGCGCGCACAGCCCTGTCGCGCGGTAAGTGAGCGCGGCGTTATTGCGCCTTGTTTGAAGCTTGCGCCGATAGTAGATCAGAGGGGCAGAGACAGCAGGAGCGCCAACATGTCCAAATTGGTCACGATTTATGGTGGGTCAGGCTTTGTTGGCCGGTACATTGCGCGGCAAATGGCGGCCGAGGGCTGGCGCGTGCGGGTGGCTGTTCGCCGCCCGAATGAGGCAATGTTCGTCAAGACTTACGGGGTTGTGGGGCAGGTCGAACCGGTCCTGTGCAATATCCGCGACGATGCTTCGGTGGCGTTGGCCATGCAGGAGGCGGACGTCGTGATCAACTGCGTCGGTGTTCTTAATGCGCTGGGCAAAAATGAGTTCGAACCGGTGCAGGCCGATGGAGCCGAGCGGATCGCGCGACTGGCTGCGGAAAACGGTGTTTCCCGCATGGTTCACCTGTCTGCCATCGGCGCGAATGCCGAATCGAGCAGCGAATATGCCCGCACAAAGGCCCAAGGCGAGGCGGGTGTTCTGCGGCACATGCCGGATGCTGTCATCCTGCGCCCCTCGGTCATTTTCGGAACCGAAGATCAGTTCTTCAACCGCTTTGCGGCGATGGCGCGATTGGGGCCGGTTCTGCCTCTGGTCGGTGCCGAGACGCGGTTTCAGCCGGTTTTTGTGGATGACGTGGCGCGTGCGGCTGTCTTGGGTGCCCTCGGGCAAGCTGAAAGCGGCGTATATGAACTAGGCGGGCCCGAGGTCAGATCCTTCCGCGAACTGATGCAGCAGATGCTTGGGGTGATTCACCGCCGTCGTGTTGTCGTTGGAATGCCGTTCTGGGCGGCGCGCATCATGGCCGGGGTTCTCGATATAGCAAAGTTCGTCAGCTTTCAGCTGTTCCCGAACCATATCCTGACCCGCGATCAGGTCAGAAATCTGCGTCAAGACAATGTCGTTTCCGATGCGGCCAAAGGGTTTGCGGATCTCGGGATCGAACCGGCGACGATGGATTCAGTGTTGCCCGAGTATCTGTGGAAGTTCCGCCCCTCGGGGCAGTATGATGACATTCAGAACTCGGCCGGCAACCTGCGTATCTGATCAGCTGTAAGCAATGAACAGCAGGATCAGGCCAAGGACGACCCGGTAGATCACATAGGGTGTGAAACTGACGCTGCGCAACAGGCGCATCATCAGGGTCAGGGCCAATAACGCAGAGAGAAAAGCAAAGATTGCCGCGATGGCCCCGTCTTTGGCCAGTTGAGCATCGGCGCTGCGGATAACCTCGACCGACAACAGCGCGCCTGACGCCAGAATGGTCGGAATGGACATCAGCATGGCAATGCGGGCTCCGTCTTCGCGGGTGTAACCCAATTGACGCGCGCCGGTGATGGTGATGCCGGACCGCGAGGTTCCGGGGATTAGCGCCACCATCTGCCACAAGCCCATGACGACCGCATCGCGCAGGCTCCAATCTGATGCGTGTTTGGTTTGCGGCCCTTTCTGATCCATCCAGTAAAGTAGCAGCCCAAACCCCAGCATGGCCCAGCCGATCACTGCAATGGACCGCAGCGATTGCCCAAAGCCGGTAAAGTACAGGACCGCCCCTGCCAGGACAGTGGGAATCGTGGCCAGAATCAAGCCCAGGGCCAATCGGGACTGCGGCGTATCCGTTCGACCAGCGAGGGCGGCAGGCAAGCCCGCAACCGCTTGTTTCACGTCGTTCCGGAAATACAGGACGACCGCGCCAAGCGTGCCGACATGCACTGCAACATCGATCGCCAGCCCTTGATCTTTCATTCCGGTCAGGCCGGGCAGCAAGATCAGGTGACCAGAGGAAGAGATCGGCAAAAACTCGGTAATACCCTGTATTATTGCCACGAGAATCAAATGAAGAAGACTCATCAAACCTGCCGAACTGCCGTCAACTATTCCGTGTTTCATGGGTATAAGCGTGGTGGCGGAAAGGGAAGCGAACAAATAGGTCCGAAGCGGAACTAAAAAGGGCGCATATTTTCAGGATATTGACTGTCAGGTAGGTTTTTTTTTGATTATAGGTCAGCTATACTGACTTTTAATCCGGTGGGCCTTACCGTAAAGAAACCCGACCAAGCCAATTCATGGAGTTTGAGCCGTGGCCAAGCAACCGATGCTGAAATTTGTGCAGATCGACCGTGTCATGCCGGAAAAGCGTGCCGCCGGTGACCGTAAAGACGATTTTGACGAGATCTATGCAGAGTTCGCGGCCGAGAAAGCGGCAGAGCAGGCCAGCAGGTGCAGCCAATGCGGTGTACCCTATTGTCAGTCGCACTGCCCATTGCACAACAACATTCCCGATTGGCTGAATCTGACCGCGACCGGACGATTGGAAGAGGCCTATCAGACCAGCCAGGCCACCAATACCTTCCCAGAAATTTGCGGTCGTATCTGCCCGCAGGACCGTTTGTGCGAGGGCAACTGCGTGATCGAACAATCCGGTCACGGCACGGTTACCATTGGCACGATCGAGAAATACATCACCGATACCGCCTGGGACAAAGGCTGGGTGCAGCCCGCAAAACCCGCAGCTGAGCGCTCGGAAAGTGTTGGGATCATCGGCGGCGGCCCCGGTGGGCTGGCGGCCGCGGACATGCTGCGTCGTGCGGGCATTCAGGTGACCGTTTATGACCGCTATGACCGCGCCGGTGGGTTGCTGATGTATGGTATTCCGGGCTTCAAGCTGGAAAAGGACATCGTGCAGCGTCGCAACGATCTGCTGGCCGATGGAGGTGTCTCGTTCGAGCTGAACTGTGACGTGGATGCCTCCATGTTTGCGGAAATTCGGGCAAAGCACGACGCAGTGATCATCGCGACCGGCGTTTACAAATCGCGTGACCTGTCGATGCCGGGCAGCGGGCTGGATGGGATCGAAAAAGCGATCGACTTCCTGACCGCTTCGAACCGCAAGAGCTTTGGCGACGCGGTCGAAGATTTCGACAACGGCCGCCTGAATGCCGCGGGCAAGAAAGTTGTGGTCATTGGCGGTGGCGACACCGCGATGGACTGCGTGCGGACCTCGGTCCGTCAGGGCGCAACTTCGGTCAAATGTCTGTATCGTCGCGACAGGGCGAACATGCCGGGTTCGCAGCGCGAAACTCAGAACGCCGAAGAAGAAGGCGTAATCTTTGAATGGCTTAGCGCGCCCAAGGGCTTTACCGGCGACGACAAGGTCAACGGCGTGATGGTGCAGAAGATGCGTCTGGGTCAGCCGGATGCGTCGGGCCGTCAGGCGCCCGAGGTGATCGAAGGCGCCGATTACGTCGAAGAGGCCGATCTGGTGATCAAGGCGTTGGGATTCGAGCCCGAAGACCTGCCCACCCTGTTCGGTCAGCCCGACCTGCCCGTTACCCGTTGGGGCACCGTAAAGGCAGCGTTCCAGACCGGTGCGACCGAAATGGACGGCGTCTATGCCATCGGAGACATCGTGCGCGGTGCCTCTCTGGTGGTCTGGGCGATCCGCGATGGCCGCGATTGTGCCGATGCGATTATCGACCGTTTCAACAGCAAGGCTGCCGTCGCAGCCGAGTAACCACCAGCCCAGCGACAGGAGGGTCTGATGCCCGAATTGCAAGGCCAATGCATGTGTGGCGCGGTGACAGTGACCGCTAGCCCAGCGAAAGACGCGCTGGGCGCATGCCATTGCGACCAGTGCCGGCGCTGGACCAGTTCGATGCTGGTCACATTTCCGGCCGAGCCCGGATACGCAGCGTTGGGCCCGGTCAAAACTTACACCTCGTCCGAGTGGGCAGAACGTGCCTTTTGCGCCGAATGTGGTTCGGCGCTTTGGTACCGGATCACCCTGCCGGGCGAGATGCACGGACAAACTCAAATGGCAGCGGGCCTGTTCGAAGACACCGGCCACGCGCTGAAACTGGAAGTTTACATCGACAAGAAACCCGGCGGGTATGCGTTCGCAGGCGAACGCCGGCAAATGACCAAAGCAGAGGTCGAAGCCTTGTACGCCCTGCCGGCAGAAGGAGACAGCCAATGACCAAATATGATGCCGAATGGGTGCGGGCCGAAGAAGCCAAGCGTCAATGGATGGCGGAAAACGGTCTTTATTCTGAAGATGAAGAGCATTCTTCCTGCGGTGTGGGACTGGTTGTATCCATCGACGGCAAAGCCTCACGCAAGGTTGTTGACGCGGGGATCGATGCGCTTAAGGCGATCTGGCATCGCGGGGCTGTGGACGCCGACGGTAAGACCGGAGACGGCGCAGGCATCCACGTACAGATCCCGGTTCCTTTCTTCTACGATCAGATTCGCCGCACGGGCCACGAACCCAATTTGGATGAGCTGATCGCGGTGGGTCAGGTATTCCTGCCCCGAACCGATTTCGGCGCGCAGGAAAGCTGCCGGACCATCGTCGAAACCGAAGTTCTTCGGATGGGCTATTACATCTATGGCTGGCGTCATGTGCCGGTCGATGTCACTTGCCTGGGCGACAAAGCCAATGCGACCCGCCCCGAGATTGAACAGATTCTGATCTCAAACTCGAAAGGCGTGGACGAAGAGACATTTGAGCGCGAGCTCTATGTCATTCGTCGCCGTATCGAAAAGGCGGCCGCCGCCGCTGGTATCGCGGGCTTGTATCTGGCGTCGTTGTCCTGTCGTTCGATCATCTACAAGGGTATGATGCTGGCCGAGCAGGTGGCCGTGTTCTATCCCGATCTGATGGATGAGCGTTTTGAATCCGCCTTTGCGATCTATCACCAACGCTATTCCACCAACACCTTCCCGCAATGGTGGCTGGCACAGCCGTTCCGCATGCTGGCTCATAACGGTGAGATCAACACGCTGAAGGGCAACATCAACTGGATGAAGAGTCATGAGATCCGCATGACATCGGACAGTTTTGGAGATTACGCCGAGGATATCAAACCGATTATTGCGGGCGGTTCGTCAGATTCCGCCGCATTAGACTCGGTTTTCGAAGTTCTGGTGCGCGCAGGCCGCTCGGCCCCGATGGCAAAAACCATGCTGGTTCCGGAAAGCTGGTCCAAGCAGGCGGTGGAACTGCCACAGGCCTGGCGCGACATGTATTCCTACTGCAACTCGGTGATGGAGCCATGGGACGGCCCGGCCGCTCTGGCCATGACCGATGGCCGCTGGGTTTGCGCCGGTCTCGACCGCAACGGCCTGCGCCCGATGCGCTACGTCGTCACGGGTGATGGTCTGGTCATTGCCGGTTCCGAAGCGGGCATGGTGCCGATTGACGAGGCCAGCGTGACCGAAAAAGGTGCGCTGGGACCGGGTCAGATGCTGGCCGTGGACATGAAAAAGGGCAAACTGTTCCGAGACACCCAGATCAAGGACAAGCTGGCGCGCGCGTTGCCGTTTGGCGACTGGGTCGGCAAGATAACCGATCTGGACAGCACTTTGGCCGGTGTTACCGAGGCCCCCATCTATTCGGGCGAAGAACTGCGCAAGCGTCAGATTGCAGCTGGCTATTCGGTCGAGGAACTGGAGCAGATTCTGGCCCCGATGGCTGAAGACGGCAAAGAGGCGCTGGCCTCGATGGGGGACGACACGCCGTCTGCCGTGCTGTCCAAGCAATATCGCCCGCTCAGCCATTTCTTCCGCCAGAACTTTAGCCAGGTCACCAACCCGCCAATCGACAGTTTGCGCGAATACCGCGTCATGTCGCTGAAGACGCGGTTCGGAAACCTCAAGAACGTTCTGGACGAAGACAGCAGCCAGACCGAGATTATCGTGCTGGAAAGCCCGTTTGTCGGAAATGCGCAATGGGACCAGCTGGTCGCGAGCTTCAACGCGCCTTTGGCCGAGATCGACTGCAGCTTTGAGCCCGGCCAGGGCGCTCTGAGCGCCGCATTGGCCTGTGTCAGAGCCGAAGCGGAAGAGGCCGTGCGCTCCGGGGCCGGCCACTTGGTGCTGTCAGATATGAATTCGGGCGAGGGTCGCGTCGGTATGCCGATGATACTTGCGACCAGCGCCGTGCATTCGCATCTGACGCGTAAGGGGTTGCGTACTTTCTGCTCAATCAATGTGCGGTCTGCCGAATGCGTCGACCCGCATTACTTTGCGGTGCTGATTGGCTGTGGCGCGACCATTGTGAACGCCTATCTGGCCGAGGATTCGCTGGCCGACCGCATTGATCGCGGTTTGCTGGACGGGACCTTGACCGAAAACGTTGCGCGCTTCCGTGAGGCGATCGATCAGGGTCTGCTGAAGATCATGGCCAAGATGGGCATATCGGTAATTTCATCCTATCGCGGCGGCCTGAACTTCGAAGCGGTTGGCCTCAGCCGCGCGATGGTTGCCGAGTATTTCCCGGGCATGACCAGCCGCATTTCGGGCATCGGTGTCACCGGCATTCAGGCTAAGGCCGAGGAAATCCACGCCAAGGGCTGGGACAGCGGTCTGGATGTTTTGCCCATCGGCGGTTTCTACAAGGCTCGTAAATCGGGTGAGACCCATGCTTGGGAAGCCACCTCGATGCATATGATGCAAATGGCCTGTAACAGAGCCTCATATGAGCTGTGGAAGCAGTATTCGGCCAAGATGCAGTCGAACCCGCCGATCCATTTGCGCGACCTGATGGATTTCAAGCCAATGGGCAATCCGGTGCCGATCGAAGAGGTGGAATCGATCACTTCGATCCGCAAACGCTTCGTCACGCCGGGTATGTCATTGGGTGCATTGAGCCCCGAGGCGCACAAGACGCTGAACGTGGCGATGAACCGGATCGGTGCGAAATCTGACTCGGGTGAAGGTGGCGAAGATCCGGCGCATTTCGTGCCGGAACCCAATGGCGACAACCCGTCGGCAAAGATCAAGCAGGTGGCCTCGGGCCGCTTCGGTGTGACCGCCGAATACCTGAACCAGTGTGAAGAGCTTGAGATCAAGGTCGCTCAGGGAGCCAAGCCGGGCGAGGGTGGTCAACTGCCGGGCATGAAGGTCACCGACCTGATCGCGCGTCTGCGGCACTCGACCAAGGGCGTGACGCTGATATCACCGCCGCCGCATCACGACATCTATTCGATCGAGGATCTGGCGCAGCTGATCTATGACCTGAAACAGATCAATCCGCGCTGCAAGGTGACGGTCAAACTGGTGGCGTCCTCGGGCGTGGGCACGATTGCCGCTGGTGTGGCCAAGGCCAAGGCTGACGTCATCCTGATCTCGGGCCATAACGGTGGCACGGGTGCGTCGCCCGCGACCAGCATCAAGTATGCCGGTCTGCCATGGGAGATGGGCCTGACCGAAGCGCATCAGGTGCTGGCGATGAACAACCTGCGCGACCGCGTGACCCTGCGCACCGATGGCGGTCTGCGCACAGGGCGCGATATCGTCATGGCCGCGATGATGGGGGCCGAGGAATACGGCATCGGCACCGCCGCGTTGATTGCGATGGGCTGTATCATGGTGCGTCAGTGCCAGTCGAACACTTGCCCTGTGGGTGTATGTACGCAGGACGAGAGCCTGCGCGCCAAGTTCACCGGCAATGCGGACAAGGTGGTGAACTTGATTACCTTCTACGCCCAGGAAGTGCGTGAACTTCTGGCCAGCCTCGGCGCGCGTTCGATCGACGAGATCATCGGTCGCGCCGATCTGCTGGCGCAGGTCAGCCGCGGATCCGCCCATCTGGACGATCTGGACCTCAATCCGTTGCTGATCACCGTCGATGGCGCGCATGATATCGTGTACAACCGCGACAAGGATCGCAACGCGGTACCCGACACTCTGGACGCCGAGATTGTTCGCGATGCAGCCCGGTTCCTGAAGGATGGCGAAAAGATGCAGCTGTCTTACGCGATCCAGAACACGCACCGAACGGTCGGCACGCGGGTCTCCAGCCACATCGTTCAGAATTTCGGTATGCGGAACACGTTCCAGCCGGACCATCTGCACGTGAAACTGCAAGGCTCGGCGGGGCAATCGCTGGGGGCATTCGCCGCTCCGGGTCTGAAGCTGGAAGTGTCGGGGGATGCCAATGACTATGTCGGCAAGGGTCTGTCGGGCGGTACGATTGTCGTGCGTCCACCACAGGTCAGCCCGCTGAAGGCAGATGACAACACCATTATCGGCAATACCGTCCTGTATGGGGCAACCGATGGCAGCCTGTTTGCGGCAGGTCGCGCCGGTGAACGGTTTGCGGTGCGCAACTCGGGTGCCACGGTTGTGATCGAGGGCTGCGGCTCCAACGGCTGTGAGTACATGACCGGCGGCGTCGCTGTGATCCTTGGTGAAATCGGTGCCAACTTTGGTGCGGGCATGACAGGCGGCATGGCTTATCTGTATGATCCAGAAGGCAAGGCTGAACTGCTGATGAACAAGGAAACGCTGGTGACCTGTCCGGTAACGGTCGATCACTGGGAGGCACAGTTGAAATCCCTGATCGAACGCCACGCGCAGGAAACCTATAGCCGCAAGGCGACGGACATTCTGCAACATTGGGATGTCGAAAAGGCCCATTTCCTGCAGGTATGCCCGAAAGAGATGCTGAACAAACTCAGCCATCCGTTGTCGGTCCAAGCGGCTGCGGTTCCCGCAGAATAGGCGGAATTGGCTAGGAATCCTGGGCCCTCGCGTGATCTTTGTATCACGCGGGGGCTTGCTTGTTTAAAGGCTCTGTCGCCAAATCCTTGCGCATCTGCGCCCAAAGGGCCTAGCTTTGGTCACAGTTTGTTCGGGATTGTCCGGTTATCGTCCTGTCCTGGGTGTAAGTGAGTTGGAGCAAACGCATGCCTACGACATACACAGATCAGTTCTATTCCTTCGATCCGGCGAACCCGCCGCCTGTGGGCACGGCGATCACAATCGACGTTCTGGATCTTATTGATGAGGACGACAACGACGAGATCGAGGATTTCGGCGGCGACACCGTCAACGGGCAATTGGTCGTCGATTCCTGGCCCGGTGACACGGTAACGATCAATGTTCCCGGTGTCGGCGACGTGACCTATGTGGGAATAACTTTCTACCTTGCAGATGGTTCGCGTGCCTTTACCCCAACCGACGGTCAGGTGCTTCAGGAAGGCACCCTGGTCTCGACAACGTTTGTGACGACCGAAGGCCCGCTGACTGTCCCCACGGAACTGGGCCCGCCCTGTTTTACGCCGGGTACCATGATTGCAACGCCGGATGGCGAGCGTTTGGTTGAAGATCTGAAAGTTGGCGATCTGGTTTTGACGGTGGATCACGGGCCTCAGCCGCTGATCTGGATCGGACGCACTACGGTCGAGGCCGAGGGCAAGCTGGCCCCTATTCGTTTCGACAGCGGTGTGTTCGGTCTGACGCGCCCGCTTTTGGTGTCGCCGCAGCATCGCATGCTGATCGACGATTGGCGCGCGCCGTACCTCTATGGCCATTCCGAGGTATTGATCGCCGCCCATTGTTTGGTGAATGACGATACCGTCACACGGGTCGAGGGTGGAACGATCGACTATATCCATCTGCTGTTCTCGCAACATGAAATCATCACTGCCAACGGGGCGAAAAGCGAAAGCTATTTCCCCGGCCACGCGATTTCCGGGTCTGAACGGCAAACACAGGCGGAAATACTGGCCCTGTTCCCTGAACTGGCCAAAAACCGCGGACGTGATCTAAAGACCGTACGCCCGGTGGTGCATCCGCGCGAAGGGCGGGTGATGGCGAATTAAGCCTTTCACAACCTCCCCGGCGCGACGTATAGCAGGGACATGGCACAGAAAGCAGCTCGCCGGAAAGGCGGGACAAAAAAGGCAAATCAGGCAAAGAAACGCCCCTCGATCCTGAGCGTGATCCGGCGTTGGGTGTTGCGGCTGGCGCTGGGCGCGGTCGCTGCATTTATGGCGCTGGTGTTGATCTATTCGGTTGTTAACCCCCCTGTCACCCATACGATCTGGTCGGAATGGCGTCGCTTGGGGCGTGTTGACCGGGAATGGGTCTCCTTCGATCAGATCGCGCCCGTGATGGCGCGGTCGGCGGTCGCGGCGGAAGATGCAAATTTCTGTCTGCATTGGGGCTTTGATGTCGAGGCGATCCGCGATGCGCTGGAGGATGGCGGCACGCGCGGCGCATCGACGATCTCTCAGCAGGTGGTAAAAAACGTCTTCCTGTGGCAGGGCCGCAGTTGGGTGCGCAAGGCGCTTGAAACCACGATGACACCCGTCGTGGAAATCGTCTGGTCCAAACAGCGCATTCTCGAGGTCTACCTGAATGTGGCCGAGACTGGTCAGGGCGTATTTGGGGTCGAGGCGGCAGCGCAGCGTTATTATGGTGTCAGCGCAGAGAAGATGACGCCGGTTCAGGCCGCGCGGTTGGCGGCAATTCTGCCATCCCCGCGCAATCGGTCGGTGACCGACCCCACGGCGCGAACCCGACGCCGCGCAGCGTCGATTCTGGATGGGGCGGCCACCATCCGCGCAGATGGTCGCGCGGATTGTTTCGAGGATTGAAACCTCGCCCCGACCAAGGCTAAAGCTGAATAGGTACTCTCTGGTTCGATTGGAAACCCATGGCGCGTCTGTTTCACGTTCCCCTGTCCCCGTATTGCCGCAAGGTCCGGTTGTCTTTGGCTGAAAAGAAGATTGAGGTCGAACTGGTCGAAGAGAAATACTGGGAACAGGACCCGGATTTCCTGCGCCGCAACCCGGCGGGCAAGGTCCCGGTCCTGCGGTTGGACGGGCAGGTGATGGCCGAAAGCGCCGCGATCTGCGAATATATCGAAGAAACACGACCAGAGCCGCCGCTGATGCCGAAAAAGCCCGAGGCCCGGTACGAGGTGCGGCGGCTGGTTGGCTGGTTCGACGACAAGTTTCACCACGAGGTGACCTCGAAGCTACTGTATGAACGCGTGAACAAGAAGGTGACCGGGCAAGGCTATCCCGACAGCAAGAACGTCAAGGCCGGGGCCAAGGCGATCAAGTATCATCTGGATTACATGGCTTGGTTGCTGGACCATCGCCGCTGGCTGGCTGGTGATCAGATGACTCTGGCCGATTTTGCCGCTGCGGCGCATTTGTCGGCGCTGGATTATATCTCGGACGTGGATTGGAACAGGTCGCAGGCGGTCAAGGACTGGTATGCCAAGATCAAGTCGCGCCCGGCGTTCCGGTCGATCTTGGCAGATCAAGTGCCCGGGTTCCGTCCGCCGCCCCATTACGCCGATCTGGATTTCTGATAGGCTGGGACAAAAGGGGCGCTGTCTGCCCGCGATCGCGCTAGAGGCGCGATTCCCCCCGAGGATATTTTAGCCAGATGAAGAGCGGATCGGAGTTAAAGGAACGGTTGGTAGCGCAGGCTTTCTCCGAGGGGTTTGTGGCCTGCCGGGTGTGCCGGCCAGGGGATGTTCCACAGGTTCCCGATCAGTTGGCCGCGTTTTTGAAGGCCGGGTATCACGGGCAGATGGGCTGGATGGCTGAGCGCACGCACTGGCGCGGCGATCCGTCCGCACTGTGGCCCGAGGCGCGATCCGTCATCATGCTGGCCGAAAGCTATACGCCAGGCCATGATCCGACCGAGGTGCTCGATCATCCTGATCGCGGGGCAATTTCGGTCTATGCGCAGAACAAGGATTACCATGATCTGGTGAAAAAGCGCCTCAAGCGTCTGGCCCGCTGGCTGATTGCCGAAGCGGGTGGCGAAGTGAAGGTGTTTGTGGACACGGCCCCGGTGCCCGAAAAGGCATTGGGACATGCGGCCGGCTTGGGGTGGCAGGGCAAACATACCAATCTTGTGAGTCGGGAATGGGGAAATTGGGCCTTTATAGGGTCTGTTTTCACCACTCTGGACGTTCCGGCTGACATGTCCGAGGTCGATCACTGCGGGTCGTGCCGTGCCTGCCTTGACGCTTGTCCGACTGATGCTTTTCCCGCACCGTATCAATTGGATGCGCGCCGCTGCATTTCCTATCTGACCATTGAACATAAGGGCCCGGTTGACGAGGAGTTGCGGGGGCAGTTGGGAAACCGGATCTACGGCTGTGATGACTGTCTGGCGGCGTGCCCGTGGAACAAGTTTGCCGTGGCGGCAAGCGATATACGCTATGCGGCACGGGATGATTTGGCGGCCCCGCGGCTGGCAGCACTGGCGTCGCTGGATGACGCGAGATTTCGGACCAAATTTTCCGGGTCTCCGATCAAGCGCATCGGGCGGGATCGGTTTGTGCGCAATGTTCTGTACGCTATCGGCAATTCGGGGTTGGCCGAATTGAAACCCTCGGCTCAGGCATTGACCGATGATCAGGATCCAGCTGTTTCCAACGCGGCGCGTTGGGCGGTGAAACAGCTGTCGTAAATGCCGCAAACAGGCTGGACGTGCCGCAATTTCCAGCTACACCCAATCTGCGCGAATAGAAGGAGAACCCCATGGCCCTGGCATTGGGTGTGGATACAGGTGGCACCTACACGGACGCAGTGCTGGTTCGGGACGAGAAAGAAGTTGTGGCCTCGGCCAAGTCTCTGACGACCCGAGCGGATTTGGCGATTGGCGTGGGCAATGCAGTTTCTGCAGTGCTTGAGACCGCGGGCGTATCCCCGGATCAGATCGCGCTGGCTTCATTGTCGACCACACTGGCGACCAACGCATTGGTCGAAGGGCAGGGCGGACGTGTGGCGCTGATCTATGTCGGGTTTCGCGAAAGCGATCTTGAAAAGCACGGATTGCGCGATGCGTTGAAGGGCGATCCCGCCTTGGTTTTGACCGGTGGTCATAACCACGCCGGAGGAGAAGCGGCCGCCTTAGACCACGATGCCCTTGTGGCCTTTTTAGACTCGCATTCCGGCATCTCGGGTTATGCGGTTGCGGCGCAATTCGCCACGCGCAATCCGGCGCATGAGCTGGAAGTTGCGCGCGTGATCGCCGAGCGTACTGGAGTTCCCGTGACATGCTCGCATCATCTGTCCGCACGGCTGAACGGGCCGAAACGGGCGGTTACAGCTGTGCTGAACGCGCGGTTGATCGGTATGATCGACCGGCTGATCGGACGGGCACAGGATCAATTGCGCGAACAAGGGATCACGGCCCCGATGATGGTGGTGCGAGGTGATGGCGCGCTGATGAGTGCCGAACAGGCGCGGGAACGGCCGATCGAAACGATCCTCAGCGGCCCCGCAGCCTCGATCGTTGGTGCGCGTTGGCTGACCGGGGCGCAGAACGCTCTGGTCTCGGACATTGGCGGGACGACCACCGACGTTGCTTTGATCCGCGACGGCAAGCCCGCCATTGATCCGGCAGGTGCCCAGGTCGGGGGGTTTCGCACCATGGTCGAGGCGGTCGCAATGCGAACTCATGGTCTTGGCGGCGACAGTCAGGTGCATGTGGTGACCGAAGGGCTGGGTGGCGGCGTATTTCTGGGGCCACGCCGGGTTTTGCCGGTGTCCCTGATCGCGACCGATGCGCCCGAGGTAGTACACGCTGTTTTGGACGAGCAATTGCGCGCCACAACAGTGGGTGAACATGACACGCGATTTGCCCGCCGCGTCCCGGGAATTCCCGCCGATGGCGCGGGTGCGCGCGAAGCCGTACTGCTTGAGCGGTTGGGCGATGACGTCCTGCCGCTTGCCAAACTGTTGAAGACCCGTATGGAACATGGCGCTTTGAATCGTTTGGTGGATCGCGGGATTGTTCAGGTCTCAGGCATCACGCCGTCAGACGCCAGTCACGTGCTTGGACAGCTGGGCGAATGGGATGCAGACGCAGCCCACAAGGCGCTGTCCCTGATTGCACGCAAGCGGATCGGGACGGGCGAGGTGCTGGCGGAGTCGCCCAAGGCCCTGGCGCAGATGATCGTGGATCAACTGACCGAGCAAACCTCTTTGACTTTGTTAGAGACTGCTTTTGCAGAAGAGCTGGATGATTTCGAACACTCCGCACGTGATCTGGCGCGTCACGTACTGACGCAGCGCGGGCTGGCAGGGCATCGTGGGTTGCTGGCGCTGGATGCGGCGTTGAACGTGGATGTAGTTGGTCTTGGCGCCTCGGCCCCCAGCTATTACCCGGCGGTCGGGGAACGGCTGCGCTGCAAGATGATCTTGCCCGAGCATGCTGGGGTCGCAAACGCGATCGGTGCTGTGGTGGGTCGGCTGACCCTGCGCCGGTCCGGCACGGTCACGTCGCCCGCCGAAGGGCGGTTCCGTGTTCACCTTGAGGATGGTCCACAGGATTTCAACGATGCGCAGAAGGCAATGACCCTGCTGGAAACTGTGCTGCGCGATCAGGCGGAGGGTGCCGTGCGCGCCGCGGGCGCCGAGGACATTCGCGTGGTCGTGGATCAGGATGTCCGCACCGCAAAGATCGAGGCGCAGGAGGTTTTTGTCGAAGCCCTGATCACCGTCGAGGCCAGCGGGCGACCCCGCGTTGCCGTGGGGTAGCCCTTGCGCCGATTACTCCGCCGCGTCGCGTTTGGGCAGAACCCAATCGGCGCGTGGGAAATGGCAGGTATAGCCGTTGGGAATACGCTCGAGGTAATCCTGATGTTCGGGCTCGGCCTCCCAAAAGTCGCCCACGGGTTCGACCTCGGTCACGACGCGCCCGGGCCATAGGCCGCTGGCATTCACGTCCGCGATCGTATCCTCTGCCACCTGTTTCTGAGCGTCATCGACGTAGTAGATCGCAGACCGATAGCTCATGCCACGGTCATTGCCTTGACGGTTCAGCGTGGTGGGGTCGTGGATCTGGAAGAAAAATTCCAGCAGTTGGCGATAGGATTTCTGCGCCGGGTCGAACCAGATCTCGATCCCTTCGGCATGGGTTCCGTGGTTGCGATAGGTGGCGTTGGGCACATCGCCGCCGGTATAGCCGACGCGCGTGCGGCCCACGCCGGGCAGCTTTCGGATCAGATCCTGCATGCCCCAAAAGCAGCCCCCTGCAAGTACAGCACGGTCTTCGGTCATTGGATATCCTCCACATGAATCAGGTATTCGCCGTATCCTTCGGCCTCCATCGCGTCACGATGAATGAACCGCAGGGCGGCAGAATTGATGCAATAGCGCAGCCCGCCATGTTCGCGCGGACCGTCGGGAAAGACGTGCCCAAGATGGCTGTCGCCATGTTTTGAGCGGACCTCGGTTCGGATCATGCCCAGAGTGCGATCTTCCAGCTCTTCCACATGCTCGTGGACAATCGGCTTGGTAAAACTGGGCCAGCCGCAACCGGATTCGTACTTGTGGGTCGAGGCAAACAAAGGCTCGCCCGAGACGATATCGACATAGATACCCGGTTCCTTGTTGCCCAGCAGCTTGCCGGTGCCGGGACGCTCGGTGCCGCTGCGCTGGGTGACGTGAAACTCTTCGGCTGAGAGGGCGGCAATGGCCTTGGGGTCTTTGGTATAGCGGGTCATGGCTCCTCCGACATTTTGGTCCGGTCAGTATGTGGGCATGGTGGTGCGGAAATCAAAATCATATTTCAACGGGATCGCGCGCTTGTGCAAATTCATCGCTGGCGCGCCAGCCGTCAGGTCGAGGTTTTGTCGCGCGGATCGGGTTGCCGCGACAGTTGGACGATCAGGATACCCAGAGTTGTGATTGCAACGCCGACAATATCCCATGGCCCTAGCGTTTCGCCCAAAAGTGCCGCCGCGATTGCGACGCCAAAGATTGGGTTGAGGAAGTGGAATGTCGCCGCGCGGATGGCGCCGATTCGGTTCAACAGCAAGAACCATATCAGCGTGGCGAGCAGTCCGGGGAACAGGGTTGTGTAGGCAAAGGCCAGGACCCAGATCGTGTTCGGGTGAATGTAAATGGTTTCGAACATTGGGGCTGCCAGGAACAAGATGGCCGACCCGACCAGCATCTGAAGCCCAACAACCATCATGAAGTTCCCACCCGATGTCGCACCGCGCACCGCCATTGTGGCAAAGGTCAACGCCAGTGCCCCCAGCCCGCACAATGCAACGCCGAACAGATCAACCCCGGCATTGATCCGGCTGCCCATGATCAGGGCGACCCCGACAAACCCGGCGAACAAACCGGCGGTGCCAACAGCGCGCAGTTTTTCACCCAGCAGGACCCAGCTGGCCAGCGCGACAAGCAGAGGCATGGTGGAGGCGATGATTGCAGCGACCGAAGCCTCGATTGATTGCATCGCGTAGAAATTCAGACCCAAATAAAGGGCGTTCTGGCAGATCCCGAACAGGATTGTGGCCCGCCACTGATCACGCGTCAGATGCCAGCTCTGCCCCATTGCCCGGGCGATTGCCACGCCAATCAAGCCCGAGATCAGAAATCGGAGCGCCAGTGAAAACAGCGGCGAGGCATCTGCCACGATGATCCGCGCCGAAGTGAAGGCGGAAGACCAGATAAAGGCAAAAACAAGCCCCATGGCGATGGCGCGCAAGTCCATTCCGGCCTCCTGTTGAATTGGCCGGATGTTTTCAAATTCCGGCAGTATCGCAAGCGGCAGGCTTATAGAAACCTCTGTGTCGATTCAAGAAGTTGACGTTTCCAGGGAACTGCAGGCCGCAGTTATGTTGAAACTGGTCAAAACGTCGTCGGCGCGGGCGCGTGCCCAGCCACGAAGCCCTGCCCGAGCACGCCCTGCTTGCGCAGCGGAACGAATCTATTTGCCCTTGATCTGCAATCCAAAAGCCCGTCGGTATTTGGGAATGAACAGGTCCTTCCCTTTCATCTTTCGGGTGATCCAGTCTCCTACCGTCGCGAAAAGCCAGCTGTTGCCGATGATCGGACCCAGCGGTATCAGAATGGGCGCTGTCTTCCATGGGATATAGGGTTTCTGGCTCTCAACCGACGCTCCCTGCAACACGTTCTTGAGTGTCTTGATAAGCCAAGGGTTTTGCCGGGTTGTTGCGACTATTGTCATGTTGTCACCAACGTCGGCGATGTCGCCAGCGACGAAGACGTTTGGGTAGTCTGAAGGCCGCAACCATTTGTCAGTCTTGACCCGACCCATAGACCCGGTGGTCGCGCCCGGTAGGCTTTGCGCCAAGGATGATAGAGGTTTTGACCCAATCACCGGGAAAACAAGATCAGCAGAGATAACCCGGCCGTCCGTCAAGGTAACGGTACCTTTGTAGGGCTGATCGGAATGGCGTAGATCCTGCACTCGTTGACCCAAAACAACAGAAACGCCCAGTGATTCCAGTTTGCGTCTAAGCTGAGCGCCCAACCGGGCCGGGTACATCGGAAACAGAGTATCATCCGACGAAATCAATGTGATGGACTTATCGGGCTGCGCCGCGGCGATCTCGCCTGCAAGTTCTGTCCCGACAGCGCCTGCGCCGACAATTGCGACCGATTTCGCCTCGGCCAGCTGCGTGCTGACTTTCGCGCTGGCTAGGCGGAAATCGGCAATGCTATCGCCTGACGGTTTGAATGGAGCGGCATAGGCGGACCCTGTGGCAATCACGATATAGTCTGCCGGATACACTGCGCCCGAGGCCAATGTGACCTCGGATTGCGTCACAGATACAGCGCGACCGTGAACAACTTTTCCTGACGTCAGCAGGTTGTCGTAGGGCAGAATGATTTGATCCAGCAACTCAGGGTCTACAAGCGCGCGGATCGACGCCGGCGGTTGAACGAAAGCCTCGCGTTGTTCGATCAGGGTGATGTCTGCGTAGGCATCCAGCTTTTGGGCGACTTCGAACCCGACATACCCGCCCCCAATGATAACGACTTTCTGCTTGCCCATCGGACCCCCCATTGCGGCACAGTGATCTGAAAGCTAGTTAGTTTTGTGTGATCAAACCAGCAAGTACTGTCATTGAGGATACTGCTATGAAACAGGGTGAGTTGGAGGAACACTGCCAAATCGAAGCGCTGATCTCAGCCATTTCAGGGCGCTGGAAGCTGTTGATTATCTACTGGCTTGCGCAAGGAGATTGCCGGTTCAATCAACTTCAGCGCAACCTTGGGCGGATCACTCATCGCACGTTGACGCGCCAACTCACCGAACTGCAAGAGATTGGGTTTGTGGCGCGCAAGGACTTCAAAACCATTCCTCCGCACGTTGAATACTCACTTACTCCGTTCGGCCAAAGCTTGATCCCGCTGCTTTATGAGATGCATGGATGGGCAGTACAGAACGCGGATAAATTGCCAAGCCCCAAGGACTATCCAAAATAGTTTGCGCGAATGGGCGGTAGGACGCGGGGCGAATGTGGTCGCGTCGTTCTGGGGTTGGTTAACTCAGACGTTGGCACGGGCCAAAGCACTATTCGCGTTGGTCCCTACACGAGCTCATCTCTGCAAAAAGCAAAAAGAAAAGGGCCCCCCAAAGGCGGCCCTCAATCGCTTACAGAAAAGACTGAAATCAGCCGTTCACGCTGTCTTTCAGCGCTTTGGCGATGGTCATTTTCACCACTTTGTCAGCTTCTTTCTTGAACTGTTCACCAGTGGCGGGGTTGCGCACCATACGCTCGGGGCGTTCGCGGCAGTAGATTTTGCCGACGCCAGGCAGGGTCACCGCGCCACCAGCGGATACTTCGCGGGTGATCAGGCCGGTGATGGCCTCCAATGCGCCATTCGCGGCCTTCTTGTCGGTTCCCATTTCCTCAGCGAGAGCAGCAACCAGCTGAGTCTTTGTCATAGGCTTTGCCATTTCTTGGTCTCCTTAACGTGCCCGATAAATAGGGCCTCACCGCGTAACTGTAACGGGATATTGTGGTTGAACACAACGAATAGTAGCGCTGAAAACCCTAAAAATATGGGGAAATCGTTGCTTTTTTGCGTCAGAGGAAGGCCGTTTCGTCGAATGAACGCAATTTCCGGCTGTGCAAACGCTCCAGCGGCATGCCGCGCAGGTGCTCCATTGCCCGAATTCCGATCGCCAGATGGCGGCTGACCTGCGTTGTATAGAAGGCCGAGGCCATACCTGGCAACTTCAATTCACCGTGCAGGGGCTTGTCCGAGACACAAAGCAGCGTGCCGTAGGGGACGCGGAACCGATAGCCGTTTGCCGCGATGGTTGCGCTTTCCATGTCCAGTGCGATAGCGCGCGACTGGCTGAGGCGTTGGACCGGCCCGGACTGGTCACGCAACTCCCAGTTGCGGTTGTCGACCGAGGCCACGGTGCCGGTGCGCATAATCCGCTTCAGTTCATAGCCGTCCAGTTCGGTCACCTCGGCCACGGCTTTTTCCAGGGCCACCTGCACTTCGGCCAATGGCGGGATGGGAACCCAAACCGGCAGGTCGTCATCCAGCACCTTGTCCTCGCGCAGATAGGCATGGGCCAGCACGAAGTCACCCAGCGCCTGCGTGTTGCGCAGCCCGGCGCAATGGCCAACCATCAGCCAGGCATGCGGGCGTAGCACGGCGATGTGATCTGTAGCGGTTTTGGCATTCGACGGCCCAACGCCGATATTGACCAGCGTAATCCCCGACCCGTCTGCGCGTTTCAGGTGATAAGTCGGCATCTGCGGCAGCTTCAGCGGTTGTTCCAAGGGCGCTTCGGCGTCCGAGATCTCGACATTCCCGGTCGAAACAAAGCTGGTGTAGCCACTTTCGGGATCGGCGAGCTGTTCACGGGCGTAATTCTCGAACTCAGAGACATAGAATTGGTAGTTCGTGAACAGAACGTGGTTCTGGAAATGGCTGGGATCGGTCGCTGTATAATGCGACAGGCGCGCAAGCGAATAGTCGACGCGCTGGGCGGTGAACAGGGCAAGCGGACCGTCCTCGTCCACGTCATCGACGCCATTGACGATGTCATCGTTTGTGGTCGTGAGATCGGGCACGTCAAAGACGTCGCGCAGCGTGAATCCGGCGGCCCCCTGCTGTGGCACATGCAGGTCCGGGTTGCCCGCAACTGCGAAATGGACCGGGATGGGCGTGTCGGACGCCCCGATGGTCACCGGTTGGTCATGGTTCCGGATCAACAAGGCAATCTGCTGTGTCAGATAGGACCGGAACAGATCGGGCCGGGTGACCGTGGTTGCGTGGCTACCGGGTTCGGACACATGGCCAAAGCTCAGACGGCTGTCCACCTGCGCATAAGACGAGGTCTTGATGCGGATTTCCGGGTAATAGGCCCGGTAGCGCGCCTTGGGGGTGCCGTCCTGCATTGCTTCGGTAAAGCTGTCGCACAGGAACCGGGTCGCTTGCTCATAAAGCTCTTCCAGTCGGGCCACGGCGGCCTCGGGGTCGGTAAACTGCTCGGGTTTAGGGGTATCGGGTGTTTTTATTGTTGTCATGCAAGTGGTTCCAGAAGATCGATCTTTTCAAAGGTGCGCACATCCACAAGGCCAAGGTCTGAAATCCGCAGTTCCGGGATCACGACCAGAGCCAATAGGGAATGCTGCATATACGCGTTGTTCAATTGACAGCCGCAGGCTTGCATCGCCTCGACCATCTTGTCTGCCTTGGCGGCAACCTGCGCTGCAGGGCTGTCGGACATGAGGCCGGCAATCGGCAATTCGACCAGCGCCAGTTCCTTGCCGTCGCGGAAGATTGTGATGCCGCCGCCCACCTCGGCCAGCCGATTTGCGGCCAATGCCATCTGGTCGCGGTCGGTTCCGACCACAATCATGTGGTGGCTGTCATGGGCCACGGTTGAGGCCATCGCCATCTTGCCCTGATAGCCAAAGCCCGAGACAAAGGCGTTTGTCACCCCGCCCGTCGCCTTGTGCCGTTCCACCAGAGCAATCTGGCAGACATCGCCTTCACCTTCAACGAGCCCCTCGATGATCGGCAACTCGGCTTTCAGGGCCTTGGTCGGCGCTTGGTTTTCCACGACGCCGATCACATTGGCCTGAACGCGATTGGCCCCCTGCGGCGCTGCGATCTCGAAATCGGTCGCGCTCAGCGCGTGCCCCAGATGCACCGTATTGCGGGCGGTGTCCGGCCAGTTCAGATGAGGGCAATCCACCGTTATGGTCCCATTTTCCGCTACAATCTGCCCGCGCGCGATGACCTGTTCGATGGGCAGATCGATCAGATCGGAACTGAGGATGATGTCCGCACGTCGCCCCGGGGTGATCGAGCCGATCTCGCGCTCTAGCCCGAAATGTGTCGCGGTGTTGATGGTCGCCATCTGCAAGGCGATCAGCGGGTCACATCCGCAGGCGATCGCGTGTCGGACCACGCGGTTCATATGTCCGTCATTGACCAGTGTGCCCGAGTGGCAATCATCCGTACACAAGATGAAACTGCGCGGGTCCAGCCCCTTTTCGGTCACCGCCGTGATCTGGCTTTCCACATCGTACCAGGCGGAACCCAGCCGCATCATAGACCGCATCCCCTGGCGGACCCGTGCGACGGCGTCGGCCTCGCAGGTGCCTTCGTGATCGTCAGCAGGGCCACCGGCAACATAAGCAGCGAAATCAGGCCCTAAATCAGGCGAAGCATAGTGTCCGCCGACGGTTTTTCCGGCCCGTTGGGTGGCTGCAATCTCAGCCAGCATCTTTGGATCGCCATGGATGACACCGGGAAAATTCATCATCTCGCCAAGACCGATGATCCCCGGCCAGTTCATCGCCTCGGCCACATCCTCGGGGGTGATTTCATAGCCCGTGGTTTCCAGCCCAGGTGCCGAGGGCGCGCAAGACGGCATCTGAGTGAAGATATTCACCGGCTGCATCATCGCCTCGTCATGCATCATGCGTACGCCGTTCAATCCCAACACGTTGGCAATCTCGTGCGGGTCGGTGAACATCGAGGTCGTGCCATGCGGGATCACCGCGCGTGCAAATTCGGCCGGGGTCAACATGCCGGATTCGATATGCATATGTGCATCGCACAGCCCGGGGACCATAAACCGGCCCCGCGCCTCGATCATCTGGGTGTCAGGTCCGATGCAGTGCTTGGCGCTGGGCCCGACAAAGGCGATGCGCCCGGCCGCGATGGCGATGTCGTGTTCCGGCAGCGTTTCGCGGCTGTGAACATTGACCCATGTGCCGCCACGAATCACCAGTTCGGCGGCCTCACGACCGGCGGCAACTGCAATCAAACGGGGGGCGGTATCGGGCCAGCTGGGAAAAGGTGTGTATTCCATGACCCAACTTTCCTCAATGCGTTGGAAGGTGCAACCCCTGCCGACGCGGTATCGTGAAACTGTCATGGAGCGGTTTGAAAACGGGTCAAGCCCATGACAAGTCACGCGGCCCGGGATTGGGTTGCCAGATGGCAAGTCCGCGGGCCAATCTGCAAGAATGGACTACGACGAAATTGATGCCGAGGGATTCGGCCGCAGTCTTCGCGGTATCGGGGTGAACCTTTTGGTCCGCGACGTGCTGGCGCTATGCGCGTTTCTTGACCGGGTTTTTGGTATGACGGCCCACCAGCCGACGCGAGACTTTGCGATTGTTCGCTATGGCGATCAGGTTTTTCAGCTGCATGCGGATGGCACCTATCACAGCAATCCCTTGTTGGGGCTGTTGCCGGAATCCCCTCCGCGCGGGACAGGGATCGAGATCAGGCTGTACGAGACTGATCCGGACGAAGCCGTCGACCGCGCCAAAGCCGCAGGTGCCACGATCCTGCAACCGGCGACCAACAAGCCACATGGCCTGCGCGAGGCCTACATTCTGTGTGAAAACGGCTATGCCTGGGTTCCAAGCCGCCCCAAGGACCCGGCGTGACGTCGCCTGTGGCGCATCAGGTTGTTTGGGATTTGGCGAACTGACCTCTGATCCAATCCGCGAAGGCCAACGCACCGGGTGTTTCTTCCGCTTGTGGTGACAGCAACAGGTAATATGCCTCGGGCATTGGTGCGCGATGTTCGAACGGACTGACCAGGCGACCCTGCGCAATCAGATCTTCTGCAATGGCATCATGGGCGAGGCACAACCCGCCGCCCGCCATTGTGGCAGACAGGCAGACAAGGTAGGTCGTGGCGTAGGTAATTGACGGACTTTCCCAATTTAGAGCCTGATCTTCCGCCCAGCTTGCCCAATTGGACAGCAGGTTCGAGCAATCGAACAGAGGCTGTCTTTGCAGGTTGTCCAGCGTGACCTCATATCCCGGTGCGCAGACCGGATAATAGTGATCGGTGAGCAAAAGCTCGGTCCGCACCGTGTCGGCCGGGCGCAGCGAATAGCGGATTTCGACTGCGGCCCCTTCCGCCATCTCGCGCGGCTCCCACAGCTCGGTGAAGATGTTGAGGTGAACATCGGGATGCAACGCGCGAAACGCGGGCAGGCGCGGGGCCAGCCAATTGACCGCGAAGGTTATGTTGCACTGAACCTGAACCGCATTCTGTTGCGCACCTGTGACGGCTTGGGTTCCGCGCAACAGGGTTCTAAACGCCTCTCGCACCACAGGTAGGTAGGTGATCCCGCCTTCGGTCAGTTCCAGCGCCTTGGGTCGGCGCAGAAACAAGGGCTGACCCAGGTACCCTTCCAGCGATTTGATCTGCTGGCTGACTGCACTTTGCGTCATGTTCAGGTCGCGCGCGGCACCGGTGAACGACAGGTGCCTCGCCGCGGCCTCGAACGTGCGCAGCCAGCCCAGCGGAGGAAGCTTGTTTCGCATATGCATAATCTCAGCATTAGTTTAACTTATGGGATAGTTCGGTTTTTTTCGTTGGTCAAACGCGACTGTGGCGGGCACGATTTTGGCAACCCGCAGCCGAACCCCATAGGAGAGCCAGAATGACCGTTGCAAGCCTTCGCACCAATATCGACCATTGGCCCGAGCGTGTGGACATGGCTGCCGCGTTTCGCTGGACCGTGCGATTGAACATGCACGAGGCCGTGGCCAACCATTTCAGCCTTGCGGTGAACGAAGACGGGACGCAGTTCCTGATGAACCCCAACCAAATGCATTTTGCGCGTATTCGCGCCTCGGACCTGCTGCTGCTGGACGCCAATGACCCCGAAGTCATGGAACAGCCCGGTGCGCCGGATCCGACAGCCTGGGGGCTGCATGGTTCGATCCACCGTCATTGCCCGCATGCACGCTGTGTCATGCATGTGCACTCGATCTTTGCAACCGTTCTGGCCTCGCTGGCGGACAGCACATTGCCGCCGATCGATCAGAACACCGCGACCTTCTACAACCGCTATGTCGTCGACGACGCTTTTGGTGGTCTTGCGTTTGAAAGCGAGGGCGAGCGCTGTGCCTCAATGCTGTCGGACCCGAAGAAGAAGGTCATGATCATGGGCAATCACGGCGTGCTGGTGATCGGCAGCGATCCGGCAGATGCCTTTAATAGGCTCTATTATTTCGAGCGCGCGGCGGAAACTTATATCCGGGCATTGCAAACCGGGCAGCAACTGCGGGTGCTGTCGGACGAGATCGCCGAGAAAACCGCACAGGAATTGGATGACTATCCGGATCAGGCCGGATCGCATCTGCGCGAGATCAAGGCGCTGCTCGATGCCGAAGGCTCGGACTACGCCACCTGATAGACCGGTTAGGACAGGAGAATTGGCTGTGACGGATCACGCGCCGATGCAGGATATGAGCCGTGAGTGGAACTACCACCCGGATTTGCCGCTGCAAAACCCCTCGATCTTTCAATGGCCACTGCGGCCAGGCTTTTTGCTGGGCTGGGTTGTGCGCAACTGGCTTACGCTGAGCGAACGCGTGTTGATGGTGGGGCTGGCCATTCTCCTGTGGGCGTTTTTCTACCCCTCGCTCGAGACCGCCAAGAATTTTGCGTTTGGTTGGATCTTTCAGATCTGGCTGGTGAATTTCATCATGATCTTCGCCGTTGCGGGCGGGCTGCACTGGTTTTTCTACATGCGCAAGGCGCAGGGGAAAAAGCTGAAATTCGAGCGGCGTGATCAAGGCAGGAACAACAAGCTGTGGAATTTCAGTGATCAGGTTCTGGATAACATGTTCTGGTCGCTGGGCTCGGGCGTAATGCAGCTGACGGGTTTTCAAGCCGTGACCATGTGGTTGATGGCCAATGGCTATGCGCCGGTGATCACATTTGCAGATAACCCGGTTTGGTTCATCCTGTGGCTGATCCTCCTGCCGATGTGGTCAGCCTTTCACTTCTATTGGGTACACCGCCTGCTGCATCAGCCGTTTTTGTACAAAAAGGTCCACAGCCTGCACCACCGCAACGTCAATATCGGGCCATGGTCTGGCTTTTCCATGCACCCGGTCGAGCATTTCTTTTACCTCAGCACCTTGTGCATTCACTGGATCGTACCCTCGCACCCGATTCACCTGTACTTCCACATCGTGTTTCAGGGGCCGGGTGCGGCGATGACGCACACAGGCTATGAGGAGTTGCTGGTAAAGGACAAAAAGCGACTGGCGCTTGGGACCTTCTATCATCAGCTGCACCACCGTTACTACGAATGTAACTACGGCAATCAGGAGATGCCGTGGGACCGTTGGTTCGGCACGTTCCACGATGGCTCGCCCGAGGCAACCGCCGAGACGCGGGCGCGAAAGAAACGCATGTTTGGCTGAGGAGACAACGCCGCGAGGCCTACGCCTTTTCGAACAGCGCGATCAGCGCGGCGTCATCTTTGTTCGGGCCAGCAGCAAGATCGCCATAGATGCGAACCTCGGACAGGGTCAGATGCTGAATCCGGCCCCGTTCCAAATCCCGCAGCGCATCGGCAAATCCCAGGTTTTCATAATGCTTGGCGTTTATCGACAATGCGAATTGCGCCCCATGACGTGCGACACGCAGAAGCGCAGGCAAAACATCGGGGCCCAGGTGACCATGGGTGAACGTTCCCGATGACACGACGCCGGAATAGCTGTCGCGCGGAACCGGAATCCCTTGGTTCAGATCCGCCTCGATCGCGTCACGATAGACATCCTTTCGCATCGCCTGGTCCAGCATCTCGGCGCTGATATCGGTAGCATCAATCGGGCCGACTCCAAGTCCGGCCAAAACCGCTCCGCACAGCCCGGTTCCGGCCCCCACATCCAGCACCGGGCCTTGGCCGCCTGCGCTGACAAAGGCGCGCGCGGTGTGGATGTGCAATTGGTAATCCTCGCGCGCGGCAAAACTGGCGTCATAGTCCCGTGCCCACTCGGCATAGAGCTGTTTGTTCTCTTCTGGCGAGGTCAGCGAATAAGCGGTGTGCAGGTCGGTGGGTTTGCTGGTCATGACCCATTGAACGCGCATCGGCGGATTCGAATCAAGTGTCACCTTCTGCGCTTGCATCCCGGCGCGCGTCCCCGCATCAAGGGGGCATGACCGGCACTCTTTTTACCTTCGGCCACGGCTATTCGGCCAGAGCACTGTCACGCCGCCTTGCACCGCAGGGCTGGCGGATGATCGGAACTTCGCGCGACACAGGCCATCTTGAGGGTATTCGCGCCTCGGGGGCGGAACCGTTGATCTGGCCGGGGCAGGCACCGGATCTGGAGGGGGTGACCCACCTGCTGATCTCGACAGCGCCGACCGAAGACGGAGATCCGGTTCTGTCTGAATTGCGCGATCAGATCGCGGCGCGAGCCGGGCAGTTTGATTGGGTCGGCTATCTGTCAACAACAGCGGTCTATGGCGATCACCAAGGCGATTGGGTCGACGAAACAACACCACCTGCGCCAACCGCCAAACGCGGGCATTGGCGGGTGCGAGCTGAAAACCAATGGTCCGAGATCCCGGACCTGCCTCTGCACATCTTTCGCCTGGCCGGCATATACGGCCCCGGGCGCGGGCCGTTTTCCAAGCTGAGACGCGGCGGTCTGCGGCGGATTATCAAGCCGGGGCAGGTGTTTTCCCGCATCCACGTCGAGGATATCGCGCAGGTACTGGCAGCTTCGATGGCACAGCCGAACCCCGGCGCGATCTACAATGTTTGCGATGATGAGCCCGTGCCGCCTCAGGACGTGATCGGATATGCCGCCCAGCTTCAGGGCCTGCCGATGCCGCCTGCCGTGCCGTTCGATGAGGCCGACCTGACCCCGATGGCGCGCAGTTTTTACAACGAAAACAAGCGGGTCCGGAATGAGCGGATCAAATCGGAACTGGGTGTTTCCTTGATCTACCCGAATTATCGCGTGGGCCTTGAGGCTTTGATGCGCGAAAACGCTGCGGGCGCGATCTGATGACGGATCGGTCCGGGCATTTGACCATTACGGTTTCGACGTTGACCCGGCAGCGTCCGGACATGCTGGAGGCATTGCTGCGCAGTTGGGCCGCGCTGACTGTCCCCGCCGGATGTGCGGTCCGGTTTCTGGTGGTTGAGAATGACACCAGTGCCGACAGCGAATCCGTGCTGCGCAAGATGGCAGAGTCTTTTCCTGATGTGACCCCGGTCGATTATGTGCTCGAGCCCGAATTGGGCATCCCGTTCGGGCGCAACCGTGCCGCGCGCGCGGCCATCGCCAACGGGTCGGATCTGTTGTGTTTTGTTGACGATGACGAAGTTGTCGCGCAGGACTGGCTGGATCGTCTGGTTGCCGGATACCGGGCCAGTTCGGCGGTATTGTTGGGGGCACCGCTGCGGGCGGCAGAACCGGCCGGAGACGAGACTGCGGCGCAGCGCCTGATGCTGCGCAATATCAGCAATCGCTATCTGGAAAAGGAAAAGGCCGCCGCCCGACGTTCCAGCCTGAGCGACACCGGCGGTGTCACTATTGTCACCAATAACTGGCTGGCCGAAACGCGCTTGTTCAGCGATGTTGGTATTTGGTTCGACGAAACCATGCGTATGACCGGCGGTACGGACGCAAAATTCTACGCCGAAACTGTTGCCAAAGGGTTGCCTGTCGGCTGGGTGCCCGACGCCTTTGTCTATGAGACGGTGCCAACCTCAAGGTTGAGCTTTTGGTATCAAGCGGCGCGCGGGCGGGATCAGGCAAACACCCACATGCGCCGCAAGCTTGAGAATCGCCCGGTCAGCGCCGCGTTGGGGTTTCTGAGCGTTCCGTTCCGAATACTCGCTTTGTTGGCAGCCATCATTCTGATGCCGTTTCAGCCGGATCGCCGCTACATCCAGATTGCCCGGACAGCCGGTTGGCTTGTGGGCGTTCTGGGCATTCCGTTTGGGTATAAATCAGCGCTCTACCGCAAAGTCAGCGGTCACTGACGGCAACCTCGGTCAATTGCGACAATCCGCAAACAGCGCGCCCAGGATTGCGGCCAATGTGATAACTAAAATCTATTAATATTATCCAAAAACAAAACTTATTTGCATGGCTTTATCTTGCTATCGTCAGGACAGACAGGAAGAACGAGTCGCTGATGCATTTTCCGGCAAGTCCGCAACGCCCCTTAAACCCAAACGCGCTTGGCGCGTGGGTTTAACGTTGCCGGGATGTCATTCGGCCCCGTTACTCTTCTCGTATTTGACCGCGCGACGCTCAAGAACAGTAGCCAGGAATGGAGAAAGACATGGACGGAAGTGATACCCCAAACACGGGCGGTTGCCCGGTAATGCATGGCGCCGGAACCCGGTCGAACCGGGATTGGTGGCCCAATCAGCTGAACCTTTCCATCCTGCATCAGAATGCGCCCGCTTCGAATCCATTGGGCGAAGATTTCAACTATGCGGAAGCGTTCAAGAAGCTGGACTATAAAGCGCTGAAAGAGGACCTCTATGCGCTGATGACGGATTCGCAGGACTGGTGGCCTGCGGATTATGGCCATTATGGTGGTTTCTTCATCCGCATGGCGTGGCACAGCGCCGGAACCTATCGGACGGCGGATGGCCGTGGCGGTGCCTCGACCGGCAACCAGCGTTTTGCACCGCTCAACAGTTGGCCCGATAACGGCAACCTCGACAAGGCGCGCCGCCTGCTGTGGCCGATCAAGCAGAAATACGGCAACCAGATTTCCTGGGCTGACCTGATGATCCTGGCGGGCAACTGCGCCATCGAATCCATGGGCGGCAAGACGTTTGGCTTTGTCGGTGGCCGCGCGGATATCTGGGCCCCCGAGGAAGACATCTATTGGGGATCCGAGACCGACTGGCTGGCCCCCACGGACAATCCGCATAGCCGGTATTCAGGCGAACGCGATCTGGAAAACCCGCTCGCCGCCGTGCAAATGGGCCTGATCTACGTGAACCCCGAAGGCCCGGATGGAGAGCCCAATGTTCTGGCGTCGGGTCGTGATATCCGCGACACTTTTGGCCGGATGGCAATGAATGATGAGGAAACCGTGGCTCTGGTCGCGGGTGGCCATACCTTTGGCAAGGCACATGGTGCCGGAGATCCCGATCTGGTCGGCCCCGAACCCGAGGCGGCCCCGATCGAGGATATGGGCTTTGGCTGGATCAACAAATACGGCTCGGGCAAGGGTGACGACACCACGACCAGTGGCATCGAAGGCGCCTGGACCGCAAACCCGATCAAATGGGACAACGGCTATTTCGACCTGCTGTTCGGCTATGACTGGAACCTGACCAAAAGCCCCTCGGGCGCGTGGATCTGGGAGCCGGTGAACGTCAAGGAAGAAGACATGGCGCCGGCAGCGCATGATCCGTCCAAAAAGGTCAAGACCATGATGACCACTGCCGATATGGCGATGCGCATGGACCCGATCTATGGCCCGATCTCAAAACGCTTCCACGAGAACCCGGACGAGTTCGCCGATGCCTTCGCCCGCGCTTGGTTCAAGCTGACTCACCGCGATATGGGGCCGCGCGCGAACTATATTGGCGAGGAAGCCCCGACCGAAGAACTTCTGTGGCAAGACAATGTTCCCGCTGTGGATCACGATCTGGTCGACGAGGCCGATGTGGCCGATCTGAAATCCAAGATCGCGGCATCCGGCCTGTCGGTGTCTGAACTGGTCTCGACCGCTTGGGCCTCTGCCTCGACCTTCCGCGGGTCGGACAAGCGCGGTGGTGCCAACGGGGCCCGCATCCGCCTGGCACCGCAGAAAGACTGGGACGTGAACGAACCGATGAAGCTGGCCAAGGCGCTTGATGCTTTGGAAGGCGTTCAAAAAGCGTTCAACGAGGCCCAGTCGGGCAACAAGAAAGTGTCACTGGCTGACGTGATCGTACTGGCCGGCGCCGTCGGCATCGAACAGGCCGCCAAAGCCGGCGGTCAGGATGTTGAGGTCCCGTTCGCGCCGGGCCGCACCGACGCAACGCAGGATCAGACGGATGTGGATTCATTCGGTATGCTCGAACCTGCAGCCGACGGGTTTCGCAACTACCAGAAGTCCGAATTCACCGTCTCGCCCGAAGAGCTGCTCGTCGACAAGGCGCAATTGCTGACGCTGTCGGCACCGGAAATGACGGTGCTTGTCGGCGGGTTGCGTGTCTTGGGTGCAAACTTCGGTGATACCAAGCACGGTGTCCTCACCGATCGCGCCGGTACGCTCAGCAACGACTTCTTCACCAACTTGCTGGACATGCGTACCGAATGGAAGCCTGCTGGCAAAGGCGTGTATGAAGGCCGCGACCGCTCTAGCGGCGAGGTCAAATGGACCGGTACGCGCGTTGATCTGGTCTTTGGTTCGAACTCGCAATTGCGGGCGCTGGCCGAGGTCTATGCCCAGTCCGACGCCGAAGGCAAATTCGTCTGCGATTTTGTCTCGGCCTGGAACAAGGTGATGAACGCGGATCGGTTCGACCTGGTTTAATCGCGCCGAATACCTACAGGACGCCGCCTTGGGAAGCCTCGGCGGCGTTTTCTATAGGTGAGTCTGTCGGGCCGAACGCGATTCCACCTGTTCGCCCTGGTCTGAGCGTTTCAGACGGCGGGAAAACGCCCGTATTCTAAAGGTAACTTGTTGTTTTTATTAAGGTGGCGAAGAAACTGGTGGGAAATGTGAAGTTTTTTCAAATTGGGGGTTGCAGGTCTCAGACCTAATCCGTAAATACCCCTTCACCGGCGCTGGTGAGGCGGTTGGGACGCTGCGGTAGCGGTGGAGACACATCGGAGAGACGGTGGGCATCTGAGGTTAGGGTTTAG
>NZ_JBQFQX010000010.1:0-149077 GCF_056537105.1 Ruegeria sp. CH11
GCATCACGCGTATGGCAATCTCGCCGCGATTGGCGATCAGGATCTTGTTGAAGTCGGTCATTGCGGGTCCCGGTCTTGGTGGTTTGGCCTTCTCATAGGCGGACAATACGCGCTGCTATATCAGTCTTTTTGACAGAACCGGCATGTTAACGCTCGCAAACGCCGCTTATATGCGCAGTATTAATACACACGCTGCACCGCAGCATCAATCACCCATGTGAATTGAACTCACGAACCGGCTTCGGGACCCGAATTAGGCTGCACGACAGGTCGTGAGAATCACTCTGGCGGCTGACGAGTTGGCGTTGCTTTGGGCGTTCGGGCCATCTAGGCTGCTGACGATCGCTTGGCGGGCTTTACCGTCGCAGAGTCGACTGCACCAGAATCCCTGAGTGCAGGCAAAGACTGCGCTGCGACCTGCACCTGATTTCGCCCACCGTCCTTTGCGGCATATAATGCGTCATCGGCTGCACGCATCAGATCCTGCGGCATTGAACCATGTGCGGGGTAATGCGCCACCCCAACCGAAATCGTGATCCGTGGCAGGGACTTTTCGCCATACCGGACCGACACAGCCTCGACCGCCTGCCGTAGCTGTTCGGCGCGTGTAACCGCTTCTTCCGGAGTGTTGTCGGGCAAGATCAGCATGAACTCCTCTCCACCGATCCGGCATGCGACCTCATCCCGGTCGCAGCCCTGTTCCAGCGCGGCACCCACCGCACGCAGAACCATGTCGCCGGCGTCATGGCCATGTGTATCGTTGAACTTCTTGAAATGATCCACATCCACCGCAACCAGGCTGAGGGCTGCTCCGGTCTGCTGGCTCCGGCCGATGGACTTTCGCAGCGATTCGGTCATGTGGCGGCGGTTGAACAAACCGGTGAGAGGGTCGCGTACCGATTGGTCATGCAACTGATCCCGCATCCGCACATTTGCGATCGCCATGCTGATCTGCTCGGCGCAGAGCTGCGCAAGCTTCTTGCTGGCATGGAATTCTTCGCAGGCGCCGTCATGGGCGCGCAGATGTAACAAACCGACGGTTTCCCCATGCGCAAGGATGGGAAAGCAGAAATAGGCCCGACCATCATGCGGCTCTGCATGTTCGCAGACAAAATCGATCTCGGAGGCGCCGAATTCATAGGTTCGACCGCGACGCAGGCCCCAGCACCCTTCAGGGTGGATATGCGATTTGTGCGTGCCGCCGTTCCAACTGGCGCAGCCGTCCAGAACGTCGCGCGAATTGGAATAGACATATACGCTGCCCTCGGCCTCGGGCAGGATGTGGGTCATGAAACGCGAGACCATATCGAACAACTCGTCCAGCGAGCGGCTGGATTGCAGCCACTCATTCAATTCACCCAGCAACCGAACCTCGCGCGCAAGGCGCAGTTGTTCATCCATCAAGTCCCGTTCTTTTGCGGACTGCCTGTGCAGGGCCAGCACCTGAAACCGGTTGGTCCGATAGGTCGCAAAGGACACTGCCCCTAGGGCGAGCAGGGCAATTCCACTCAGAACGGTCAGTGAGACCCTGAGCCGCGATATGAAAGTGGCACGCAAGTCGGAGATATCGGTGAAGAATTCGATCGCACCGATAAAGCGCCCGTTGCGGGTGACCGGCATGAAAACCTCGGCCACGTGGTGTTGCAGTGTGTTGTTGATATTGTCGGTATGCAGATCCAGCCCGTCAATTTCCGAAAGCGGGACGACCTCCTGAATGTAATGGATCATCCCTCGGGCGACGTCGCTGCGAAAAAAGTCGCGGCTTTCGACACTGCCAATCTCATCGGGGCGAGTTGACCATGTCACCTTGCCCGACGCGTCGAACAGCTTGAAGCGATAGACATCCGAGGCTTCGGGCATCGAGGACAGAAACTCGGCATCGTGCGTATCGATCAAGCCCGTCTTCAAGGCGCGCTCGGGGTTTTCCAGGTGCAGAACGACCCGTCGTTTCCAGAGTTCGGCCTGTTTCAGGATATCGGTCTGCAGCATCCTGTCGACCAGCGGGGCCGGCAACTTATAGATGCCCCAGCCGCATCCAACGGCCAGAGTTATCAGCATCACGCTGATGCCGATCCATTTCAGACGATGTTTCACGGTCCCCTGAGGTTTCTGTTTCATACCCTACGCTCCCACAGCAATGAGACGATCATGGCGGCCTGGTTTTTACAGGTGGTTAATGGCACCGTGGCAGTTCTGCTCGGTTTGTTTAGAATTGGCGGGAACCCAGCGCGAAATTCTGCGCGAACAAGCCGTGAACAAACCCTTTCCCTTCGCGCCCATCCGGCGTAGTTTGGAACCATGAGCAGTTTTGACGAAATGGACGCCTTCGAGGGCGCATCGCTGTCGGCGCGGGCGATGGCGCGGTTCTCGCAAGAGAAGGGTTTGTATAAGAAGGGTCTCAACCCCGACCAAGAAAAGGCAGTCGATAAAGTTGACGGCCCCCTCTTGATTTTGGCCGGTGCAGGTACCGGAAAAACAAGGACGTTGATGGCGCGGGTTGCACATCTCATAGAACAGCACAACGTAAAAGCGTATGAGATTTTGGCGGTTACGTTCACCAACAAAGCTGCACAAGAAATGCAGGTTCGATTGGAGAAGACCCCTTATTCGCTCCAAGAACCTGTTAAGTGGCTGGGTACGTTTCACTCAATCAGCGCGAAGTTGCTCCGACGTCACGCTGAACTGGTTGACCTTAAGCCTAATTTCACCATCTTGGACACCGACGATCAAATTCGGCTGATTAAACAGCTATTGAAGGTCAATAATATTGATGAAAAGCGCTGGCCGCCGAGGCACTTGGCTGGAGTTATTGAAGATTGGAAAAACCGCGCTTTGACGCCCGATAAGGTGCCCGCATTGGACGCGGGGGCCTTTGACCATAAGGGTATTGAACTTTACGCCCAGTATCAGACTCGCCTGCGTGAGTTGAACGCGGTGGATTTCGGTGACTTGCTTCTACACATGGTGACGATTTTTCAAAGCCACCATGATGTGCTTGAGAAGTACCAGCGCCGGTTTCGTTATATTCTCGTGGATGAGTATCAGGATACCAATGTGGCCCAATATCTGTGGTTGCGATTGCTATCACAGAATCACAAGAATATCTGCTGTGTTGGCGACGACGACCAGTCGATCTATGGCTGGCGCGGGGCCGATGTTACCAACATTTTGCGTTTCAAAGAGAATTTTCCAGGCGCTGAAGTTGTGCGGCTGGAACAGAATTACCGCTCGACCCCGCATATTCTGGCCGCCGCCTCGAACGTTATTCGCGGTAATGAAAACCGGCTGGGCAAAGAGCTTTGGACGGCGGAGAAAGAGGGTGAAAAGGTTCGTCTGATCGGCCATTGGGACGGCGAGGAAGAGGCGCGCTGGATCGGCGAGGAAATCGACGCCATGCAGGGCGGTACACGGGGTGTGCGGCCGATGAACCTCGATGAGATGGCTATCCTTGTGCGTGCCTCGCACCAGATGCGCGCGTTTGAGGATCGGTTTCTGACCATCGGTCTGCCTTACAAGGTGATCGGCGGCCCTCGGTTCTATGAGCGGATGGAGATTCGCGACGCGATGGCCTATTTCCGGCTGGTAGTCAGCCCCGAGGATGATCTCGCCTTTGAGCGGATCGTGAACACACCCAAACGCGGCCTCGGCGACAAGGCGCAGCAGACGATTCAGATGACGGCGCGGGAACATGGGGTGTCGCTGGTAGAAGGCGCTCGGATTGTCGTTGAAGAAAAACTGATCGGCGCGAGAGGTGTCAAAGCGCTGCGCGAACTAATCGACGGGTTGGCAAGGTGGAATGCCGTCGTCGGGACGAGGCGAACTGCGTCAACCTCACGGCAAAACGCTGCCCCACCCAGTGCAAGAAAACGTGTGGCCCGGCCTCTTGGCGCGGAAGAATACGATGCCTCGTATCGGCAGCATGAGTACGAAGGGCACACTGAATACGAAGATGAAGTGGTCGAGCCGATAGTCGAACCCTTTGAGGAAAGCCAAACTAGCAATTACGACCATATAGAACTGGCGCAGATCGTGTTGGACGAATCCGGCTACACTGCCCATTGGCAGAACGAAAAGACGCCCGAAGCGCCGGGAAGATTGGAGAACCTTAAGGAACTGGTTAACCAGCTGGATAATTTCGAGAACCTGCAGGGGTTTCTGGAACATGTCAGTCTGGTGATGGATAACGAGCAGGAAACCGATGGGGCCAAGGTCTCGATCATGACCCTGCACGCGGCGAAAGGGCTGGAGTTTCCCGCCGTGTTCCTGCCGGGATGGGAAGACGGATTGTTCCCCTCGCAGCGGTCGATGGACGAGCAGGGGCTCAAGGGTCTCGAAGAAGAACGACGGCTGGCCTATGTGGGAATCACCCGCGCCGAGGAGGTCTGTACCATTTCCTTCGCAGCCAACCGGCGGGTGTTCGGGCAGTGGCAAAACGCGATGCCGTCGCGGTTCATTGACGAGTTGCCCGAGGATCATGTCGAGGTTCTGACACCTCCGGGTCTTTACGGCGGTGGGCAGGTTTCGGCCAGTATCGAAACCCGCGCGGCCGAGGCGAATGTCTATAACTCTCCGGGCTGGAGGCGATTGCAGGCGCGGCAGGGGCAGTATGGGATGTCTCAGCCGAAAGAAAGCCGGAATACAGTGATTGATGCGACCGCCGTGGCCAGTTTCACGCTGGGCGAACGGGTGTTTCACCAGAAATTCGGGTACGGCGCGGTGATCGGCATCGAAGGCGACAAAGTCGAGGTCGATTTTGACAAGGCAGGTGTGAAAAAGGTGGTCTCACGCTTTCTGACTGCCAAGGACGACGTGCCGTTCTGACGCCTACAACCCTTCGACAAGCACAAGATTCGCCGTCGCGGTTTTTTGCCTGATCCGGGCCAACTCGGCATAGTCGGGGTCGTCCTTCCATGCTCTGGCGGCGGCCATGTCCGGAAATTCCATCAGCACGATCCCGTCTTCAGCCCAACTGCCTTCGACAATCTCGACGGGTTTCGAGGAAACGGTCAGCAGGCGCCCGCCATGCCGGTCGAAAATTGGCATGAAACCTTCAAGATATTCTTGGTAACCATCCGGATCATGAATGGAAATCTGGGCGATGAAATAGGCGGCCATGGGATGCTCCTGATGAACTCGTTCACGACCCAAGCTTACAACGTATGCGGAAAAACGAAAAACGGCGGTTCCCAGGGAGGAGGAAGGGGAACCGCCGTTCTTTTCAACACCAGGGTAGGGAGGAGGAGAACCCCGATGTATCCGAACCCGGGTTTGAACCCGGTATGAAGAAGTCGCGGCGACGTCAGGGAGGAGAAGGACGTCGCCGCGCGCTTTCTACATCAAGGCAGGGAGGAGGAGAGCCCTGATGTATCTGCTTCCGGCGTTCTGGGCCGGTATAAACTGCGGCAACGTCAGGGAGGAGGAGAGACGTTGCCGCTGAAATACAGGTCCGAAAGGGAGGAGTACGGACCTGATCTCGGTGTTCTGACGCGCTTAGCGCGCTGTCTGTTCTTCTGCCGCCTGCAAGGCCAACCGGCGGATCATCGAGCGATTCAAGCCCAGATCTGCCAACTCGCGGTTGGACAGCGCGGACAGTTCGTTGACCGTTTGGCGGTACATGCGATAGCGCACGAACCGGGTCGTGACTGATTCAAACAACGCGGCAATTCCGACTGCCGGGGCGCTCTTTGAAGCTGCGTTTGTGGTTGCGACTGCCATATTCGTATTCCGTATTTGATCTTTTGCCGGAACGTTCCGGCGTTTGCTTGAGACTGAAAATAGGCAAATGCTGCAGCTGCACAATAGCCCACGTCGTCAATGCTGCTATGCGGCGAACGCATGGATTGCCTTGAACACTTCGGATCAAGCCATGTTTGCCATGAAAACAAGGGGCTTCCGGTGCGATTTCGATGCCTCTAAACCTCTATCCGATTGCGCGCGCGACAATGACGTCAGGGCAATTCGGTGGCGCTGGCCTTGAATTGAGGGAAGCCGGACCCGGCGCTGCGCGAACAGTCTCATTGATGCTGAGCGGGAGGCAGAATCTCTTCATGGGAATTCATGGGCCGGGGCAGAATTCAAGCTGAGGGCGTCAGATTTCGGGTGATTTAACTCAGGTTTAGGTCGTTAGAACTTGAAAAGCTCTGTAATTTCCCAGGGCGCATGAAGTTTTTTCGGGAATTCATGGGCGCATTTTAGGTCATACATCTAGTGGTCGTTCTGTTTGCGCCGCCAAATTGTGGTGCAATTTCCGCCGATTCTCAGTATTTTCTAGATTTTTGAGCCCGGTCATCAGATGGTGGTGTTTAAATTTCCTATTGATTTCCATGAATTCCCATGTCATCCCTTATACATCCGATGAGGACGAGGCGTAGGGGCACCAAACGACCCCGAACCAAAAATATAAGAACAGGTTTCATACAGGCATCTCGCTTTCATCACTCAACAGATCCGGCGCGCGGGCGAGCAGACATCCCCCCAGGTGGCGCGCGCAGCTGGACATCCCGCAAAGCGGGTCAATGCGGCGGGTTGGTCAGTGGCAGCAGATCAACCCGCCGTTTTTCATCCGGGGGGGATACGAATTTTGAGGTGGGGCGCAAGCGAAAGGGACAGTCGTCTTGGCGCGCAGGTTTAGAGGTGAAAGCCACCATAAGGTGGACACGAAGGGCAGGGTATCGATCCCGGCCTCGTTTCGCCGTGTGCTTGAAGCCTCCGATCCCAACTGGCAACCTGGTGACAATCCAGAGCTGGTGATTGTCTATGGCGACCACCGCCGGAAATATCTTGAATGCTATACGATGGAGGCAATCGACGAGGTCGATGCCAAGATTGATGCCCTGCCGCGTGGCTCGATGCAGCGCCGGATGCTGCAGCGCCTGTTCCACGGTCAGTCCTTCCCGACCAACGTAGATGAGACGGGCCGTCTTGTGCTGCCTGCAAAGCTGCGCAACAAGATCGACCTCGAGAATGAGGCGTTCTTTATCGCCGCCGGTGACACATTCCAGATCTGGAAACCCGAAACGTACGAGGCCGAGGAATTGGCCACGACCGAGGAATGGCTGGACGATCTGCCCGAGGATTTCGATCCGATGCAGTATCTCGATGGCATCGGGGATGGGTGACGGCATGGCCGGCGCTCAGACTTCTGCGGACAAACCTCATATCCCTGTTCTTCTGCGCCCGTTGCTGGCTGCCGTGGCGCCGGTGTCAGGTGTCTGGCTGGATGGCACCTTCGGCGCAGGCGGTTATACCCGTGGCCTGCTTGAAGCCGGGGCCGAGAATGTTATCGGCGTGGATCGCGATCCGCTGGCCTTTGAAATGGCCGCAAGCTGGGCCGGGGAATACGGCGATCGGCTGGTGATGCAGCCGGGTGTGTTCTCTCGGATGGATGAATATGCGCAAGATCTTGACGGCGTCGTTCTGGACCTGGGTGTCTCGTCCATGCAACTGGATCAAGCCGAGCGCGGCTTTTCCTTCATGAAAGACGGCCCGCTTGATATGCGCATGAGTCAGCAGGGCGAAAGTGCTGCCGATCTGGTCAATACGGCCACCGAGGCGCAACTGGCCGATATCCTGTTTCATTTCGGCGAGGAGCGTGCCAGCCGTCGGATCGCGAAGGCCATCGTAAAGGCGCGGGCGGAAGAACCGATCGAAACGACACTGCGTCTTGTCGAGATCATTGAATCTTGTCTGCCACGCCCAAAGCCGGGTCAATCGCATCCGGCGACACGTAGCTTTCAAGGGCTGCGCATTGCGGTGAACGCCGAGTACGAAGAGCTGTTTCAGGGCCTCATGGCGGCCGAGCGCGCGCTGAAACCAGGCGGGCAACTGGCCGTTGTGACATTTCACTCGATCGAGGACCGGATGGTCAAACGGTTCCTACAGTCGCGCGCAGGCAAAACCGGCCGCGCCAATCGCTATGCGCCTGAGATGCAGGAAGATCAGCCTCAATTCACGTTAAAAACGCGCAAGGCCGTTGGGCCAGATGACCAGGAGTTGCAGGAAAACCCTCGTGCGCGCTCGGCCAAGCTGCGCGTGGCGGTGCGAACGGATGCGCCGGCGGGGGAAGAAATTGAGGCCCGTGCCATTGGCATGCCGCAACTGGGGGGGAGGGCAAGATGAAGAGTGTTTTATATGTGTTGACTGCCTTGGCCGTGTTCGGACTGGCCCTCTGGGCCTATCAGGAAAACTATCGAACCCAGCAAGTGCTTAAGGAAACGCAGTCGTTGCAGCAGAAAATCGGCAATGCGCAGGCGCGGTTGGCTGTGTTGAATGCGGAATGGGCCTATCTCAACCGTCCGGATCGTCTGCGTGAATTGGCAGATCTGAATTTCGAACGGCTGGGTCTGCTGCCGCTGCGCGCCGAACAGTTCGGGCGCGCGGATAGAATCGCCTATGGCGAGGACCCCGATCTTCCGATCGTCAGCCCTGACGAATTGCAGGCGATCACGGAAATTCAGTCGCTGGGCGAGGTGCAGATCCCATGACACGCACCCCGCTTCGACCTCTGGCCCGCGTTCTGGACGCCCGCGCTCGTGGTGAGAACCCCAAGGCGATTGAGCGCGAGAACATCCGTCAACGCCACGAGGACATGAAAGACCGCGCCCGCGCCCGGGCTGAGGGTCGCTTGCTGGTGCTGGGGCTGTTCTTTTTCTGTGCGTTTGCGGTGGTGGGCGTGCGTATGGGCATGTTGGCCACGTCCGAGGCGCAAGAGCCTTTGGCCACCGCCCAAGGTGCAACCATCGCGATGCAGCGCGCCAATATCGTGGATCGTGAGGGGCGCATTCTGGCCACCAACCTGGATACCTATTCGGTCTATGCCCAGCCCCCGTTGATGATCGATCCAACCGCGGCCGCTGATCAACTGGTGGCGATCTTCCCGGATCTGGACCGTGAACGGCTGATCAAGGACTTTACTGGCGACCGCAAGTTTTTGTGGATCAAAAAGCGGATCTCGCCAGAACAAAAGCAAGCGGTTCATGATATCGGCGACCCCGGTATTCTGTTTGGCCCGCGCGAGATGCGGCTTTATCCGAATGGCAAGCTGGCCGCGCATATTCTGGGCGGCTCGGGATTCGGGCGCGAGGGTGTCAGCGCCGCCGAAGTGATCGGAGTTGCAGGTGTCGAGAAGCAGTTCGACAATTATTTGCGCGACCCGGCCAACGGCAACAAGCCGCTGCAATTGTCGCTGGACCTGACGGTGCAGGCTGCGGTCGAGCAGGTGCTTTATGGCGGTATGAAGATCATGAACGCCAAAGGCGCGTCGGCGGTTCTGATGAATGCCCATACGGGCGAGGTAATCTCGGCCGCGTCGCTTCCGTCTTTCGATCCCAACGACAGACCGCGTCCACCAACCACCGGGTTCGACCCTTCGGATAGCCCGCTGTTCAACCGCTATGTGCAGGGCGTGTACGAGCTGGGGTCGGTCTTCAAGATTTTCACCGCCGCGCAGGCGGTGCAGCTTGGATTGGTCAACTCGAATACGATCATCGATACGTCCGGCCCGATGAAGATCGGCCGGTTTCCGATTGGCGAATTCAACGGCAAGAACTATGGCAAGATCAGCGTGGCCGATGTGATCGTCCACAGTTCGAACCGGGGTACCGGACGTTTGGCACTGCAAATTGGTGCGCAACGGCAACAGGATTTTCTGGAAACGCTGGGCATGTTCGAACCCACCCCGTTCGAGATCGTCGAAGCCAAGGGTGGACAGCCGCTCAAACCCAAAAAATGGGGTGAGTTGAGCACGGTCACTATTTCCTATGGTCACGGCCTCTCGACCAGCCCGATGCATTTGGCGGCGGGCTATGCGGCGATTGCAAATGGTGGGCATTATGTCAGCCCGACCATCCTGCGCAAAAATGGCCCGCAATATGGCCCGCGCGTCTTGTCGGACTCCGCCGCAAGCCAGGCCCAAAAGATGTTGCGCAAGGTTGTCACTGACGGCACCGCCAGCTTTGGTGACGTCGCGGGGTACGATGTTGCGGGCAAGACAGGCACTGCCGACAAGCCCAAACCCCGGGGTGGGTATTATGACGAGAAGGTAATCGCCACCTTCGCGACGATTTTCCCGGCCTATGATCCGAAATACGTGATGATCGTGACGCTGGATGAGCCTTCGATCGTGGCCTATGGCGAAAAGCGCCGTACCGCAGGGTGGACCGCCGTGCCGGTGGCGGCGGAATTGATCGGTCGGGTCGCCCCGCTTTTGGGCCTGCGTCCCCGGCTTGAGCCTGAGGCGGGCGCTGCTATAACGCTGACCTCGAATTAGGCTGTCCAATAGAGGTGGGTCATGGGCGCAAGGACAAAGAAACTCAGCCAATTGGCCCTGACAGCGCGCGGTGGTGCGAATCCCGATATCAATGGGCTGGCTGTGGACAGCCGCGAGGTTAAGGATGGCTATCTGTTTGCGGCCTTGCCCGGAACGCGGGTTCATGGCGGTGAGTTCATCCAATTCGCCCTGCGCATGGGGGCCGCTGCGATTCTGACCGACGCCGAGGGGGCGGAGATAGCGGCCAAGGAACTCGCCGCCTCCGACGCCGCCCTGATCGTGACCGAAGATCCGCGTCAGGCGCTTGCCGGGGCTGCCGCGCTTTGGTTCGGGGCGCAACCGCAGACCATCGTGGCCGTTACCGGCACCAACGGCAAAACATCCATCGCCACATTCGTGCGCCAAATCTGGTCCGAGCTTGGCCATGCCGCCATCAATCTTGGCACCACCGGTGTCGAAGGCGCATGGACCGCGCCGCTGGCCCATACCACACCGGAACCGATCACCCTGCATCGCGCTCTGGCCGAGGCTGCCGAAAATGGCGTAACCCATGCCGCGATGGAGGCGTCGTCGCACGGGCTCGAGCAGCGCCGCCTGGACGGAGTGCATCTGACAGCCGCCGGTTTCTCGAACTTCACACAGGACCATCTGGACTATCACGAAACATTCGAGGCGTATTTCAACGCCAAGGCCGGGCTGTTCGACCGGGTGCTGCCGCAGGACGGAACGGCGGTGATCAACCTCAGCGATCCCAAGGGCGCGCAGGTGCAGGACATTGCCGTGGCGCGGGGCCAATCCGTTCTGACCGTCGGGGCCGAGGGCGCAGACCTTTGCCTTTTGAATCAACGCTTTGATGCGACGGGGCAGGATCTGCGTTTCTCATTCCAGGGCAAGACCCATCAAACTCGCCTGAACCTGATCGGAGGGTTTCAGGCCGAAAACATCCTGCTGGCCTGCGGTCTGGTCATTGCCGCCGGAGAAGATGCCGACCGGGTGTTCGAGACCCTGCCGCATCTGACAACCGTACGCGGGCGGATGCAACTGGCCGCCACCCGGGAAAACGGCGCGACGGTGTTTGTCGATTACGCCCACACCCCGGATGCCGTTTCCACCGCTCTGAAAGCGATGCGCCCGCATGTCATGGGTCGTCTGATTGCCATCGTCGGCGCTGGTGGGGACCGCGATGCCACCAAGCGCCCGCTGATGGGGCAGGCTGCCGCTGACAATGCGGATGTGGTGTTCGTCACCGATGACAACCCCCGCAGCGAAGACCCCGCCACCATCCGCGCCGCCGTCATGCTGGGCGCTCCCGAGGCGACCGAGGTTGGCGACAGGGCCGAGGCCATCCTGCGCGGCATCGACGCCCTGCAACCCGGCGATGCGCTGCTGATCGCGGGCAAAGGGCACGAAACCGGCCAGATCGTCGGTGATCAGGTGCTGCCCTTCGACGACGCCGAGCAGGCCAGTATCAGCGTCGCCGCGCTGGATGGGAGGGTCGCATGACCCTCTGGACTGCATCCGAGGCCGCCGTGGCCACCGGTGGGCGTGCGACGACAGACTGGCAAGCCGACGGCGTGTCCATCGACACCCGCACCTTGCAGCCCGGCGACCTCTTTGTGGCGCTCAAGGCCGTGCGCGACGGGCATGAGTTCGTCGCTCAGGCTTTGGAAAAAGGGGCAGGGGCCGCGCTGGTGTCGCATATCCCCGATGGTGTCGACGACACCGCACCGCTTTTGATCGTGGACGATGTGCAGACAGCACTCGAAGCTCTGGGTCAGGCCGCACGTACGCGCACATCCGCTCAGGTTGTTGGCGTGACCGGCAGCGTCGGCAAGACCTCAACCAAGGAAATGCTGGCGACGATCCTGGAAACCCAAGGCAAGACCCACGCCAGCGTCGCCAGCTATAACAATCATTGGGGCGTCCCGCTAACGCTGGCCCGAATGCCGCGCGATACCGAATTTGCGGTGATCGAGATCGGCATGAACCACCCCGGAGAGATCGCCCCGCTCGCCCGTCAGACCCGCCCGCATGTGGCGCTGGTTACAACCGTCGCGGCGGTTCATCTTGAAGCGTTCGACTCGGTCTCCGGAATCGCCGCCGAGAAAGGTGCGATTTTCGACGGTCTGACCGAGGGCGGCACCGCCATCGTGAATGCCGATATCGAACACACCGGTATCTTGCGCCAATGCGCGACGCAAAACGGCGCGCGGATTGTGGATTTTGGCCGGAATGCTTCGGATTACGTACTGACCGAAGTGGAACCGCAGGCCAACGCGATCCACGCGCAGGCCATGATTGCCAGCCAACCCGCCGCTTTCGACGTCGACTCGGCAGGAACCCATTTCGCCATGAACGCGCTGGGTGCCTTGGCGGCTTGTGCGGCGATGGGCGTCGACACGGACGCGGCCATCAAAGGGCTGGGCCGGTGGTCTCCGGTCAAAGGGCGCGGCGTGCGCGTGGTGATTGACCTTGCAAACGGCGGCAGGATCGAACTGCTGGATGACAGCTATAACGCCAACCCAACCTCGATGGAGGCGGCGCTTGACGTGCTTGCGGCCGCGCAAGCCACGCGCCGCATCGCGTTTCTGGGCGATATGAAGGAACTGGGCGCGCAGGAACAGGCGATGCACGCCGCGATGGCCGATGTCACCGCGATGGCGCGTGTCGATCAGGTGCATTGCATCGGCCCGCTGATGCAGGCGCTGCATGAGGTGTTGCCACAAGACAAACGCGGACTGTGGTTCGAGACGAGCGCCGAAATGGCCGCCCACCTGCCGGATCTGATCCGCGACGGAGACGCCGTTCTGGCCAAGGGATCGCTGAGCATGGCGCTGGCGGGCATTGTTGACGGCCTGCGAGAAATGGGGCAAGGGGGCGCGCTTGATTGAACGCGCGCCGTGACCTCTGTGTGAGAAAGGTATTGGTATGCTCTATTGGTTGACCGCACTGTCGGACGGAGGGGACTTTTTCAACCTCTTTCGCTACATCACGTTCCGCGCTGGCGGCGCGTTTCTGACGGCGCTGGTCTTTGGGTTTATCTTTGGCAAACCCCTGATCAACGTGCTGCGCCGCAAGCAGGGCAAGGGCCAACCGATCCGTGATGACGGGCCCGAGGGGCATCTGAACAAGGCCGGAACCCCCACCATGGGCGGGCTGCTGATCGTCGGCGCGCTGGTGACATCAACCCTGATCTGGGCGCGCTGGGACAATCCGTTTGTATGGATGGTCCTGTTTGTGACACTGGCATATGCAGCGATTGGCTTTGCCGACGACTACGCCAAGGTGTCGAAACAAAACACCAAAGGCGTGTCCAGCAAGATGCGGTTGGCTCTGGGTGTGCTGATCGCGGTTCTGGCCGCGCTTTGGGCAACGTTGCATCACCCGGCTGATCTGCAGAACCAGTTGGCGCTGCCGGTGTTCAAGGACACTCTGATCAATCTGGGCCTGTTCTATATCCCATTCGCCATCGTGGTCATTGTGGGTTCGGCAAATGCAGTGAACCTGACCGATGGTCTGGACGGTTTGGCCATCATGCCGGCAATGATTGCGGCCACAACGCTGGGTATCATTGCCTATGCGGTCGGGCGCGTCGACTTCACCGAATATCTCGACGTGCATTATGTGCCGGGGACCGGAGAGATCCTGATCTTTACGGCAGCCCTTTTTGGCGGCGGGCTTGGTTTCCTTTGGTACAACGCCCCTCCTGCGGCGGTGTTCATGGGCGATACCGGATCGCTCGCGCTGGGCGGCGCATTGGGGGCCATCGCCGTTGCCACCAAGCACGAGCTGGTTCTCGCGGTAGTCGGCGGTCTGTTCGTGGTTGAGGCGCTGAGTGTGATCATTCAGGTTCTTTACTTCAAACGTACTGGCAAGCGCGTATTCCTGATGGCGCCGATCCATCACCATTATGAGAAGAAGGGTTGGGCCGAGCCGACGATTGTGATCCGGTTCTGGATCATCTCTCTGATCCTGGCGATGATCGGTCTGGCAACGCTGAAAGTCCGGTAGCTCTCCCGCCAGGTTCGGAGGGCCTTCGGCCCGCCTGCACCTGTTGGGTCCGGCTCGCGCGCAGGCGCGCGAGCCTGATCGCGCCCTTGCCTTTCGGTTTTCCTTGGGTGCAGTGTGCGCGTGGAATTCACGTCAGGAAGGTATGCGGCATGATCCCGGTCAAAGGGTTTTCTGGGCAGAAAGTTGCGGTATTGGGATTGGGTCGTTCCGGTCTGGCTACGGCGCGGGCACTGCGCGCAGGCGGGGCGGAGACAGTTTGCTGGGATGACAACCCAGCGGCGCGTGAAACGGCCGAGGCCGAAGGGTTTTCCTGCACGGAGCTGAAACGCCAGGGCGCGATGGAGGATGTCGCATCGTTGATCGTTTCGCCCGGGATTCCGCATCTTTATCCTGAGCCGAACCCTGTCGTGCTGGCGGCGCTGGAGGCGGGCGTGCCCGTCGACAATGACATTGGCCTCTTCTTTCGCAGCTTTGCCGGCCAGGATTGGGGCCGGTTCGAAACCCCGCCCCGTGTTATTGCTGTGACCGGGTCGAACGGGAAATCAACCACGGCGGCGCTGATTCATCATATTCTGACCGAGGCTGGGCGGGACTCGCAGCTTGCCGGGAACATTGGTCGTGGGGTTCTGGATATTGATCCCGGCGGTGACGGTTCTGTCGTTGTTCTTGAGCTCAGCAGCTATCAGACCGAACTTGCGCGGGCACTGACACCTGATATCGCGGTCTTTACCAACCTGTCGCCCGACCATCTGGACCGGCATGGAGGTATGGGTGGCTATTTCGCTGCCAAGCGACGCTTGTTTGCCGAGGGGGGACCGGACCGAGCCATCATCGGCGTTGACGAGGACGAAGGCGCCTTTTTGGCAGGACAGCTGGCCGAAGGTCCCGCCGATGACCGTGTTATCCGCGTCTCTGTTGAACGCAAGCTAACTGGCCCGGGATGGCAGGTCTTTGCACGTAAGGGGTTTCTGTCGGAATACCGCAAGGGGCGGCAGGCGGCTTCGATCGACCTGCGCGGCATTAAGGGGTTGCCCGGCGCGCATAATCACCAAAATGCCTGCTCTGCTTATGCGGCCTGCCGTGCGCTGGGGCTGGCTCCGAAATTGATTGAATCCGCACTGCACAGTTTTCCGGGCCTGCCACATCGCAGCCAGATCATCGCCGAGGCTGACGGGGTCACTTACGTCAACGACTCGAAGGCGACCAATGTGGACAGCGCCGTTAAAGCTCTGCGTGCCTTCCAAAGCATTCGATGGATTTGCGGAGGGCTTGAGAAAGAGGGCGGGCTGGCCGCCGTGAACGACGCCTCGGACCATGTACTGAAAGCCTATGTGATCGGGCGCGAGGCCGCGCGTTTTGCCATGCAGTTGGACGCGGAAACCGTGGTCTGCACCACGATGGCAGACGCCGTCGCGCAGGCGATGGCTGACGCGCAATCAGGCGAGACGATTCTGCTGGCACCGGCGGCGGCCAGTTTCGATCAATATGACAGTTTCGAAAAACGCGGTGAGGATTTCGAGGCCGAGGTTCGCAAGTGGCTGTCAGAGGCCAGCGGTTGCAAATGACCGCCGGTTCGGTCAGGCTCTGACCCTATCAGCTTGACGCGCCATTGCTTTTGGTTTTGCCTGCCGAAAATTTCACTACGAGGTTATGAATATGCCATACCGTAAGTTTGCCCTGATCCTTCCTGCCCTCTTTGTGGTAGGAGCTTGCACCAACACCGGTGCGAACTATCAGCCCGTGATTGATGGCCCCGTTGGCCCGAACTACAACAACGACCTGCTGCAATGCCAGCAGCTTGCCGCATCGCAGGCGAGCGTTGACGGCTCAACGGCAGGCAACGCCGCAATCGGTGCGGCGGGTGCGGCTGCGGTCACTGGAATCGTACAGGACAGCAGCGACAATCTGGGCCGCGCAGCGGTTGCAGGTGCGCTTGTCGGTGCTGGCGCGGACGTGATCAATAAGAATCAGAACAAGGAAGTCATCGTGCGCAATTGCATGCGCGGACGCGGCTATAACGTCGTCGGCTAACCACCTGCGATGGCGGTTCCAGCGGCGTGGCCTGACGACCACGCCCATTGAAAATTGTAGCCGCCCAGCCAGCCGGTGACATCCACCGCTTCGCCAATGACATAAAGGCCAGGGACATCCCTGGCCTCCATTGTTTTTGACGAAAGCCCATCGGTCGAGATGCCGCCGAGTGTCACCTCGGCCGTGCGATACCCTTCGGTGCCCGAGGGGGTCAGGTGCCAGTTGGACAGGGCGGAAACCAGTTCACTCAACGCGTCGTCGGATTGATCGGCCAAATTGCTATGCATCGGGATCTGATGGCTCAGATACTCGACCAGCCGAGCAGGCAAATGCCTGGCCAGTTCCGTTTTCAGGGCCTTACGACCACCGCTCTGGCGCTGATCACGCAGCAGATCATGCAGGTTGAGATCAGGGATCAGATTGACGCTGATATCCTCGCCCTCGCGCCAGTACGAGGACAGCTGCAAAACCGACGGACCGCTGAGACCGCGATGGGTGAACAGCAGTGCTTCGTCAAAGCTGGTGCGGTCATTCGAGAGGCGCACGGGCAGGGAAACCCCGGACAGATCCTTGAATTTGCCATCCGAGAAGGTGAACGGAACCAGCGCCGCGCGCGTGTCCGTGACACTCAGGCCAAACTGGCGAGAAATATCATAAGCCAGCCCGGTCGCGCCCATTTTGGGTATCGACTTGCCGCCCGTTGCCAGGACCAGATTGGCGCAAGACAGGCTCAGCCGCTGCCCTTCGCGATCGACGTCCAACGCAAATCCGGCTTCGGTCCGGCGCAGTTCTTTCACATCGGTCTGAACCCATAACTCTGCCCCGGCGCGCGCCATTTCGGTCAACAGCATCTGGATGATCTGTTTTGAGGACCCGTCGCAGAAGAGCTGCCCCAGAGTCTTTTCGTGCCACGCGATACCGTGACGCCCAACAAGATCGACAAAGTCCCATTGAGTGTAGCGCGCCAGCGCGGATTTACAGAAATGCGGGTTCTGCGACAGGAAGTTCTGCGCGCTCGCGTACATATTGGTAAAATTGCAACGCCCGCCACCCGAGATACGGATTTTTTCGCCAGCAGCCTTTGCGTGGTCGATCACCAGCACACGCCCGCCGCAATGGGCGGCGCACATCATGCCCGCAGCACCTGCGCCCAGTATGATGGTGTCATAGGTCATGCGAAGCCCATGGCGCGGTTTGCGCTCGATGGCAAGTCGAAGCTGCCCGTGCAGGGTCTGCCCATCCAGAGTTCTGCCAAGCCACACGCGATCTCTTGCCGGTGGCATGTATTCTTTGGATGTATCACGGCCACAGTTATGCGCGTGCATATCATCGATAGTTGACCGGTTCCGGCAACATTTCTATCAATCTCCAACCCTGACGCTAGGGAAGGGGCACTTTAGTCTGGCGGAGTCTCACCTGAATGCCGACTACGATTTATGGTGCATTTCGCAGCAACAGTACTCTGACGGACGCGGGTGCTTCGTCGACGGTTGTCGGGTCTGTTTTTGAAATCTCGTCATATAGCCAGATCACCATCGAGGATGGTGCAGACGGAACAGTGTTCGACGGTGATAGCAGTTCGAACGAAACCGCCAATGACCCCACCCAGACGTTTAACGACGAGATCATTTTCTGGGATTTCACGGTTTCGGTGACGGACGGCACGAATACCTATCAGATCGCCCTTTTCGACTATGACCTTGACGGTGACGGAAACTCGATTGGCGTGGATTCCGAAGATGGGTATTTCATGGCGTTTATCGGCCCGATTCCGCCGCTTGATACGCCGCTCGAGATTACGGCCATCATCGACAACGGGCCGAATATTGACGTCGACACCGTTGTGCCGTGTTTCGTTTCCGGTACAGCAATCCTGACGCCTGATGGCAGTCGACCGATCGAGACGCTAAGCGTTGGCGACACCGTCATCACATTGGACAACGGCCCGCAGGTGATCCGATGGATCGGATCCCGGACGCTCGATTGCATTGATCTTGCGATAAAGCCAAAGCTGCGCCCGATCAGGTTCGCGCCTGGGTCGCTTGGCAAGGGATTGCCCGAGCACGAGTTGTTTGTGTCCCGGCAGCATCGGATGCTGGTGCGGTCTCCGATCGTTGCCAGAATGTTTGCCAAGAACGAGGTGCTGATCGCCGCACATAAGCTTGTGGGTCTGCCGGGTATCACAGTGGGCGATGACGTAGAAGCGGTCACCTACCACCATATGCTATTCGACCGGCATGAGGTCGTCTTTGCCGAAGGCGCGCCATCAGAAAGCCTGTTTACCGGACCCGAAGCATTGAAAGCCGTCGGAGAGGCGGCAATTGCCGAGATCAATACCCTGTTCCCGGAGCTTCTGGCGGACGATTACGTGCCGCAGTTGGCTCGACTTGTTCCGGCAAAGGGCCGAAAGGTGCGTTCTCTTGTTGCGCGGCACAAGAAGAACGGAAAACCGCTTTTGTCCTGAATTGCGAGCCGGACAGCTCGGCTGAAATCAATTGGGCGTATCCGCAAAGGGCTCGGCGACGATCTGGTGGTCGTCCTCATAGACGACGTATCCGACGCGATCGGTGCGCAGGGTTTCGATGATATAACCGTTTTCCGCCAGCAAAGCGATCAACTCATAGGATTTGTCCAGCGCCTCTGATGCGCCGGGTTTGAACCAGCTCAACCCTTTGGTTTCGCGATGGAATGCACCCTTGGACTTGGTGCTGTTGAAGCGCGTCGGAGTAGGCAAATGTACGCGAAACCAGTCCAGCAGGTCCTCGAGACGCGCATAGGAATATTGGTCCAGCGTTTCCAGATCGCGAAGATCGTAGGCGGCGCAGAAAAATCCGCTGCGGGCTGCCATGCCGGCAACGGCGTCCTGACACACAAACCTGACATACATTACCTGATGACTTCCGCATTCATTGTCTGACGTTCAGTAAGCTATTCGCTCGTCCAAAGTGTCAATTGCGGTAAGGTCTGCGCGTTTCGCAACGCGTGCGCGAAATCCCCCCGCACCCGTCATTCCGCTAGCCCAAATGCAAATTTCCCTGTAGAGTCTCAATCAGACCCCGAAAACGGGGCGTTAACGAGGCAGATAGTGGCGGTATCTCATGACTGAGATGGTGTATGGCGCGGTCCAGAACCAGCGCGGCGAACCGATTCTTCCAAAGTGGTGGCGAACGATTGATCGCTGGAGCATGTCCTGCGTTCTGATCCTGTTTGTCATCGGGTTGTTGCTGGGGCTGGCCTCTTCCCCGCCGCTGGCAGGGCGCAACGGGTTTGATCCGTTCCACTATGTCGAACGGCAGGCGCTTTTCGGTGGACTGGCTCTGGTTGCGATGCTGCTGACCTCAATGATGTCCCCCATTTTGGTGCGGCGCCTGGCGGTGCTGGGGTTTCTGGGGGCCTTCGTGGCGCTGGCATTCCTGCCGGTATTCGGCACTGATTTCGGCAAGGGTGCGGTTCGGTGGTATTCGCTGGGCTTTGCCTCGCTACAACCATCCGAGTTCCTTAAGCCGGGTTTCGTGGTCGTGGCCGCTTGGCTATTGGCCGCTTCGCAAGAAATCAACGGTCCGCCGGGGCGGCTGTGGTCCTTTGCTTTGTGCATGGCCATTGTTGGCATGCTGGTGATGCAGCCCGATTTCGGTCAGGCCTGCCTGATCCTGTTTGGCTGGGGCGTGATGTATTTTGTGGCCGGCGCACCCATGTTGTTACTGGTCGGGATGGCTGGTGTCGTTGTCTTGGGCGGGATGTTTGCCTATTCGAACTCAGAGCATTTCGCACGCCGGATCGACGGCTTCCTCAACCAAGAGGTCGATCCGACCACTCAGCTTGGCTATGCGACCAACGCTATCCGCGAAGGCGGCCTGTTCGGTGTTGGTGTTGGCGAAGGACAGGTGAAATGGTCTCTGCCTGACGCGCATACGGATTTCATCATCGCCGTGGCCGCCGAGGAATATGGCCTGATCCTGGTGCTGATCATCATTGCGCTCTATTCGATCATCGTTGTGCGTTCGCTGCTGCGTCTGATGCGCGAACGCGACGTTTTCATCCGTCTGGCTGGCAGCGGTCTGGCGTGCATGTTCGGTGTTCAGGCAATGATCAACATGGGCGTTGCGGTCCGCCTGCTGCCCGCCAAAGGCATGACGCTGCCATTTGTCAGCTATGGCGGATCCTCTCTGATCGCGGGTGGTATTGCTGTCGGCATGCTGCTGGCCTTCACCCGTAGCCGCCCGCAGGGCGGGCTTGGCGAAATTCTGCGCGGACGAGGCTGATGGGCAAACCCTACCTTCTGATCGCGGCTGGCGGCACCGGGGGGCATATGTTCCCGGCGCAGGCTCTGGCCGAGGCGATGCTGCACAAAGGCTGGCGGGTACGCCTGTCCACCGACCCGCGTGGTGCGCGCTATACCGGAGCCTTCCCCGAAGGTGTAGACATCGTTCAGGCCTCCTCGGCAACTTTCGCCCGTGGCGGCCTCGCGGCCAAGGTGCTGGTCGGGCCCAAGATCGCAGCTGGTGTCACAGGAATGGCCGCGCAGATGATGCGCGACAAGCCGGACGTGGTGGTGGGCTTTGGTGGGTATCCTTCGATTCCGGCTTTGGGCGCAGCGACGCTGTTGAAGATTCCGCGCATGATCCACGAACAGAACGGAGTTTTGGGCCGCGTTAACAAGGTGTTTGCCACCCGCGTGGCGCATGTGGCCTGCGGTGTCTGGCCAACCGATCTGCCGGAAGGCGCGCAAGGCATTCACACTGGAAACCCGGTCCGCGCCGCCGTGTTGGACCGCGCCGCCGCGCCTTACATTCCGCCCGGAGATTACCCGATGTCCGTCCTTGTGATGGGCGGCTCTCAGGGCGCGCGTATCCTCAGCGACATGGTGCCGGGGGCAATTGCAGCGCTGCCCGAACACCTGCGCGGCTTCATCCGCGTCGCGCATCAGGCCCGTGATGAGGACGCAGAAAGGGTCAATGCGTTTTACGCCGACCACGGCATCCGTGCAGACGTTCAATCCTTCTTCGATGACGTCCCTCGGCGCATGTCTGATGCACAGCTTGTCATTTCACGTTCCGGGGCCTCGAGCGTGGCGGACATCTCGGTCATCGGGCGACCGTCGATCCTGATCCCGTTTGCCGCCGCCGCAGGCGATCACCAGACTGCCAATGCGCGCGGACTGGTTCAGGCCGGTGGTGCGATCATGATCCCCGAAAATGCCCTTGACGTTCCCGCGTTGACCGAGCAAATGACCACGGTTCTCACCAACCCCGAAGCCGCACAACATATGGCCCATGCCGCGCTATCGGTTGGGGCGCCGGACGCAACCGAGCGTCTGACAGCCCTTGTCGAGCAACTGGCGCAGAAGGAGACCTCATGAATCCAGCAACCAAACTGCCGCAGGACGTTGGGCCGATCCACTTTGTCGGCATCGGCGGAATCGGGATGTCAGGCATCGCCGAGGTGCTTCTGAACCTGGGCTACCGTGTCCAAGGCTCGGACCTGAAGGCGTCAAAGATCACCGACCGTCTGGCCGCGTTGGGGGCCGAGATTTTCGAAGGCCAGCGTGCCGAGAACTTGAAGAACGCTGCCGTTGTCGTGGTTTCGACTGCGATCAAACCGGGCAACCCGGAACTGGACGAGGCGCGTGCGCAAGGTCTGCCGGTGGTGCGCCGCGCCGATATGCTGGCCGAGCTGATGCGCCTGCGCTCGAACATCGCGATCGCGGGAACCCACGGCAAGACCACCACCACCACCATGATGGCCGAATTGATGGTGGCCGGTGATTTCGATCCAACCGTCATCAATGGCGGCATCATCCACGCCTATGGCTCGAATGCCCGCATGGGGCAGGGCGAATGGATGGTGGTCGAGGCCGACGAGAGCGACGGTTCCTTCAACCGCCTGCCCGCGACGATTGCTATCGTCACCAATATCGACCCCGAGCATATGGAGCATTGGGGTGACTTCGACACGTTGCGCGACGGCTTTTACGAGTTCGTCTCGAACCTGCCCTTCTACGGACTGGCCGTCTGCTGTACCGACCACGCCGAGGTGCAGACGCTGGTAGGGCGTATCTCGGACCGCCGTGTGCGCACCTATGGGTTCAACGCGCAAGCTGATGTGCGGGCCGAGAACCTGACCTATAAAGGCGGCATCGCGCATTTCGACATTCACCTGCAATACGAAGACAAGGTAATCGAGGGCTGCACCCTGCCGATGCCCGGTGACCACAATGTCTCGAACGCGCTGAGCGCTGTGGCCGTGGCCCGCCATCTGGGCATGAAAGCCAGCGAAATCCGCGATGCGCTGGCCAATTTTGGCGGCGTCAACCGCCGCTTTACCAAGGTCGGCGAAGTTGATGGGGTGACCATTATCGACGATTACGGCCACCACCCCGTTGAAATCGCCGCAGTCCTGAAAGCAGCCCGTCAGGCGACCGAGGGGCGGGTGATCGCCGTCCACCAGCCGCACCGCTTTTCCCGCCTGTCCGATCTGTTCGACGATTTCTGCACCTGTTTCAACGACGCCGACGTCGTTGCCATCGCCGAGGTCTTTGCCGCAGGTGAAGACCCGATCGAAGGGGCCGACCGCGACGCTTTGGTGCAAGGGCTGATCCGTCACGGCCACCGCCACGCGCGCGCCATTCTGGACGAAGGCGACCTAGAACGCCTTGTCCGCGAACAGGCCCGCCCCGGTGACATGGTCGTGTGTTTGGGGGCCGGTACGATCAGCGCTTGGGCCAACGGGTTGCCGGAAAGATTGCAAAGGAAAGTGGCTGTTTGACGCGGCCACTCAACAGGGCGTGACGCCCTGATGCTCGAAACCATATTTTAGCCGCAATGACGGTGTCAGAAGCGCATATGTATTTGTCCGTCGTCCTGTCCGCCCTTTGGGTCATCTGCGCTACAATCGTGGCCATGCTGCCGATGCGCTTGCAGTTTCCGCCGGGCATCACCCTGCTGATCTGCGCACCTGTGCTGATCGTCTGGCTGGGATATGATTTTGGATGGTTCATCGCAGTCCTCGCACTCGGAGGATTCGTGTCAATGTTCCGAAACCCGATCCGCTACTATTGGCGTAAATGGACCGGGCGCGAGGTGCAGGAATGAGCTGGTCTATCGCCTTGGCCGGGTTGTGGGGATTGATCGCCAATGTGCTGGCGATGATCCCCAGTAAAGACAACCACTGGACCCGAGCCTATGTCCTGATCGCCGTGGGCGTGCCCATTCTGGGCTATGTCACCTACGAAAACGGCCCCTGGATCGGGCTGGTCGTGCTGGCGGCCGGCATGTCTGTCCTGCGTTGGCCGGTGATTTACTTGGGGCGGTGGTTGCGCAAACGTGTTTGAGACCTTGCCATGTTTCCTCAAATCCGCGATCTAGCCCCCATGGACACCCTTCCTATCCCTCGCGGCAAACTAACCGAAAATCGTTCCCTGAACGACCTGACGTGGCTCCGCGTCGGGGGTCCGGCGGATTATCTGTTTCAACCGGCTGACACCGAAGATTTGCAGACTTTCCTACGCGACTTGCCTGCCAATTTCGCGGTGTTCCCCATCGGCGTCGGCTCGAACCTCATTGTGCGCGATGGGGGGCTGCGCGCCGTTGTGATCCGGCTTGGGCGCGGGTTTAACGGGATATCTGTTGAAGGCAATTCCGTCACCGCAGGGGCCGCCGCGCTGGACGCCCATGTTGCGCGCAAGGCGGCAGATGCAGGCGTCGACCTGACATTTCTGCGCACAATTCCGGGCTCTGTCGGTGGAGCCGTGCGGATGAATGCGGGCTGCTATGGCAGCTACACCGCAGACGTTCTGCAAAAGGCCACCATCGTCACACGAGGCGGAGAGATCAAAGACCTCTCACCCCAAGACCTCAACTTCCGCTATCGCCAGTCCGATGTGCCCGAAGGCGCGGTGCTGATCTCGGCTACGTTCCAAGGACCCAGTGGCGACCCCGCCGCGCTGCATGCCCGCATGGAAGCGCAACTTAAGAAACGTGACGAGACCCAACCTACCAAGGACCGCAGCGCCGGGTCGACCTTCCGAAACCCCGCTGGGTTCTCGTCGACCGGCAAGGCAGACGATACCCATGACCTCAAGGCGTGGAAAGTGATCGACGATGCCGGGATGCGCGGTGCGACAAAGGGCGGTGCCCAGATGAGCCCGAAGCACTCGAATTTCCTGATCAACACCGGCCACGCCACCGCCGCAGACCTCGAAGGTCTGGGTGAAGATGTGCGAAAAAAGGTTTACGAAACAAGCGGCATCACGCTAGAGTGGGAAATCATGCGGGTCGGCGATCCGCTGAAAGAATAAAGCCCCGACCGTCAGACCAAAACAGGCAAATTCAGGCGACGGATCAAAGGCATAAACGCAGTACGGACCACCACATAAGGTCCGGGGACATTGAGGCGCACATTGGGTATGTCGAGCAGGACAAACCCCAAAGTGGCGGTATTGATGGGCGGCCCCTCGGCTGAACGCGAGGTGTCTCTCAGCTCTGGGCGCGAATGCGCGGCCGCCCTTGTGGGAGAAGGCTTTGAAGTGGTCGAGCTGGACGCAGGTCCCGACCTCTATGCGCGCCTTTTGGACATCAAGCCGGATGTGGTTTTCAACGCCCTGCATGGCCGTTGGGGCGAAGATGGCTGTGTGCAGGGCCTGCTGGAATGGGTGCGCATTCCCTACACGCATTCCGGCGTTCTGGCCTCGGCTTTGGCGATGGACAAGCAGCGCAGCAAAGAGGTCTATCAGGCCGAGGGCCTGCCCATTGTGCCCAGCGTGATCGTGCCCAAGATTGAGGTGGTCGAGGTCCACGTGATGGAGCCGCCCTATGTGGCCAAGCCCAACAACGAGGGTTCCAGCGTCGGCATCTATATCGTCCACGAGAACGCCAACGGCCCGCCGCAGCTGTCCGAGGACATGCCCGAGCACATCATGGTCGAGAAATACGTGGCAGGCCGCGAACTGACCGTGACAGTGATGGGCGACCGCGCATTGACCGTGACCGAGATCATGACCGATGGCGGCTGGTACGACTACGACGCCAAGTACAAACCCGGCGGATCGTGGCACGTGCTACCGGCAGACATCCCGCAGGATATCTTTGACCGCTGCATGGACTACGCGCTGAAGGCCCACAATGCGCTGGGATGCAAAGGCGTCAGCCGAACCGATTATCGCTGGGATGACAGTCTTGGTGCGGACGGGTTGTTCCTGCTGGAAACCAACACGCAGCCGGGAATGACCCCGACCTCGCTTGTGCCGGAACAGGCCGCGCATATTGGCATGACCTTCGGCCAGCTCTGCGCCTGGATGGTGGAGGACGCCTCATGCGACCGCTGACCGCCACCCGCGCACCGGTTATTCACCGGACCAAAGCCGTTGCGGGGCCGGATGCGGATTTCGCTTCTGCGCCACGACCCGAGCCAAGGCCCGAGCCCAAACTGCGCCTACGCGGCGCGCGGCTATTTGGCCGATCGCGCCTGTCCGATCCCGCGCCATCGCGCCTCAGCTACCGCCTTCAGCGCTGGATGCTGACGCCAGGCATTCGGCGCGGACTGAGGATTGGCTTGCCGGTGCTCGCGGTCCTCGGCGCTGTCGGCGGCTATTTTGCTTCGGAAGACCGCCGTGAGGCGGTCAGCACCTATATCGCAAGCATCAAGACCTCAATTCAGGAACGGCCGGAATTCATGGTCAATCTGATGGCGATCGATGGGGCAGGGACAGGGCTATCCGAGGATATCCGCGAAGTCGTGCCGTTGGATTTCCCTCTCAGTTCCTGGGATCTGGACGTCGAGCGAATCCGCGACACGATCACCGGGCTTGATCCGGTAAAATCGGCGACCGTACGTATTCGCCCCGGCGGCATCCTTCAGGTGGATGTGGTAGAGCGCCAGCCGGTCATCGTCTGGCGGAACCGTGACGGGATCGAACTGCTGGACGAAACCGGTGCCCATGTGGATCAGATCGCCGCGCGCGCCAATCACGCCGAATTGCCTCTGATCGCGGGAAGGGGGGCGGACCGGCACGTGCCCGAAGCGTTGGAAATCCTGACAACGGCGCGCAGCCTGGGTGAGCGCGTGCGTGGCCTTGTCCGAGTTGGCGAGCGGCGTTGGGACCTGGTTCTGGACCGCAGCCAGCGCATCATGCTGCCGACCGAACGCCCGGTGCGGGCGTTGGAGCATGTTCTCGCAGTCAACGAAGTGCAGGACCTGCTTGAACGCGATGTTGCCGCGGTGGACATGCGACTCGGGCAACGACCGACAATCAGAATGAACAAAACCGCCAGTGACATCTGGTGGAACACAAAAGTTACAGCAAGTGACGGGCAGTAAGACCATGATGACCGATCTTTATCAGTCCCAACGGGCAATGCGGCAGATGCGCAGGCAAGCGATGCAGCGGGGCGTTGTCGCCATTCTGGACGTGGGCAGTTCCAAGATTGCCTGTCTGGTCCTGCGCTTTGATGGCACCGGCAGGCTGAGCGAGGATAACGCGATCGGCTCCATGGCAGGTCAGACCGGCTTTCGTGTGATCGGCGCAGCCACGACGCGTTCACGCGGGGTGCAGTTTGGCGAAGTCACGGCAATGCAGGAAACCGAACGTGCGATCCGCACGGCGTTGCAGGCGGCGCAGAAAATGGCCGACATTCGCGTCGATCACGTGATCGCCTGTTTCTCGGGTGCCAACCCGCGCTCATACGGATTGGATGCACAGGTCGAACTAGAAGGTCAACTGGTCACCGAGGCAGAGGTTGGCCGGGTGCTGAACGCCTGCGACGTGCCGGATTATGGTGCTGGCCGAGATGTATTGCACGCGCAACCGGTGAACTTTGCACTCGACAACCGCTCGGGTCTGATTGATCCGCGCGGGCAGCTGGGTCAGTCGCTGGCGGTCGACATGCATATGCTGACGGTCGATGCAGCCGCAATCCAGAACATCGTGCGTTGCATCAAACGCTGCGATCTCGAATTGGCGGGGATCGCGAACTCGGCCTATGTGTCGGGTATCTCGGCGCTGGTGGAAGACGAACAGGAACTGGGCGCGGCCTGTATCGACATGGGCGGCGGCACGACCAGCGTGTCGATCTTCATGAAGAAGCACATGATCTACGCCGATTGCGTCAAGATGGGCGGTGATCACGTGACCAGCGATATCTCGATGGGTCTGGGTGTGCCTGCTGCCGTGGCGGAACGGATCAAGACCTTTAACGGAGGTGTCCACGCAACCGGAGCCGACGATCGCGACCTGATCGATATTGGCGGGGATACCGGCGACTGGGAACATGACCGCCGGACCGTCAGCCGGGCCGAGCTGATCGGCATCATGCGCCCCCGCGTCGAGGAAATACTTGAAGAGGTCAGAACTCGTCTCGACGCCGCAGGCTTTGATCATTTGCCCAGCCAGCAGATCGTTCTGACAGGGGGCGGTAGTCAGATCATGGGGCTCGACGGGCTGGCCACACGCATTCTGGGCCAACGTGTGCGCTTGGGCCGCCCACTACGCGTTCATGGCCTACCGCAGTCGGCCACTGGGCCTGGCTTTTCGTCAGCCGTTGGTCTCAGTCTGTTCGCGGCGCATCCGCAGGATGAGTGGTGGGATTTCGAGATCCCGGTCGATACCTATTCCGCACGACCTTTCAAGCGGGCGGTGCGCTGGTTCCGTGACAATTGGTAAGGTCGCCGCCACGGCTGTGATGGCCATTGCGAGTGCTCTTGGATCAACAGCTGCCCTTGCTCAGACCCGTATCTCACCCGAGGCGTTTCTGGCCGCCCTTCAGGGCAAGACGGTCGACTTTCATGAGATACACAGCGGCGAGCTGGTCGGTACCGAACAGTTTCTGAGTACAACGCTTTCGGTCTGGCGACAGCAGGGAGAGGACTGCGTTTATGGTCGGATCACAACACCCGATGGTCAGGTTTGTTTCCTTTACGACAATGATCCGGACGGTTTGCCGGTCTGTTGGTGGCCGTTCGAGCATGAGGGCAGGCTAATGGTGCGGCTGTCCAGATTCGACAGTGCGGAAATTCAGGAAATTCGCCGCGTCTCGACCGAGGGTTTAAACTGTCCGGGGGCGCCGACCAGCTAAGAATTGGGTTGCACGGGCCAGATTTATCCCTAAAACTATCCACAGGGTCCGAAAGAGGCCCAGCGGCAGGACCTGAGCAGTTTTCCGCGATCAAAAACCGATCTACGTGATGCAACGTTTCGCTGTGGTGGCGGGGCGATGATGCCGTGCATTGTGCGTCTTTGGGTTGGCACCGCTACATGTGGCGTGGCATGCGAAATGCCGCTGATCTCTGCCATATTTCCTCCACATTTTGTGGATTCTCGCGATTTTTGGCGTGACGTTTGGGGATTTCAGCAGTAGAATCAAAGGTGGATAGGTCAGAAAAGTACCGCATTACGCGGCAACATATAAAACAGGCGGACAGAGCATGACATTGAATCTTTCGATGCCCGGGCACGATGAATTGAAGCCACGGATTACGGTATTTGGCGTTGGCGGAGCGGGTGGAAACGCGGTCGACAACATGATTGCAAAGCAGCTGGACGGGGTTGAGTTCGTGGTCGCGAACACCGACGCACAGGCGCTGCAGCAAAGCAGCTCGTCCGCGCGGGTTCAACTGGGCGTCAAGGTTACCGAAGGTCTGGGCGCGGGGGCTCGCCCGACCGTTGGTGCGGCGGCTGCCGAGGAAAGCATCGAACAGATCGTCGATCATCTGGCGGGTGCGCATATGTGCTTTATCACCGCAGGCATGGGCGGCGGCACAGGTACGGGTGCCGCCCCTATCATCGCGCAGGCTGCACGCGAACTGGGGGTTCTGACCGTCGGCGTTGTGACCAAACCCTTCCAATTCGAAGGCGCCAAGCGCATGCGTCAGGCAGAGGATGGCGTTGACGCCCTGCAAAAGGTTGTCGACACGCTGATCATAATCCCGAACCAGAACCTGTTCCGTCTGGCCAATGAGAAAACCACGTTCACCGAGGCGTTCTCGATGGCTGACGATGTCTTGTACCAGGGCGTCAAAGGTGTGACCGACCTGATGGTGCGTCCGGGCCTGATCAACCTCGACTTTGCTGACGTTCGCGCCGTCATGGACGAAATGGGCAAGGCGATGATGGGCACGGGTGAGGCGACCGGTGAGGACCGCGCCATTCAGGCAGCCGAGAAAGCCATTGCCAACCCGCTGCTGGACGAGATCAGCCTCAAGGGTGCCAAGGGCGTGCTGATCAACATCACCGGTGCACACGATCTGACCTTGTTCGAGCTGGACGAAGCCGCGAACCGCATCCGCGAGGAAGTGGACCCCGAGGCAAACATCATCGTCGGTTCGACCCTCGATACCGAAATGGAGGGCGGCATGCGCGTGTCGGTCGTCGCCACCGGCATCGATGCAACCGAGAAAACTGATGACGTCCCGGTCGCGCGCCGCTCGATGTCGGCCCCGCTGACCCGCACGGTTTCGGCAGAAGAGGCACCGGAAGAACCGGCTCAGGAGATCGCGGCCCAAGCGCCTGCGCAAGAGGAAAACGTGGCACCAACCCTGTTCGAATCCATTGAGGATGTTGAACTGCGGGAAGGTTGGCATGAAGAGCCTGCTGCGACAGCTCAGCAGGACGACGGATTGCCCCCGCCAGCCTATCAACCGCAAGTGGCAGAGTTTGAACCGCGCCACGAACCAGAAGAGCCGGTCGCCGAAAGCTATGTCGCTCCGCGTGCGCCAGCCCCGGGAACGCCGTCTCCAGCGGCCATGAAACGCCTGCAAGCGGCGGTGCAGAAAGTACCATCAAACGGACAGCGCATGCACGTAACACCCGCGCAGGAACCCGCCCCTCAGGCCCAGCCTGAACAAGAGGAACGGCCGCGGTTTGGCTTCAACCGTTTGATCGACCGGATGACCGGGCATGCAGCTGATACGCCCGCGCAACCAACGCGCCAACAGCCCGCGTTGCGGACATCTGACGCCACGGCACCCGCCCAGGATGAGGCCGATCCGGATCAGGAACGCATCGAAATTCCGGCGTTCCTGCGGCGTCAGGCCAACTGATCGCGGTAACAAAATACAACCCAAGGGCCGCCTCAGGGCGGCTCTTTTTTGTTGAAAAGCAGGGTGTTGGGTGGCTGTAAGCAGGGTTTTGCCGATCTGTCACATTCATGTTTCATTCAGTTGCAAAGAGTGAGTTGAGCCTTAGCGCGCCGTTCCTTAACTGATGTGCCAACACAGCCACTGCCAGGCTGGACACCGCTCTCTGAGGTTCATTTTGCAACATACGCTCAAATCATCGGTAACGTTCACGGGCGTTGGGCTGCACAGCGGCAAGCCTGTGGCGATGGTTCTGAAACCTGCTGCGGCGGGTCACGGAATCTGGTTCAAGCGGACCGATATCGAATTGGGCAATGCACTGATCCCGGCGATCTACGATGTGGTCGAGCGGACACCGCTGTGTACGCGCCTGATCAACGACGCGGGTGTGGCGGTCTCGACCGTGGAGCATATCATGGCGGCGCTGGCTGGCTGCGGTATTCACAATGCGCTGGTTGAAATCGACGGACCCGAAGTGCCGATCATGGATGGCTCGTCGGTCGAGTTTGTGCGCGGTATCATGGCCAAGGGCGTTCGTCGTCAGGCCAGCCCGGTTCTTGCGTATGAAGTTCTGAAACCGGTGACAGCGACTCGGGAAGGTGCAAGCGCCTCGATCGCGCCTGCTGACGGGCTGGTGATCGAATTCCACATCGACTTCGAAGACGAAGCAATTGGCAGCCAGACCAAGGTTCTGGACATGCGCAATGGCTCGTTCGCGCGTGAGCTGTGCGACAGCCGGACTTTCTGCCGCCGCACCGATGTCGAAGCGATGCGCGAAAACGGGCTTGCGCTTGGGGGCACCCTGGACAACGCCGTTGTCGTACAGGGCAGCGAAGTGCTGACCCCAGGCGGTTTGCGCCACGAGGACGAAGCCGTGCGCCACAAGATGCTGGACGCGCTGGGGGATCTGTACCTGGCAGGCGGACCGATTCTGGGTCGCTTTACCGGTGACAAGTCGGGACACGCCATGACCAATACGCTTCTTCGGAAGCTGTTCGAGACGCCGGGTGCCGTGCGTCCCGTTCTGTGCACGCCGGAACAGGCCGCGCAATTGCCCGGGCAGGGGCTCGTGCGCAGCGAAATTCCGCAGGTTGCGTGAACAGATCAACTCTGACGACATTTCCGACAGAGGGCGCATAAGGCGTTTTGCACCGGAATTTTATGTGCTAGACCAAGGCCGATCCGGGGCAATCCCCGCTTGGTAAGACGACAAGGATGTGCGGTATGATTGGCAGCAAAGCGGCAGTCAGGTTCGCGGGTGCGATTCTTCTGGCAGCAGTTTTGACGGCATGCGGTAATTCCGGTGGCCTGTTCAGCAAAAAAGGTGCCGATCGTTCGCAGAACCTGGAAGGTTTTACACCCGAGCAGATCTATACCCGAGGCGAGTTTGAATTGTCGCAGAATCGCTCGGACGATGCTGCGTGGTATTTCTCCGAGGTCGAGCGTCTGTATCCCTATTCTGACTGGGCGAAACGCGCATTGATCATGCAGGCGTTTTCGTTCCACACGGACAAGAACTACGAAGAAAGCCGGGCTGCCGCGCAGCGGTATATCGACTTTTATCCGACCGACGAAGATGCAGCCTATGCCCAATACCTTCTGGCACTCAGCTATTATGACCAGATTGACGAGGTTGGCCGCGATCAGGGCCTGACCTTTCAGGCGCTGCAAGCCCTGCGCACCGTGATTGAGGTTTATCCCGACAGTGAATATGCCACCTCGGCCATTCTGAAGTTCGATCTGGCCTTCGACCATCTTGCGGGCAAAGAGATGGAGATCGGGCGCTATTACCTGCGGCAGGATCACTATACGGCGGCAATCAACCGTTTCCGCGTTGTGGTTGAGGACTTCCAGACTACTTCTCACACCGCCGAGGCGCTCTATCGCCTGATCGAAGCATATCTGTCTTTGGGTCTGATCGATGAGGCCCAGACCGCTGGCGCCATCTTGGGTTACAACTATCAGTCGTCCGAGTGGTACGATGCAGGCTACAAACTGCTGACCTCGCGCGGTCTTGACCTCAAGAGCCGCGGCAACAACTGGCTCAGCACGATCTATCGCCAAACGGTCAAGGGTCAGTGGCTGTAATCGCGATGGCTTTGGGCTTGGGGCGGTAAAGACCCGATGCTGCGCGCCCTTGATATCCGCGACATGCTGATTATCGACCGGCTGGAACTGGCGTTTCAGCCAGGTCTAAACGCGCTGACCGGAGAAACCGGCGCGGGAAAATCGATCCTGCTGGATTCGCTGGGCTTTGTTTTGGGCTGGCGTGGGCGCGCAGAACTGGTCCGTCAGGGCGCCGCGCAGGGTGAGGTTGTTGCAGAATTCGAACTGCCCGACGGTCATCCGGCGCATGAAGTGCTGGCCGAGGCAGGACTACCGGGCGGAGAGGAGCTGATTCTGCGCCGCGTGAACACCGCTGAGGGGCGGAAGACCGCCTGGGTCAATGACCGTCGCTGCTCGGGCGAAGTGCTGCGTGCGCTCTCCGAGACATTGATTGAACTGCATGGTCAGCATGATGACCGGGGTTTGCTGAACCCGCGCGGCCACCGTGCAATGCTGGACGATTACGCGGGGGCGGGCAATCAACTGGCTGCTGTCCGTGCAGCGTGGTCCGATATGTCGCGCGCCCGTAAGGCACTTGAGCAAACCGAAGCCACCCTTACAGCCATGCGCGCGGAAGAGGAGTTCCTGCGCCATGCGGTCTCGGAACTCGATCAGTTGGACCCGCAGCCGGGTGAGGATGCCGAGCTTGATGCCCGCCGCCGGATGATGCAGGGGGCCGAGCGCATTCGCGATGACGTCGCGCGCGCGTTCGATCTCTTGGGCAATGACGGCGCCGAGGGCGCGATGGGCGATGCTGTGCGCTGGCTCGAAGGGGTTTCGGACAGCGCAGGCGGGCAGTTGGAGGAGCCAATCGCGGCTCTGGGCCGGGCGATGATCGAATTGGGCGAGGCACAGGACGGTGTAAATGCGTGCCTTCAAGCGCTTGATTTCAACCCAACGGAACTGGAAGCCGCCGAAGAACGTTTGTTTGCAATACGGGCACTGGCGCGCAAGCATGACGTGGCGCCCGACGATCTGGGCGGGTTAGCCGATACGTTGCGCGACCGTCTGAACCGGCTTGAGGCTGGGGACGCGGATCTGGCCGAGCGGCGCGCGGCGGTCGCGGCGGCGCAAACGGCTTATAACACCGCTGCCGAAAAGCTTGGCGCGGTTCGGCGCGCGGCGGCTGGTCAGTTGGACGCTGCCGTGATGGCAGAGCTTGCACCTCTGAAAATGGAACGCGCGGTGTTTCAGACCGAAATCTCGCCGACAGATCCGGGACCCGAAGGTGCGGATGCGGTGGCCTTCACAGTAGCCACCAATCCCGGAGCGCCATCTGGACCGCTGAACAAGATTGCCTCGGGCGGGGAACTCAGCCGCTTCCTGCTGGCGCTCAAGGTCTGTCTGACCGGCGAAGATACCGCACGCACGATGATTTTCGATGAGATCGACCGGGGCGTTGGAGGCGCGACGGCAGATGCGGTTGGCCGACGATTGGCAGCGCTTGCCAAGGGAGGGCAGGTTCTGGTGGTGACGCATTCGCCACAGGTCGCCGCTCGTGCCGCGCATCACTGGCGTGTGCAAAAACATGTTACCGACGGGCAAACACTGTCGACTGTTATACCCCTGGCCGACCCGGACCGCGTCGATGAAATCGCGCGTATGGTCGCCGGAGACACGATCACGGATGAGGCCCGAGCGGCGGCGCGCGCCTTGTTGCTCGCCTGACACAGTATCGGGCGACAACTGAGTGTGATGCGTCTTTTCTAAGGGCTCTCCGTGGCTTACTAAGGGTCACCAGCTATTCGACCGAGGGCCAATGACCCAGTCAACCCGCACCGTTCTGCGCAACCAGTTCAATCAGGCCGTCGCCGCGCTTTGGGATGCGTGGCGGGTTCTGCGGCGGCGCGGGCCCAGTCAGATACAGTTCTGGTTCATTGCGCTGGCCATCGGGATCGCGGCCGGCTTTATGGCGCTTGGTTTTCGCAAGGCGATCCGCTCGTTGCAGGCCTATATCTACGATACCGACGATATTTTGCTATTGCATTCGCACGCGGAAATGCTGCCTTGGTTCATTATCCTGATCATTCCGATCATCGGCGGTCTGCTGGTCGGTATCATCTTGCACAATTTTACCGATGATGGGCGGGTCAGGTCAGTTGCGGATGTGATCGAAGGGGCCGCCGTCACCGATGGGCGCGTCGAGACCAAAGCGGGGATCGCGTCATTCTTCGCCTCGCTCATTACCCTCAGTTCCGGTGGATCTTCCGGGCGCGAGGGGCCGGTCGTGCATATGGCGGGTGTGATATCGACCTGGGTCAGCAATCGCATCCACGCGGATGGGATCACCGGGCGCGACCTGCTGGGGTGCGCCGTAGCGGCCGCTGTTTCGGCCAGTTTCAATGCCCCCATCGCCGGGGCGTTGTTCGCGCTCGAGGTCGTCCTGCGCCACTTTGCCGTGCATGCTTTTGCGCCGATTGTCATCGCCTCGGTCGCGGGGACCGTGATCAACCGTTTGGAATATGGCGATGTCACAGAGTTCGCGCTAAAGACCCCCGGATCGTTGCAATTCTATGTCGAACTGCCCGCGTTTCTGATCCTCGGGCTGATCTGTGGGCTGGTATCGCTTATGCTGATGCGGTCGATTTTCTTTGCCGAGGACATCGGCACACATGTCCAGAACCGCCTGTCATTGCCGCGCTGGCTGCGCCCTGCGGTGTCCGGTGCCATGCTGGGTCTTTTGGCGATCTGGTTCCCGCATATCATCGGTGTCGGATATGAGACCACAATCCGCGCATTGACCGGGGATCTGGTGCTGACAACTGCGATCGCCTTTGCGGTGATCAAAACCGTGGCTCTGGCCATCACCATGGGTGGGCGCATGGGCGGCGGAGTATTTTCGCCCTCGCTGATGATCGGCGCGCTCACCGGCCTTGCGTTCGGGCTGATCGCCACCGGGCTGCTGCCGGACGTCTCGGGCACGCATACTCTTTATGCCTTTGCGGGCATGGGCGCAGTTGCGGCCGCCGTTCTGGGCGCGCCGATATCGACGACGCTGATCGTATTCGAACTGACCGGAGATTGGCAGATCGGGCTTGCGGTGATGGTATCGGTATCGATGAGCACCGCTTTGGCCTCGCGCCTTGTGGACCGATCGTTCTTCCTGACCCAGCTCGAGCGACGCAATGTACATCTGGCTGCCGGGCCGCAAGCCTATCTGCTTGCAATGTTGCGTGCGGGGGCTGTGATGCGCCCGATCGGCGACGCGCGTTCGATCACCAAGGACGAGGCGCAGGCTCTGATCGAGCAGGGGCTCTGCGTCAAGGCGAGCGCCACGCTTGAGGCCGCGATGCCCTATTTCGACCGCGACGACATCCCCTGCATCCCGGTTGTGATCATTGACGATGATGGGTGCGAGAACGCGGTGGGGGCGCTGTATCACGTAGATGCGCTCAAGGCGTATAACCGGGCGCTGGCAGCCACGGCGGCCGAGGAACATTCCTAGTTTCAGCCGCCATAGACACTGGCCGCATCGCCCAGATAGTTGTCCCAGGCAAACCAGTACGAGATATGTCCGGCCACCCGCGGCATTTGGGTGCCATTGGGCGCGATCAGGGCCTCTTCGGTCAATCGCCATCTTTGGCCTGCCTCATCGACAAGTCCGCCATCAGATGTGGTAAACCGGTGCGATCCGCGTTCATAGGCGCGCACTGCGCGTTTGTCCGCATTGCCGATCAATACCAGCGGTCGGTTGCCAATCGCATCGTTGATAACCCGCGTCCGGCTGAACGCGTCCAATGGCCAGGCTCTGGCGGCGCCGAATTGGCGGATCGTAAAGACATAGTCCTTCTGCCGATGCCGCGACTGATCGACCAGTGCCGGGAACATCAACTCGCTCGACGCGAAATAGTCGCGATAAACCACGCCCGACCCATAGTTCCTGCGATGCCCGGTTCTGAGCGACAGAACTTTGCTATCCGGGTGCGAGGTTTTCCAGCTGTCCCAGGTGGTGATCACCACGGGGCGTTGCCTTAGCTTGATCCCGCTGTCGACCAGAGGGCCGACAACCGGCCTGCCTGTATACTGGTTCCAAAGGGAATGCGTCTGGCGGTCGAACATCAACTTGTTCGAACGATAAAGAAACCCTGATGAGCCGAAGACCAATGGTTTGCTTCTACCCGCCACTTTCGTTTCAAAAAGGATGCCAGACCCGCAGAGCGTGCAATAGGCAAGGGCGACGGGAACCCCGCCGATCGTTTCGTTGAACATCTCGTGCCAGCCCATAATGCGCAGCGGATAGGCGCGTGCATCGCCGTTGATCGAGACGCCAAAGACCAGATCACCCTCTTTCAGGTAGTCCGCACTTGCCGCTGATATCAGCGTCGGATTGTCCAGCGAGGGAATGCCATCTTTGGATACACCGCCCCATGCAATCTCCTCCAGGCGGATCTTCATCCGGTTGGGTTGCAGGTATTCAGGTCGCAGGAAGACGTCGAAATTCGGGTCCACGCCCAGAAGAACCTCGCGTTTGAAGGGGATCAGCGAGGGATGCGGAGCGATCTGCGGGTTGCGTTCCTGCCACAGCATCCATTCGAACCAGTCAGTACCGTGCGACTGCCCTGTCAGGGCTTCGGCCACTTCGGCGATCTGGTCGTCCCGACGTCTGGCGAAGCGCATCGCCGTCAAAAGGGCGGCGACCACATCCGGGTTGCCTCGCTGTTTCAGGTAGGCCATGCCCTGTTCGAATTCGGCGGACGATCCGAACAGCGTGGATCTGACTGCGTCCAGAATCGGGTCCTCTTGCGCCCATAGCGATCCGGGAAGCCCAAGCGCTAATCCGAGCCCTCCTGCGAAACCACGACGTGAAATAGACATGGCACCCTCCGACATGTGTTCATGCCGAATGTGCCAGCTTTTACGTTCACATTCACACCACAGTGCCGTGACCGGCGGTCGGAGGTATCAGGGTTTTGGCTCTGACGCGTCCTGATCAGAGTCTGGAACGCTTTCCGTGTCTTTCAGCGTTAGGGGCGGGTCCTTCACCTCGGCGGCGATTGGCGCAGGGGCCGCGACCTGAGGCTCTGGTGTTGGGTCTGGCAGGCGTTCTTCCGGTCCGGGAACGGGACGTGCCAATGGGACGCCCTCGGGCTCTGCATCTTGGGGGGCGTCTTGATCCTGAGCGGTTGCATCAGTCAATGCGCGCCGAAACACCAGAACATTGCGCCAGTTCACCGCTGACCCGGTCAGACCGGTACGCTCTTCGCTGGGCAGCAGCTCGGCGCGTTGGTATTCCCAACCCTCCTGTCCCATCTGGTTCAGAAGCTGCTCGACCGAGTTCGCAAACCTGCCCTCGGGCGTCTTGACGCCTTTGGCCTTGGTGCCTTTCTGCGGGGCGGGGACAACTTTGTATTCGTAGCGCTGCATCAATCGGTCCTGATTGTCATGTCCCGGCAAACTAACATTTTGCTGCCGAGGGAAAAGCGATCTTCGGCAATTGGCGAAATTCAGCCCGCACTGTTGCTCGCAGCCCGCGCTGCCTTGCCGACAAGAGACAGGCAAACCTCGGTCGCGAGCGCCATATCCTGCACGGAAATCCACTCTTTCGGGCCATGAATGCATTGCATGCCGGTAAAGATGTTGGGCGTCGGCGTGCCAAACTCTGTTAGGCGCGAGCCGTCGGTGCCGCCTCGGATCGGCACCGAAATGACCTCGACCCCAAGGTCCTCGCAGGCTGCGCGGGCCAAATCGACGGGGGTCATGTCCTTTTCCAGCCAATAGCGCATGTTGCGGTATTGGTGGCTGATGTCGCAAGTAATGGTCGCACGCGGTTCGGTGGCCTGCACGGCAGCGCAAATCTGACGGACGATGTTGCGTTGGGCCTCCAGCCCGTCCATCTCGAAATCGCGCAGGATCAGCTTGATCTCCATCTCAGACGAACCACCATTCATGTCGGTGATGTGGATGAACCCCTCGCGCCCATCGGTCACCTCTGGTGTCATGGTGGCCTGTGGTAGCGCTTGCACGATCTTGGCCGCCAGATGGGCGGCATTCACCAATTGTCCTTTGGCCAACCCGGGATGGATCGACACGCCGGTGATCTTGATCACCGCCCGGTCGGCCGAGAAGCTTTCGTATTCGATCTCGCCAACCTCTTGCCCGTCGAGCGTATAGGCGAAATCGGCCTTCAGATCCTTGGGCAGCTGTTCTGTGACCCCGCGCCCGATTTCCTCGTCAGGCGTAAAGGCGATGCGGATCGGACCGTGAGCCACGTCCTTGTTTGCAATCAGGTGCCGCGCCATCGTCATCAGGATCGACACGCCTGCTTTGTCATCGCCCCCCAAAAGCGTCGTTCCCGAGGCTGTGATCAGGTCATGTCCGATCTTCTCGGCCAGATAGGGGTGATCGTCAGGAGAAAGAACAAGATCGGGATCATCGGGAAAGGTGATGTCCCCGCCATTGTATCCCTTGATCACGCGGGGTTTGACACCGGTGGCATTGAACTGAGGTGCCGTGTCAACATGGGCCAGAAAACCCACGGTCGGCCCCGGTGCGGTCCCGGGAATGGTTGCCACGACAACGCTGTCACCGGTCAGCTCCACGTCCTGCGCTCCGATCTCGGTCAACTCATCGCGCAGCAGGTTCAGCATGTCGAACTGGATTTCGGTGCTTGGCGTAGTCGCCGATGTCTCGTCGCTTTGGCTGTCAATGGCCGCATAGCGCATCAGCCGGTCTTCGAGTTCCTGATCAAATCTGTTCTGCATGATACCTCACCTCTCTGGTGCCGAAGAAAGAGCACAAAAGAAAACGGAGTCAAGCCGGGGCCTGACTCCGTTCAATCCATCGGAAGCTGGGTTTACGATCCCAGCTTTTTGCTCACCAACTCGTTAACGGCTTTCGGATTGGCCTTGCCGCCAGTGGCCTTCATGACCTGACCAACGAACCAGCCTGCCAGTTTCGGGTTCACCTTGGCCTTCTCGACCTGCGCCGGGTTCGCGGCGATGATTTCGTCCAGCGCGGACTCGATGGCGCCGGTATCGGTCACCTGCTTCATGCCACGCTCTTCGACGATCTGCGCCGGGTCGCCACCTTCGGTATAGACGATCTCGAACAGGTCCTTGGCGATCTTGCCCGAGATCGCGTCCGAGGCGATCAGGTCGATGATGCCGCCCAGTTGCGTAGGTGAGACCGGAGATTCAGTGATCTCATGATCTTCTTTCTTCAACCGGCCAAACAACTCGTTGATGACCCAGTTCGCAGCCAGTTTGCCATTACGCCCCTTTGCGACGTCTTCGAAATAGGCGGCGCTTTCGACCTCGGCGGTCAGCACGGATGCGTCATAGTCGGTCAGGCCGAATGCATCGATGAACCGTGCCTTCTTGTCGTCAGGCAGTTCCGGCAGGTTGGCGGCGATGTCATCCACCCATGCCTGCTCAATCTCTAGCGGCAGCAGGTCGGGATCGGGGAAGTAGCGATAGTCATGCGCTTCTTCCTTGGAGCGCATCGAGCGGGTCTCACCCTTGTCCGGATCATAAAGACGGGTTTCCTGCTCGACCTTTCCACCACTTTCGACGATCGCAATCTGACGGCGGGCTTCGACCTCGATCGCTTGCTGGATAAAGCGCATCGAGTTCATGTTCTTGATCTCGCAGCGGGTGCCGAGATGCGAGAAATCCTGCGTTTCCTGATACTTCTCATAAGCACCCGGCAAACAGATCGAGACGTTCACGTCCGCCCGCAGATTGCCGTTTTGCATGTTGCCGTCGCAGGTGCCCAGATAGCGCATGATCTGGCGCAGCTTAGCGATATAGGCTGCAGCCTCTTCCGGGCCACGAATATCGGGGCGGCTGACGATCTCCATCAGGCAAACACCTGTCCGGTTCAGATCGACGAAGGACATATGCGGGTCCATGTCGTGGATCGATTTGCCCGCGTCCTGCTCCATGTGGATACGTTCGATGCGCACCATCCGCGCGGTGCCGCCGCCCATCTCGACCAGCACTTCGCCTTCGCCCACGATAGGGTGATACAGCTGGGAAATCTGATAGCCCTGCGGCAGGTCAGGGTAGAAATAATTCTTGCGGTCAAACGCCGATTTCAGGTTGATATCCGCTTTCAGTCCCAGCCCGGTACGCACAGCCTGTTCGACGCAGTATTCGTTGATCACCGGCAGCATGCCGGGCATCGCGGCGTCCACAAAGGCCACGTTCGAGTTTGGTTCGGCCCCGAATTGGGTTGACGCGCCCGAAAACAGCTTGGCGTTGGATGAGACCTGAGCATGCACCTCCATCCCGATTACCAATTCCCAATCGTGCTTGGCACCGGCAATGGTTTTGACTTTGGGCATATCGTAGGTCAGGTCGAGCATGGCGCGCCTCTTATCCGCAGCAATCTAGACCAGCGTATTATGCCTGCCACGACAAGGGGGCAAGGGGGAATGGGGCGGAATCCCTGAAATCGGCCGCCGGTGCCAGTGCTGATCAGTTGCTGGAAAGGCGCAGCCCGCTGGGCGTGAAGGTCACGTTCAGACCGCTGCGCAATTCATCCCGGAACAGGTTGCCAATCGCTCGCAAGGCATCGCGGTGTCCCAATGCGGCGAAACGTTCGGCCGAGCTGATACGAAGACTGTTGTTGAACCCGTTTGCGGCATGCGCCCAGATCAGCGGGTGCAGTTCGGTCAAGTGGTCGCGGATCAGCCAGTCGGCCGCATCGCAAATCTGTTTGCGCGCTTGATCGGCCCGGTCGTTGCGACCCATGCGGTTCTTCAAAGTGATTGCGCAGTACGCGGCCAACAGGTTGATGGTTTCCTGATCCGGCCGTCGCGCTACGATATCGCGCATACCTTCCAGGAAATACTCGACATCGACGCGTGCGCAGGCTTCGTCATCCTGCGCAATCGCATCGAACTGAACCCAGGTATAGCCACCCGCGCCCCAGATCGCCTGGGTCTTTGCCGCCATACGTAGCGCCTGATTTTCAAGCTTTTCGTAGCTGCCAAAGAATCGCGGCAGCAGATGAGCCCCCATCACACGCATGTGGCGGTGATTGTGCGGGTCCAGCGAAATCAGGGTTTCGAACTTGTCCGCAGCGCGGACGTTTGCGGTACGGTGACCGGCCAACAGCGCGCAGTCGCCGGCAGCGATGGCCGGGCTGTCTTTCGCCTGGGCGCGGCATTCGGCCAATATCGCCGAGGCCCGGTCAAAATGCGCCGCGCAGCGCGAGCGGTGCAGGCGGGGCAATTGGGCTTCGGGCGTTTTCCCGCGCCATGCCCAAGCCAGGTCGATATGGGCCAAGGCGACGACAAGCGCGATCATCGGATCGCCGGGATGCTCATTCATCTCGCTTTCAAGCTCGGAGATACCGCAGAGCAAGTCGTAGTCTGCGATCGCTTTGCCGTCAGACAGGGCGTGCTCAACCGCCAGCACGACATCCGAACGCGCACCAAATGCCAGAAGGTCGGCAACCGGCTGACCGCACGGGGTCGTTTCACCGGCCCTGTCCGCTGTCTGCATCTCAGAGGACAGGTGGGACCACATGCCCTGGCGCGCCAGATACCGCCCGCGTTCGATGATCTTGTGATCAATCAACGCTTCGGCACTTGGTTTTGCAACGGGAATGTTCAGCTTTCCTGTCGCGAAATGCTCAACACCCTCGACCGGGCACTCCGCGAACGGATGCAATTTTTCTTGACGGGTAGGAGCAAATAACCGGGCAAACACAGCCCTCATAGACCGCAACATGGCAAAACTCGAACTTGAACACACTTCTAACCCCGCAAGTCTGGCCAAAAAACGCTCTTAAATCAAGGTAGCACCGTCGAAACGCCTGATTTTGGATCAATCCTGTGCAATGCTGCCGATCGTTTCAGAAAACGCGGAAATGGTGGCGTTCGACCGTGAACCCGGCGTCAATCAGGAGCTGTTCGAACTCTCGGTGCGGCGGAAGTGATTCATCCGGCAGGCGCACGCGTTTGTCCGTTTGCAGGATGGCGGACGCGCGGACCGAAAGATCCCAGCGCGTGTCGAAGCGGAATTTCTTTATCTGCGCCAATGGGATATCGCCCTGACGTTGCCCGCTGTGCCAGCTGAGCGTTTGGCCGTCCATCCGTACACCCGCATTCGTGTCCCGTACCACGTCCCAAAGCGCGGGCAGAGTGGCTAGGCCCAGCAAGCCGACCAGCCACCAGACAGCGTCAAACACGACCACCAGCCCGATCAGAGCGGCATAGACGCAGATCAGAACTGCAACCGTGCGCTGTGATCGGTTGTGGCGCGTAAAGGAAAAGGGTTCCGGCCCCACGTTTACGCGTCCAAAATGCGCGAGACCATCTCGGTCGTGTCGCGCGACAGGTCGGGGGTTTCAGCGATACGGGTCAACTGCGCGCGCAGCAGGTCTTGCCGGTCAGTGTCGTATCGTTTCCAGGTCTGAAAGGCAGAACACATCCGGGCCGTTGTTTGCGGATTGACGGGGTCCAGCCGGATCAGCCAATCGGCCAACAGCGCGTATCCCGTGCCATCTGCCTGATGAAACCCTGCATGGTTTGTCGCAAGCGATCCCATAAGCGCGCGGAACCGATTGGGGTTTTTCCAATTGAAATCTGGGTGCTGCGTCAGGTCTCGCGCGGTTGCAGGTGTGTCCTGCGGGGCCGCCAGCGACGCCTGAAGCGCGAACCACTTGTCCATCACAAGCCGGTCATGACGCCACTGATCATAGAATGCGGATAGTTGCGCCTTGCCTTTGCCTGCACGCAGCAAGCAGGATAAGGCCGCCAATTGCAGGGTCATGTTGCCTGCCGCGCCGTAAGCGTCCGCGGCTTGTGCGCCACCGTCCAGCCGGGTCGTCAACGCCAGTACCGCACCTCCCAAGGCTCTCTTGCCCGATTGGTCCGCATTCGGTTGGTAGGGGGCATTGACCAGAGCCTCGCTTTGCAGACGCGGCAGCAGATCCTGCAAATGCTGTGCCGTGGCCTGCCGCAACGTTTCCACTGCGGTCCAGATTGCCATCGGATCAGGTGTCGTACCCTGTTCGTGCAGGGCGGCTGCCAGTTCCGATTGCGTCGGCAGACCGAGCATAAGTGCGCGATAGGCCGGGTCCAGATCACCATCCCGCATCACCGCCAGCAGCCCGTCGAGATATTCGGCATCGGGTGCTGCGTCTTGCGTAATCATCTTCAACAGGCTGTCCTCGGCCAGCGAGCGACCGGCCTGCCAGCGGTTGAACGGGTCGGTGTCATGGGCCAGCAGAAAGGCGCGCTCGGCATTCGAGTGGGCATGCTCAAGGATCACCGGCGCCGAGAAATCCCGCAGAATCGACGGCACAGGTTTGGCGGCCAAACCTGTGAACTGAAAGCTTTGTTCGGCTTCGGTCAGTTCCAAGACCTGAGTCTCGTGGACCTCATCACCGTTTGGACTCAACAGGCCCACGGCCACAGGAATGACCTGTGGTTGCTTGTCGGGTTGCCCGGGTGTCGGGTGCGTCTGCTGGCTTAGGGTCAGCGTATAGGTGCCATCTGCCCAATCCTCGGCGACCGACACACGCGGCGTGCCCGACTGGCTGTACCAGCGTTTGAACTGGCTCAAGTCGCGGCCTGTCGCGTCCTCGAACACCTTGAGCCAATCCTCGATCGTGCAAGCCTGTCCATCGTGACGGTCGAAATAGAGGTCCAGCGCCTTGGCATAGGCGTCATCACCGACCAACCGTTTCAGCATGCCGATAACCTCGGCGCCCTTTTCATAGACAGTTGATGTGTAGAAGTTGTTGATTTCCTGAAAACTTTCCGGGCGAACAGGGTGCGACAGCGGTCCGTTATCCTCGGGGAATTGCCGCGCCCGCAAGTCGATGGCGTCATGGATTCGCTTCACCGGGGCTGAACGCAAATCGGATGTGAATTGCGCATCGCGGAAGACGGTCAGCCCTTCTTTCAAGCACAGCTGGAACCAGTCGCGGCAGGTGATGCGATTGCCCGTCCAATTGTGGAAATACTCGTGCGCGATGATCGCCTCGATCCGTTCGAAGTTCATGTCAGTCGCGGTTTCCGGGCTGGCCAGAACGGCTGAGGAGTTGAAGATGTTCAACCCCTTGTTCTCCATCGCGCCCATGTTGAAGTCATCTACGGCGACGATGTTGAACACATCCAGATCGTATTCTCGGCCATAGACGTCTTCGTCCCATTTCATCGACTTTTTCAAAGCCTCCATGCCAAAGGCGCACTTGCCTTCGTCGCCGGGGCGAACCCAGAGGTTCAGCTCGACTTCGCGACCCGACATGGTGGTGAACTGGCCCGGATGCGCGATCAGGTCGCCCGCCACCAGTGCAAAAAGATAGGCCGGTTTGGGCCACGGGTCGGTCCATTCGGCCCAGCCTTCGCCCTTTGCCGTCGGGTTGCCGTTGGACAGCAACACCGGAAGGTCGCCATTGATGCGCACGGTGAAGATCGACATCACGTCCGGGCGGTCTGGGTAATAGGTGATCTTGCGGAACCCCTCGGCCTCGCATTGGGTGCAATACATGCCGTTGGACATGTAAAGCCCTTCAAGCGCGGTGTTGTTGCCGGGATCGATCTCGACCTCAGCCTCCCACAGAAACGGCGCCTCGGGCACATCGGCTGTTAGCCCCTTGTCGGTTACCTCTGGCGAGATTTCTACGCCGTCGACCGAAGCGCGGATCAGGGTCAGGTCTTCTCCGTGCAGAAAGAAGGTGCGGTCGGTCGCCGCGGGGTTCGGGCGGAAGGCAATCCGAGATGTGACCCGGGTGGCATGGGCCGCAAGGTCGAAGGTCAGGTGCACACTTTCTACCAGATAGCCGAAGGGCGTGTAGTCTTTCAGATAGATGGTGGTAGGGGCGGCATCGCGCATCGGGGGCCTCGCATCAATACGGTTCTGGCGCGACGTTAGGGGCTTCGTCAGGGGGCTGCAACCGGCCCGGCCATTGCCTTGACGATTTTGAAACAGCTTCTTGCAGAGCCGAACGGCGCGCACGCAAAGTCAAAAGTTGCCTATCGGAAACAAACGGCCTAAGTGAGAAGCGCATACAATGGCACACAATTGCGAGAGAGTAGGGCGCATGACTGACAGAATGACCCGGAGCGGGCTGCAAATTGACCGGGATTTGGTGGATTTCATTGAAACCCGCGCATTGCCGGGTACAGGCGTCTCACCCGAGAGCTTCTGGGCCGGTCTTGCGCGTCTGGTCAATGAGTTGGGCCCGCGGAACCGCGATCTTCTGGCAAAGCGGGCTGATCTCCAAAGCCGCATCGATGGCTGGCACGTGGACCGTAAGGGGCAGCCGCATGACGCCGACGCCTATCAGGATTTCCTGCGCGAAATCGGCTATTTGGTCGAGGTTGGCCCGGACTTTCTGATTGAAACGGACAGTGTCGACCCTGAAATCGCGGTGACGCCCGGGCCGCAGCTGGTTGTGCCGATCACCAACGCCCGTTTCGCGCTGAACGCCGCCAACGCACGTTGGGGCAGCCTGTATGATGCGCTTTACGGAACCGATGCTTTGGGTGATCTGCCCAACGGAAAGGGCTATGACACCGAACGCGGCGCGCGCGTCATTGCATGGGCCAAGTCGTTTCTGGATCAGGCCGTGCCATTGGCCTTTGGTTCCTGGGCAGATGTATCCGGTCTGAGCGTGCAGGACGGCGCGCTGATGCCAACCCTTGCGGATCCCGGTCAGTTCGCTGGATTTGGTGGCGCGCCTGACAAGCCCGAGTTTGTGCTGTTGCGCAACAATGGCCTGCACATTCAGATCATGCTCGACCCTCATAGCGTCATTGGCGCGACGGATCCTGCGCATATCTCGGATGTGCGGTTGGAATCGGCACTGTCGACGATCATGGATTGCGAAGATTCCGTTGCCTGCGTGGACGCCGCTGACAAAGTCGTGGCCTATGGCAACTGGCTTGGGCTGATGAAAGGCGACCTGGCCGAAGAGGTGACGAAGGGTGGTAAAACCTTCACCCGCAAACTGGCGCGCGATCTGGACTATTCCGAACCGAATGGCGACGCTGCCACGCTGAAGGGCCGCTCGCTGATGCTGGTGCGCAACGTGGGGCACCTGATGACCAACCCCGCAGTGCTGGATGCCGAGGGTCGCGAGATCGGCGAGGGGTTGATGGATGCGCTTTGCACCACGCTGATTGCTATGCACGACCTTCAGCGCGGTGGTGGCAACTCGGACGCCGGTTCGGTCTATGTGGTCAAACCCAAGATGCACGGACCGGAAGAGGTCGCCTATTCGGTCGAAATCTTCGACATGGTCGAAGATATTTTGGGCTTGCCCCGCAACACTGTCAAATTGGGCATCATGGATGAAGAGCGTCGCACGTCTGCCAATCTCCGAGAGTGCATCCGCGCCGCCAAATCGCGCGTCGCCTTTATCAATACCGGTTTCCTCGATCGAACCGGAGATGAGATTCACACCTCGATGGAAGCGGGCCCGATGCTGCCCAAAGGCGACATCAAGAACACTCCGTGGATCGCATCCTACGAAGATCGCAATGTCGATATCGGTCTGGCCTGTGGCCTGAAAGGCAAGGCGCAGATCGGCAAGGGCATGTGGGCGATGCCAGACCGGATGGGCGAAATGCTGGAGGCTAAAATCGGCCACCCGAAATCAGGCGCGACCTGCGCCTGGGTACCGTCGCCCACAGCTGCGACATTGCACGCTACGCATTACCACAAGGTAGATGTGCTGGCACGTCAGGACGAACTTGCAGCTGGCGGCGCGCGCGGGACGCTCGATGACCTGCTGAGCATACCATTGCTCGAAGGGCGCAACCTGAGTGACGAAGAGATCACCCGCGAGATTGAAAACAACGCGCAAGGCATTCTGGGCTACGTCGTGCGCTGGGTCGATCAGGGTGTCGGGTGTTCAAAGGTGCCAGACATTCATGATGTTGGATTGATGGAAGACCGCGCCACCTGCCGGATTTCCTCGCAGGCGCTGGCGAACTGGCTGCATCACGACGTTGTCAGCCGGGAACAGGTTATGGCCGCGATGCAAAAGATGGCCGCTGTCGTCGATCGGCAGAATGCGGATGATCCGGCCTATACTCCAATGGCCCCCAATTTTGACGGCATCGCCTTTCAGGCTGCCTGTGATTTGGTCTTCCGGGGCCGGGTGCAGCCCTCGGGGTATACCGAGCCTGTCCTGCATGCCCGGCGTTTGGAACTGAAGGCCCAAACCAAATGAGACCTTGAAGATACGGGCTCTGGGCTACAGTTTGATCCGGAGAAATTCTGTCGAAAGGACTCCATATGTCGGTTTCACTACGCAAAGCCCGCACGATCATCCGAAAAACGCTGGAAAACGGGCGGGAGAACGAATTGAAACCGCTATCCGTTGTGGTTCTGGATGCTGGCGGCCATGTCATCGCTTTCGAGCGTGAAGATGGCGCGGCCCCGGGTCGGTTCGCGATTGCCCAGGGTAAAGCCTATGGTTCGGTCATGTTGGGCATGGCAGGTACCGCTCAGATGCAGCGGGCCGAGGCACAGTCGTATTTCATGGCCTGCATGAATGGTGTCTATGGTGGTCAGCTGGTTCCGGTTCCCGGCGGTGTGCTGCTGCGCGACCGTAAAGGGGCGGTGATTGGCGCTGTGGGCGTAACCGGCGATACGTCAGACAACGACGCCGCAGCCGCGCTGGCGGGTATAGAAGCAGCAGGGTTGGTCGGCGAAGCCTGACCTAGGTCTTCGCGCCGTGCATCCACGGGCGGGTCGCGATCCACGTCGCGATTGCGAAGACCACAATCCCTCCGACCATGTCCATCAGGTGGTGACCGCCATGGGACAGTATCGCCGGGATCATCAAAATGTTCAGCAGAACGGCAGGTACAAACAACGCCGTTCTGCGTAGGAACCAGACGACCAGCAGCGACATCACCGTATGGTATGACGGAAATGCGATCGTTCCAACGATGTCCGACGGGCGTATAACCTCAAGCCCATGCGCGGACAGGGTACGCAGCGTCTCGGCATAGTAGGCGTTGGTTACCAATCCGATCCGGTCCTCAAGCCCGTCCGGCAGGCTATGAAAGACCGAAGGCCCAACGCTGGGAACAATCCACCAGATGATCGTGGTCAAAAGCAGGCTGAGCGTTCCTGCAAGCAGCGCTTGATCCAGCCTGTCGCTTCGGCCCGACAAGGCAAGATACCCGACCATGACAAAAAGCTGCGGCAGCGAGCTGAGGTAGACAAACCGCAGGACGTATCCGAATTCCGGATAGGCAGCGACGGTCTGGACAAGGTCAGGCCAGACATAGCCCATCGCGGCATCGGCGCGCAAAAGCACCTGGTCAAAGGCCAACTCTACAATCGGAAACCGAAGGTAGATCAACAGGGTGGTTACGCCCATGAATCCCAGAAATAGGCTGTTTGCGATGGCGAGCTGCGCAATTCTGGGCTGGTTCTTGACCTGGCGGATGTAAATCCCCGCCACAAACAGGCCAACGGTCGGCACAAGGCTCATCCCGAAACCGGCCCAGGCGATGGGTTGAGATTTCAGGATCGACAAAACAACACAAAGTCCGGTGATCGCTGCCAGCAGACAGGCCAGAATGACCTCGGCCCGGCTGAGGCTATCAGACAGCACCAGCCGCTGAATTCTGCTTTGGTTTTTGACTGTTATTGTCACGACAATCTGTCCAATCCCCTCGGATAATGGCTGTTTGGCCCAGAACTGCGGCATATCTATGGCCCGAAAATGCAGGTGTTGAGAAATTCACAGCCCAAGCTGCGCCCACGCACTTTGAATGTTCGGGCATTTTTGGCATGAATATTCGAACAGTTCTAAATTCTGGTGAGGATTGAATGGTGCGACCGGTCGTCGGAATAATCGGCAACTCATACCTGATGAATGATCAGTACCCGACCCATGCGGGCGGGACGATGAATTCTGACGCGGTTTCGAACGTATCAGATTGCGTGCCGCTGTTGATTCCGGCCGACCCGCGCTTTGTCTCGGTCGAGGAATTGCTGGAAGTGTGCGACGGGTTTCTGCTGACCGGCGGGCGACCGAATGTGCACCCGGAAGAGTATGGCGAATGCGCGACCGCCGCGCATGGGGATTTCGACCGCGCCCGCGATGCGATCACACTGCCCCTGGTCCGGTCTTGCGTCGAGCGGGGCCAGCCGTTCTTTGGCATCTGCCGCGGGTTTCAGGAGGTGAACGTCGCGATGGGCGGGACGCTTTACCCGGAGATCCGCGATCTGCCCGGGCGAATGAATCACAGGATGCCGCCTGACGGCACGTTGGAGGAGAAGTTCGCTCTGCGCCATGTGGTAACCCTGACCGAAGGCGGTGTGTTCCACGACCTGTTCGGGGCCACCGAGGTGATGACCAACACTCTGCACGGGCAGGGGATCAAGACCCTGGGACATGACGTTGTCATCGACGGCCACGCGCCCGATGGCACGCCCGAGGCGATCTATGTCAAGGATGCCCCGGGTTTCACCTTGTCGGTGCAATGGCATCCCGAGTGGGACGCGGCAAACGATCCGGTCTCGCGCCCCTTGTTCGAGAAGTTCGGCGCGGCGGTCCATGCCTGGGCCGCTGGTCGCAAGTCAGCGCGCCTGCAGCGTACGGCTTAAGGCGTTTGGCATCGACCCCGGACAAGCTCCGGGCCGATGCCATAGGTCAAACCAACAGATCGAACTGAGTATTCAGTGGCAGGGTGCGCGCGCGCTGACCCGTCAGGTCGAACAGCGCGTTGCCAAGCGCGGGCATGGACGGGGGCGTTCCGGGTTCTCCTGCGCCACCCAGATGCTTGTTGGTTTCAAGAATCCGTACTTGGGTCACGGGTGTGTTGTGCATGCGCAGAGCGTCGTAATCGTAGAAATTGCCCTGTTCGACCTCACCATCGGCAAAGGTGATTTCTCCCTGAACCGCTGCAGACAGGCCATAGATCATGCCGCCGATCATTTGCGCTTCGACCGTTGCAGGGTCCAGCGCTAGGCCCATGTCGCAGGCGATCCAGGCTTTGCTAATGCGGATCGTGCCGTCCTCGTCCACCACCTCGATCACCTGCGCGACCGGGGTGCCGAAACTGTAGGTCAGCGCGACGCCGCGCCCGACGCCATCCGGTGTCTTGCCGGTCCAGCCCGACATCTCTTTGACCGCCTGAAGGCACCCTGCCGAAGGCTCGTGTTCGGTCTTGGCCAGATCCAGCCGGAACTCCAGCGGGTCGCGACCTGCTGCATGGGCCATCTCGTCCATGAAGGTTTCGTGGAAGAACCCGTTATGGCTGTTGCCGACCGAGCGCCAGAAGCCAACTGGCACAGCCAGATCGGCGATATGGCCGCTCATCCGGTAGTTCGGGACCGCGTAGGGTTGGTTAAAGAACCCCTCAACCAAAACCTTGTCGGGGCCCCCTCCGGCAAATCCGGTATACCGTGTGACCGCCTGTTGCGTCGGCGATTGCGAGGCAACCTTGCCGTCGATCAGAACCGCCTTGCTGTCCTTGACCGCACCGCGCATCCGCGCGATCGCGGCTGGTCGGTAGAAGTCGTGGCGCATATCCTCTTCGCGGCTCCAGGTCGTTTGGACCGGGGTGCCGGGCATGGTCATTGCGACCTTGGTGGCAATTTCGCTAAAGTCCAGCTCCCCCCGGCGACCGAATCCGCCGCCCAGATAGGTGGTGTGTATCTCGACCGCGTCGGTGTTTAGATTGGCGACATTGGCGACGCGGAACTGGATCAGCGTCGGTGCCTGGTTACCGCACCACAGGTCGAGTTTCTTGCCGGTATAGAGCGCCGTCGCATTCATCGGCTCCATCGTGGCGTGGGCCAGATAGGGCACGGTGTATTCCGCGGTGATTTCGGTTGCACCTTGGGGGGTTACATCGACATCCCCGTCATCCCGCATGGTCGAGTTCGGGGCCGTGTCGAAGGCCTGCGCGATCTCGGCCATCAGACCGTCGGTTTCGGGCGGATAGGGCGCCTCGCCCCAATCGACGTCAATCGCCTCGACTGCTTGTATCGCCAGCCAGGTGTTATTCGCGATGACCGCGACACCGGTGCCTAGATCAACGATCTTTTCGACACCGGGCATGGATTCGGCTGCACTTGCATCGAAACCGTTCATCTGACCGCCCAGCTTGGGGTTCATCCGAACCGAGGCGAATTTCAAACCCTCGGGCCGGACGTCAATGCCGAATTCGGCGGTGCCGGTGGATTTGCCGGGAATGTCCACGCGTTTCTGAGGTTGCCCGAGCAGCCGCCATTCCGACGGGTCGCGCAGGGCCGTTTCGGGCGGTTCGATCTGGCCGGCGGCTTCGGCCAGTTCCGTATAGAGAATGCGTGTGCCATCTGGCGCGATAACCGTTCCGTTTTCGGTTTTCAGATTACCGCGGTCGACGCCCAGACGGTCAGCCGCAGCCTGCTTGAGCGTTTCGCGCGCGGTGGCTCCGGCCATCCGCATCCGCTCGAACCCGTCTTTCATCGAGGTCGAACCGCCAGTGACCTGCAAGCTCAGCGTTCTGCCGAGCACGCCCAGCGCTTCACCCAGATTGTGCTGAAAGTCCGAGACGTCATAACCTTTGTTCGGCAAGCCTTCTCCGACCAGGGCGGAGTTATAGTAAGCCGCTGCAGCCGGGCCATGCAGAACGCGAATCTGGTCCAGTTCGACATCCAGTTCCTCGGCAATCAGCGCGGTCCAGGTGGTCATAACGCCCTGACCCATTTCGGCGCGCGGGGCAAACAGCGTCACGCCTTGCTGGTCGATCAGAACAAAGGGGCTAAGGGCGGTTTCACCCTTTCCGGGTTTCAGCGGATTGGCCGCCGGGCGCGAGACATAGTACGCGCCAAAAGCAACTCCACCTACAACAGCTGCGGACCCGATCAGGAAGGTGCGGCGCAGGATTTTTCCGATGCTAGCCATGGCTCAGACCTCTTTCAGCTTGGCGGCGGCGTCATGAATGGCGGCGCGAATTCGGGGGTAGGTGCCGCAACGGCACAGATTGCCCTGCATCGCCTCGTCGATATCGGAGTCCGAGGGCGCTGGGTTTTCGGACAGCAATGCCGCTGCCTGCATGATCTGGCCAGACTGGCAGTAACCGCATTGGGCGACCTGATGATCGACCCAGGCCTGCTGGATCGTAGCCATCGCATCCGGGGTGCCCAAACCCTCGATCGTTGTGACGTCCCCCCACACATCGGACAGTGCGACCTGGCAAGAGCGCACGGCCTCACCATCAATGTGAACCGTGCAGGCGCCACAGGCGGCGACGCCGCAGCCGAACTTGGTGCCGGTCAAACCGACCTCGTCCCGCAGGACCCAGAGAAGGGGAACGTCATCGGGCAGGTCGACCTGATGCGCTTTTCCATTGATCTTAAGGGTGGTCGACATGGCGCACCTCTCTTGGCTGTGGCTGTTTTCTGACATATTTATCGCAAAGTGTCACTGTGTCAATTGACAAAATAAACAAAAACTGTCAAAGGTCGCATCATGATAGAAGACGTGGACGATCCAAAGCAGGCTGCGATCCTGAATTCGGCTTTTTTTGCCTTTGCGAGCTATGGGTTCCGCAAAACCTCGATGGATGACATTGCCAAGGGCGCGGGAATGTCGCGCCCTGCCGTTTACCTGCACTATAAGAACAAGCAGGACATCGTTCGCAGCCTGACGCGATCGTATTACGAAAAGAAGGCGCATGCCGTGGCCGAGGCGTTGCAGGCATCAGGAACCGTTCCTGATGTACTGGGTCAGGCGATTCAGGCGCAAAGCGAAGGTATGGCCCAGATTTTGTCGTCACCCCACGGGGTCGAGATGCTGGACGCCACCAAATCCATGGCCACCGACATTGTCGAGCAGGGCGAAATGCAGCTGACGCAGCTATACGCCGACTGGTTGAAACAGGAACAGGCTGCGAACCGTGCACGTCTGCCGGATGGAGCCGAGGAAACCGCCAAGACGATTACCGCTGCACTCAAGGGCATCAAGCTGACCGCAACAGATGCGCAGGAATACACCCAGCGGATAACCCAGCTTGCTACGCTGATCGGGGCCGGGATCAAGGGCGTCTGATACATCGCCGGCCCCGTAACGCGGTGTCGCCGACCTGCGACTATCTGTGTTTTGCCTTGACTGGTGGAAAACGGTAAGCCTGCCCCCGAAAACGACATGTTTGCGTGTGTTTTTGGAAGGTGGAAAGAAAGGTATGCGCAGTATTGATATCCCTCCGGTCTGGTTGCTGGGCGCTGCATTTCTGGCCTGGCTACAATCGCGGTATGCACCTCTGGACCTGTCGCTGGACGGATGGTTCACCGATCTGCTCAGTGGTTTGCTGATCGGGGCAGGGTTCATTCTGGTTGTCCTCGCGATTGCCGAGTTTCGGCGGTTCAAGACAACGGTGATGCCGCATCAGGTGCCAACTTCAATGGTTCAAACAGGGATATTCAAACGCAGCCGCAACCCGATCTATCTGGGCGATGTGCTGATCCTGACCGGGTTGATCCTCAGGTTCGATGCGGTCCTGTCATTGGTGCTGGTCCCGATATTCGTCTGGTTGCTGGAGCGCCGTTTCATACTGCCCGAAGAAGACCGATTGCGCCGCACCTTCCGCGCGGATTTTGCACGCTACGAACGCCAAACACGGCGCTGGATTTGAGGCTGTGAGGAATTTGACACAGCGGAAAAATTGCTGCGCTTGCGAAATAATCTTTCGCGAGATACATCAGGGCTTGAAGAAGAATACCTGCCACCCATGCGAACAGACCGAAAATTAGGGGGACCGCACCGTTGAAGATAGGAACGCCAAAGGAAATTTTTGACGGTGAGAACCGGGTCGCGATGACGCCGGACTCGGCCCGTCAGTTGCAGAAGCTTGGCTATGAGTGCCTGATAGAAAAGGGAGCCGGGGCTGCCGCCGGGTTCTCGGACGCCACTTATGAAGAGGCCGGAGTCGAAGTCGTCAAGACCGCCGCGTCCTTGTGGAAGGCGGCTGACATCGTTGCCAAGGTTCGCCAGCCGAACGAAACCGAGCTGAAGCGTCTGACCAAGGGTAAAACATTGATTTCCTTCTTCAATCCCGCCGGGAATGAAGAGGGAATGGAAGCGGCCAAGTCCAAGGGCGCAAACGTGATCGCCATGGAGATGGTGCCGCGTATTTCGCGTGCTCAGAAGATGGATGCGCTGTCCTCGATGGCCAATATCGCGGGCTATCGCGCGGTGATCGAGGCGGGCAACAACTTTGGCCGGTTCTTCACCGGTCAGGTGACGGCGGCCGGTAAAGTGCCGCCTGCCAAGGTGCTGATCGTGGGCGCGGGCGTGGCTGGCCTGGCCGCCATCGGCACCTCAACGTCGCTGGGTGCGATCACCTATGCGTTCGACGTACGCCCCGAAGTGGCCGAGCAGGTCGAATCGATGGGGGCCGAATTCGTCTATCTGGACTTCGAAGAAGAACAACAGGACGGAGCCGCGACCGGTGGTTACGCCTCGGTTCAGTCGGAAGAGTTCCGCAACGCGCAGTTGGCCAAATTTCGCGAACTGGCGCCAGAGATGGACATTGTAATCACGACGGCCCTGATCCCGAACCGTGAGGCGCCCGAGCTTTGGACCAAGGATATGGTCGAAAGCATGAAGCCGGGCTCGGTCATTGTGGACCTTGCGGCGGAAAAGGGCGGCAACTGTAAGCTGACAGTCGCGGATGAGAAGATTGTGACCGACAATGGGGTGACGATCATCGGGTACACCGACTTCCCCAGCCGAATGGCCGCTCAGTCCTCGTCGCTCTATGCAACCAACATCCGCCACATGATGACTGACCTGACCCCTGAAAAGGACGGTCAAATCAATCACGACATGGAAGATGACGTCATCCGTGGGGCGACCGTGACATTTGAAGGAGACATCACCTTCCCGCCGCCACCGCCCAAGGTGCAGGCGATTGCGGCGCAGAAGAAACCCGAGGTCAAGGAACTGACCCCGGAAGAGAAAAAGGCGCAGGAGATTGCTGCCTTTAAGGCGCAGACCAAGCAGCAGTTCACTCTGCTGGGTGTTGGCGGTGCGCTGATGTTGCTGGTCGGGCTGGTTGCTCCGGCAAGCTTCATGCAGCACTTCATCGTTTTCGTGCTGGCGATCTTCGTAGGCTTCCAGGTGATCTGGAATGTCTCACACTCGCTGCACACTCCGCTGATGGCGATCACCAATGCGATTTCGTCGATCATCATCGTTGGGGCCTTGATGCAGATCGGATCGGGATCGTTCCTGGTCATTCTGCTGGCGGCGCTGTCCGTCTTCATGGCCGGGATCAACATCTTCGGCGGCTTCCTCGTAACCCGGCGCATGCTCGCCATGTTCCAGAAATCTTAAGGAGGTCGGGCATATGATTGGCTTCACTTCTGCCGCTTACGTTGTTGCGGCTGTCCTTTTCATTCTTTCGCTCGGTGGTCTGTCGAACCAGGAAAGCGCCAAACGCGCGGTCTGGTATGGCATCGTCGGTATGGCGCTGGCGGTCTTTGCCACGCTGGTTGGCCCGGGTTCCGGCCTATGGCTGCTGTCGTTGCTGCTGATCATCGGCGGCGGTCTGATCGGTCAATATGTTGCGCAGCGCGTGCAGATGACCGAGATGCCACAGCTGGTGGCGGCAATGCACTCGCTGGTGGGTCTGGCGGCTGTGTTCGTCGGCTTCAACGCGCATTTTGAGATCGGCAATGTTGCCGAAGTCATGGCCATCGCGGACAGCGCGAAAGAGGCGGACCTGTCCGATCTGGGGGCCTTTGCCAAGCTGATCGCCAAGAAAACCTCGGCCGAGCTGGCGATCCTGCATGTCGAATTGTTCCTGGGCATCTTCATCGGTGCGATCACCTTTACTGGATCTGTCGTGGCCTATGGCAAGCTTGCGGGCAAGGTGACAAGCGCCGCGACCAAACTGCCCGGCGGTCATGCGCTGAACGCCGCTGCTGCGGGTCTCTCACTGATCTGCCTGATCTGGTACACCTCGTCAGGGGGTCTGTTCCCGCTGTTCCTGATGACGCTGGCGGCGCTGTTCATCGGCTATCACCTGATCATGGGCATCGGCGGTGCCGATATGCCGGTGGTTGTGTCGATGCTGAACAGCTATTCCGGCTGGGCGGCCGCGGCGATCGGCTTTTCGCTGGGCAACGACCTGCTGATCGTGGTTGGTGCGCTTGTTGGCTCGTCCGGTGCGATCCTGTCCTATATCATGTGTAAGGCGATGAACCGTCACTTTGTCAGCGTGATCCTGGGTGGATTCGGTGGCACCTCGGGCCCGCAGATGGAGGTCGAGGGCGAACAGGTCGCGATCGAAGCTGACGGAGTTGCTGCGGCTCTGAATGATGCGGACAGCATTGTCATCATCCCGGGCTACGGCATGGCGGTTGCACAGGCGCAGCAATCGGTTTCTGAACTGGTTCGCAAGCTGCGTGCCAAGGGCAAGAACGTGCGCTTTGCGATCCACCCGGTTGCGGGTCGCCTGCCGGGCCACATGAACGTGCTGCTGGCCGAGGCGAAGGTGCCGTATGATATCGTTCTCGAAATGGACGAGATCAACGATGACTTCCCGGACACCGATGTGGCCATTGTCATCGGCTCGAACGATATCGTGAACCCTGCGGCGCAGGAAGACCCCAACAGCCCCATCGCCGGAATGCCGGTTCTGGAATGCTGGAAGGCCAAACAAGTCTTCGTGTCGAAACGCGGCCAGGGCACAGGGTATTCGGGCATCGAAAACCCGCTGTTCTTCAAGGAAAACACCCGCATGTTCTACGGCGACGCCAAGGCGAGCCTCGACAAACTTCTGCCCATGATCGACTGATCGGGGCCGAAAACCACTGGAAAAGGCGCCCAAACGGGCGCCTTTTTTGCTTTTTGGTATATTCTGTTCCTAAAGGAGGTGTCTCATGGAGAAAGTAAACGGTATCGGTGGCGTATTCTTCCGCGCCCGCGACCCCAAGGCGCTGAGCGCTTGGTACGAGACGCATCTGGGCGTCAATCACTATGACCCCGTCCCCTGGAAACAGCGCGAAGGCTATACCGTCTTTGCCCCCTTTGCGCAGGACACCACGTATTTTGGCCGTACCGAACAGCAGTGGATGATCAACTTCCGCGTCGATGATCTGGCTGCGCTGACTGCGCAGCTTGAGGCGGCGGGGATAGAGGTTGAAACCAACGCTGACTGGGACAGTGAGGTCGGCAAATTTGCCCGCATTCACGACCCAGAGGGCAATCCGATTGAGCTCTGGCAGCCAAATCAATGAGATAGCGGGTCTGTATACCGTTGTATCCTTGTAAGTGTATGAAATAAAAAGATAATTGATGTCTGTGGTCGTTTCCGTATAGTACGCGCGACAAGGCGGAGCCCTAAATGACACCGATAGACGACCATCCCCTGCGCTATGCGCTGGCCAATGAACTGCATGCACGACCCTTCCCGGTCGCGTCGATGCCCTGCACGGTTGTCTTTCTGGCGATCAAGAAACCCGAGGCGGCGGTCGCCCGAGATCGCAATGAGGATCTGGCCCACTTGATCAATCTGCTTGATCGACATGGCGCGCAACACCCTCAGCCGGATGCCACGCATTACGCCGGGCAGATCGGGCGCCACTGGTTGAAGTGGGAGCAGCACACCGAGTTCGTGACCTATACGGCAATCGCTCAGAATGTGAGCGATCGTGCCTTCGACCCGGCTGATTTCGAAGTTTTTCCACCTGATTGGCTGATGGCCAGCCCCGGCCAAAGGGTAACGTCTGCAACGGTTCGTGTTGTCGAACGCGACACCGACGACGTGATAAAATCGAAACTGCTGGATTGGTTCGAACCCGAAAGTCTGGCCGTCGCCCGAGTTCTGGACGATGCCGCCATTTGCGCCAGTGATTTTCGCATCGATCCGGCAGGTCATATGCGCTTTGCGTTGTTTGTGGCCGAAGGAACCGGGCGGCGTCGGACGGGGCGGATTGTCCAGCGCCTGTGCGAGATCGAGACCTACAAGGCGATGTCCATGCTGGGTTTTGCCCGCGTCAAGCAGTTGATGCCGCGGATCGGGGAACTGGACGGAAAACTGACCCGGTTGATGGGACAGATGACCGACAACTCGGCTCAGCCCGACGCGCTCTTGCAGGATTTGTTGTCGACGTCGATCGAACTTGAAACTTTGTCGGCCCAGTGTTCGTTCCGGTTCGGAGCAACGGGCGCTTATGAAGCTATTGTGAACCAGCGGATCGAAGTGTTGCGGGAAGAGCGCTTCCAGGGCGGCCAGAATTTTGCTGACTTCATGATGCGCCGGTATGACCCTGCGATCCGGACCGTGAAATCCACCGAACGCCGTCTTCTGGCGCTGTCGGATCGGGCGATCCGGGCCGGAGATCTGCTGAGAACACGTGTAGACGTCGAACGCAGCGCACAGAACCAGGCGCTGCTTGAAAGCATGGACCGTCGTGCCGATCTGGCGCTGCGGTTGCAACACACTGTCGAGGGGCTTTCCGTGGTCGCCATTAGCTATTACGCGGTGTCACTGGTCAGTTATCTTCTCTACCCGCTGACCGCTGCGGGGATCAGCAAGGGGATGCTGACAACTCTCGTGACGGTTCCGGTCGTGCTGGCGGTTTGGTTCGCAATACGAAGAATCCGCAAGCGTCTGGGATAGAGCACATTTGCCAATCGCGAGTTCTCCTGCGATACACGGCTGGTTTGGCAGGCTTCGCAAGAGGGTCACGTGATCAGTGTGTTTTCCGCATGGCGCGCGGTCGCCGCCATGTTCATCCTCAACGGGGCCCTGTTTGGCATCTGGGCCTCGCGCATTCCAGCGGTCCGGGACCATCTCGGCCTTAGCCACGAAGATCTGGGATATGGCCTTTTGTTCATGGCGGCAGGCGCTGTTTGTTCGTTCCCGATTACCGGACGATTGACGGATCGGTTTGGCGCCGTGGCGGTAACCCGGGTGATCGCGGTGCTTTATACGCTGTCGCTGATCCTGCTTGCCTTTGCGGGCAGCTTCTGGGCGTTGGCTGCGTACCTGTTCGTTTTCGGTGCCTTTCACGGGTCGATGGACGTGGCGATGAATGCCTGGGCCGCCGAGGTTGAGCAGTCCTATGAGAAACCTCTGATGTCATCCTTCCACGCGATGTGGAGTTTCGGCGCTGGGGTCGGGGCGCTGAGTGGGTTCGGCGCGGTGCAGTTTGAGTTTACTGTGATGCAGCACTTTCTGCTGGCCGGAGGAGTCGTCGTTGCTCTTGCGCTTGTTTGTTCGTGGGTGCGCTGGACGTCCAGGCGATCTGATCAGAGCGCGGGCAAAGTCTTTGCGTTGCCATCCGGAGCATTGGTTCTGGTTGGGTTCACCGCCCTGTGCGGGGCATTGGGCGAAGGGGCTGTCGCGGATTGGAGTGCGATTTTCCTGCGGGATGTAACAGGTGCCGCCGAAAGCGTGGCGGCTTTGGGATATGCCGTCTTTTCGGTGACGATGGTGGCTTTCCGGCTGGCAGGCGGTGTGGTGATCGCCCGGTTCGGTCCGGTCGCGACGGCGCGGTTTGGGGGCGTTTGTGCCGCACTTGGTGTCTTCGCTGTAGTCTCGGCAGGGCAACCCACGTTGGCGCTGGCGGGCTTTGCGTTGATGGGGGTTGGCTATGCGGTGATCATGCCGCTTGCTTTCAGCCGCGCAGCAAATGATCCAAATGTGCCGCCGGGTCAGGCCATCGCCAGTGTCGCAACCTTGGGATACGGAGGGTTGCTGATCGGACCACCCCTGATCGGGTTTCTGGCCGAGTTGATGACGCTGCGCCTTGCCTTTGCGGTGCTTCTGCCTCTGGCGGTTTTGATCGTCATATGCGCCGGCGCGCTCAAGCGCGCCGACTAAGGTGTTTCAGCGTCCGCGAATGCGCGGATCAAGCGCATCGCGCAAGCCGTCGCCCAGATAGTTGACGCTAAGGACGGTCAACGAAATCGCGAGTCCAGGCCAGAACACGCGTTCGGGGTATTGCTGCAGGTAATCGACACCATCAAACAACAACCGGCCCCATGTCGGGAAATCCGGTGGGAAGCCAAGACCAAGGAACGACAATGCGCTTTCCGTAATGATCGCCGTTGCGATGCCGAGCGTGGCCGACACCATGATTGGCGACAGCACGTTTGGCAGGATGTGTCGCGTGATGATCTGACTGTTGCTGGTGCCGATGGAACGTGCTGCCAGAACGAACTCGCGCTCTTTGATCGCCAGCACATCGCCGCGGACAATCCGAGCGGTGGGCATCCACGAGGTGATGCCGATGGCACAGACGATCAGGATGAATATCCCGCGCTCCAACCCGAACGCAGCCGACAAGGGCTCGCGGAATAGCAGCATCATGACCAGCAGCAGGGGCAGCAGAGGCAAAGCCAGGAACAGGTCCGTCAGGCGCATCAGTGGGCCGTCGAGGCGTTTGAAGAACCCGGCCAGAACGCCAATGAAGGAACCCAGAAACAGCGCCAGCAGCATCGCGGTGATGCCAACCGAAACCGAGGTCTGACCCCCGGACATCATGCGAGCAAGGATGTCGCGGCCCAATTGGTCGGTGCCGAACGGGTGGGCAAGGCTTGGTCCCTGGTTGCGCGATCTGATGTCAATCTGCGTCGGATCAATGGTCCAGATGTATGGCCCAAGGTACACCGCTGCGACGATGAAGATGAACAGGATAGCTCCGATCATCGCGCCTTTGTGAGTCTTAAACTGATCCCAGACATCGCGCCATTGACTGCGAGGCGGGGTTGCCAGTTCTTCCATCACATCGGTGGTGGGCAGAGCTGTCGAAGCGGGTGCAAGGCCTTCGTCAGGGACCAAGGTATCGGTACGATCATGATCAGTCATAGCGAATCCTCGGGTCCAGAATGCCGTAAAGCACGTCTGCAATCAGATTGAACACCACGATCAGCACCGCAAAGATGAAGGTCAGCGTCTGCACCATCGGCAGGTCGTTGGCCTGAATGGCCCCGATCAGCAACTGACCGATGCCGTTCACCTTGAACACCTGCTCGGTGATGATGGCCCCACCGAAGATGGCCGGAATACCCAGCGCAATAACGGTGACCACGGGGATCATCGAGTTGCGCAGGACGTGGACCATCACGACTGTGTATTCGCTCAGCCCCTTGGCGCGCGCGGTGCGGACGTAGTCCTGATTGAGGTTGTCCAGCATTGAGGCGCGCATGAAGCGGCTCAGCTGCGCGGTGATCTGCAACGCCAGAACCATGACCGGCATGATCATCTGCTTGAGCTGTACGACGAAGCTGTCCCAACTGTTGACCACATGGGTGGTGTCATAGATCGACGGGAACCAGCCCAGTTGGACCGAGAAGATCACGATCACCAGCACGCCCGAGAAGAACGGCGGAACCGAGAAGCCGACCATCGACACAAACGTGCCCATCTGGTCGAACCAGGAATACTGGCGATAGGCCGAATAGATGCCGATGGGCAGGGCGATCAGGATGGCGACCACATAGGCGGTGCCGACAACCCACAGGGTCTGCGGGATACGCTGAACGACGATGTCCATGACGGGTGAACGGGTCTGCCACGAAATCACACGCAGGTCACCTTCGGAAAAGGTTGTGCCGAACATGTGGTCGATCAGAACCTGTGGTTCGATCCAGAAGAACTGCACGATCCATTTCCAGAACCGGATATGCATCGGCTGGCCGAGGCCAAGCGCCTCGCGCATCTTCTCTTTGACTTCGGGCGGGACAGTAAGCGGAACCTGCGCCATCGGGTCGCCGGGTGCGAGCTCGAGCAGCAGGAATATGACGAGGCTGATGAACAGCAGTGTTGGAACGGCCAGCACCAGTCGTCTGATGGTAAAGTTGAGCATTAAGAGGCGCCTTTATATGCGTCTTCTTGTTGGAGTGGTGTGCAATTGACCGCGCCCCGATATGGATCGGGGCGCGGCTTTGCAAGATTAAAGCTTAGGAACCGGTCTTGCGGTGCCAGTCCGCAATGTTCCACAGCTCGCTGTCCCAAACGTTCAGGACAACTCCACCCAGAGAGTTTGCGTGCGCCGACAGACGACCACGGTGAACCAGCGGGATCATACCGCCGTTTTCTACCATGATGTCGTTCAGCTTTTTCGCGATTTCAGCACGCGCTTCCAGACCGGCGGTTTCGGCCAGCTGACCATGCAGCTTGTCGAACTCTTCGTTGCAGAAGCGGCTGATGTTCTCACCCTGCCACTGCGTGTCCGGACGCGGGGCCTTGTCGCACAAACCGTTGCCCAGATAGGACTGCGGGTCGGTGCCGTTGAAGGTGTTGGCGTACATCTCAACGTCTGCATAGAACTTCTGGAACGTGTCAGGCGAGCCCGGATCACCACCGAAGAAGACCGAAGCGTTGAGGTTGCGCAGTTCGGATTCGATACCGATCTGGCTCCACCATTCCTTGATCAGCGCCTGAAAGTCCTGACGGACGGCATTTGTCGATGTCTGGTAGACAACTTTCAGCGGTACACCATCTTTTTCGCGCACACCGTCGCCGTCGGTGTCAACGATGCCTGCCTCGTCGAGCAGCGCGTTGGCGCCGTCGATATCCTGCGTGTCACAGGTCATTGAGGTCGAGTTGAACGCAGCGGGGGCGGGAACCCAGTTACAGGTCACTTTGCCTGCCTGGCCATAGCCGATTTCAACCAGCAACGGGCGATCGATGGCCATGGACATCGCTTTGTAAACCGCCGGGTCCTGCAGGAACGGGTGCGGATGGGCAGCTGTCGACCGCTCGCCTTCCGGCAGGTCGGGCGACGGGTTGGTCTGGTTTAGCATGATGCGCTCGACCAGTGGGCCAAAGCCTGCAACCGGCGTACCTTTGCCGCCTTCCTGCATCTGCGCAATCACTTCGGGCGCCAGCTGCAGGTTCCAGGCATAATCGAACTCGCCTGTTTCCATGACAGCACGGCCAGCCGCGGTCGCATCACCACCGCCTTTGAAGGTCACAGTCGCGAATGCAGGCTTGTCCGGATCACGATAGTTGTCGTTGGCCTTGAAGGTGATCACGTCATTCGGCTTGAATTCGGTGACGACAAACGGGCCAGTGCCGATCGGGTTAAAGTTCTGATCGGTGCATTCAGGGGCTTTCGCGCCCACACAATCCGCGAACTGAGCAGCCTGAATGATCGGGCTTTCACCGCCTACAAAGGGTCCGTAGGGGAACGGGGTCGGGGCGTCGAATGTGACCTTGACGGTCAGATCGTCCAACGCCTCAACCGATGTGACACCTTCGAACTTGGTGACCTGTGCGCAGCCGCCTTCGGGGTGCATGCAGTAGTCAGCGGTGAATTTCACATCCGCCGAGGTGAACGGCGTTCCGTCCGACCAGGTGATTCCCGGTGCGATTTTCCAGGTGATCGAGGTCAGATCTTCGCTGACGCCACCATTTTCAACAGTAGGAATCTCTGAGGCCAGATACGGCACCATATTGCCGTCTTGGTCATAGCGGGCGAGGGGCTCGATCACCAGAGACGCTGATTCTACGTCTTTGGTGCCGCCGGACAAGAAGGGGTTCAGGATCGATGGGGCCTGCCAGTAAATGATGCTGACATTGCCGTCCGATCCGCGCTCGGCAAAGGCCATCGGGGCCATCGCCGTGCTTGCAATCGCACCGAGCAAAAGTGTTTTGATCTTCATTATACACTCCCAAATTGGACACGAACGTGTCTCGATTATTTCCGCAATGCCTGCGGACTTGGCGTTGCCGCACTGTGGGTAAATCTCTGACATGCAAAGACAAAGCGGTTCACGTTTCGTGAAACTCGCCCTCTCCCAAAGGCGGTTACGTCGGGTATCGAAACAGAACTTCAAAAAAAAGCAAGTGGTGCCGTCGCGAAATTCAGCAATGGGTTTGACTTTTCCGGCGCTGCCGCCTTAGCGTTTGGCATTCAGAACAAAAAGACGCCAAGGGGAGCGCGCGCGTGCTGGATCAGCCTATTGCCCAGATCAAGAAACTGCGGGTCGAATTTCAGACAAAGGACGGACCGGTTGTCGGCGTCGAGGATGTTTCGTTCGAGGTAAATCCCGGCGAAACCGTTTGTATCGTTGGGGAATCAGGGTCGGGCAAGTCCGTTTCGTCGCTGTCCTTGATGCGTCTGGTCGAGTTCGGCGGGGGCGAGATCGCGGGCGGTGAATTGCTGTTTGATCGTCGCGACGGCGACGAGATGGACCTGTCGAATGCCGATCAGGATCTGATGAAACAGATTCGCGGCAACGAGATCGGAATGATATTTCAGGAGCCGATGACCGCCCTGAACCCCGTTTTCACCGTGGGCCGGCAGCTGACCGAAGGTCTGCGCATTCACAAGAACATGACCAAAGGAGAGGCCGAAGAACGTGCGCTGGAATTGCTGCGTCAGGTCCGCATCCCCGAACCCGAGCGCCGGCTGAAGCAATATCCGCATGAACTGTCAGGCGGTATGCGCCAGCGTGTGGTCATCGCCATGGCGATGGCCTGCGAGCCGCGCCTGCTGATCGCCGATGAACCGACCACTGCTCTGGACGTGACCATTCAGGCCGAGATTTTGGCCTTGATGGACCGGCTCAAGCGGGAAACCGGGACTGCGGTGATGTTCATCACCCATGACATGGCGGTCGTCGCGCAGATGGCCGACCGGGTTGTCGTCATGTTCCGTGGCAACAAGGTCGAAGAGGGCACGGTCAACGAGATCTTCGAGAACCCTCAGCATGACTACACCAAAGCTCTGTTGGCCGCTGTGCCGAAGCTGGGCGAGATGCAGGGTAAATCCGCGCCCGAGCCAATGAAACTGCTGGGTGTCGACGGCCAGACCATCGCTCCGATTCCGGGCACCGAAGAGGTGTTGCTGACGGTCAAGAACCTGACAACGCGGTTCCCGGTCAAAGGTGGGTTGCTACGGCGAACGATTTCGAACGTTCACGCGGTCGAGGATGTGTCTTTCACGCTGAACAAAGGCCAGACGCTAAGTCTTGTGGGCGAATCCGGCTGCGGTAAATCCTCGGCAGGGCGGTCGATCCTGCGACTGGTCGAGCCGCTATTTGGTGAAATCGATCTGGACGGCGTCGATATCATGAAGCTGGACCCTGGCGGTTTGCGTAAGGCGCGGCTGGACATGCAGATGATCTTTCAAGATCCGTTTGCGTCCTTGAACCCGCAGATGCAACTGGTCGATCAGGTTGCGGAGCCGATGCGCAACTACGGCGTGGCGTCCGGGTCCGAGATGCAGGACCGTGTTGCACAACTGTTCGACAAAGTGCAGTTGCCGCGCAGCTTCATGCGCCGGTTCCCGCATGAGATGTCGGGCGGTCAGCGCCAACGCATCGCCATCGCGCGCGCTCTGGCCCTCAATCCCAAACTGATTGTCGCGGATGAGGCGGTCTCGGCGCTGGATGTTTCGGTTCAGGCGCAGGTGCTGAACCTGATGATGGAACTGCAATCCGAACTGGGCCTGTCCTATCTGTTCATCAGCCATGACATGGCCGTGGTCGAACGCGTTAGCCACTATGTCGGTGTCATGTATCTGGGCCGGATTGTCGAGATGGGTCCCCGCGCGCGCGTTTTTGAGAACCCTCAGCACCCCTATACTCAGGCGCTGATGAAGGCGGTGCCGATTGCCGACCCGAACAAGCGCAAATCGGAAAAAGACCTGAATTTCAAGCCAATTCCGTCGCCCATCCACCCGATCGGATATGAGCCCGAGCCGTCAATCTATCGCGAGGTCGAACCGCGCCACTTTGTGCTCGAGACCGATAGCGGTTACTAGGGCGCTATGAAAAAGCAAATTATCTGTATCAACTGGGGCACCAAGTACGGGCCGAATTATATCAACCGGTTGTATGGCATGGTGGCGCGCAACATCACGCCGCCTTTTTCCTTCACCTGCTTCACGGATTCGCGCGAAGGCGTCCGGCCAGAAGTACAGTGCGAGGATTTGCCTGAGGTCGATTATGACATGCCGGTCGGCGTCATCGGAAAATGGCCTAAATCCCGGTTGTGGAGCGAAAAGCTGGGCTCGCTCAGTGGTCCGGTTCTGTTTCTGGATCTCGATATTGTCATCACCGGGTCGCTGGATTTGTTCTTTGAAATCGGTGAAGAAGACGATGTGGTTATGGCCAGAAACCCTACAACCCCGTTCGAGCGTCTGGGCCAGACCTCGTTGTTTCGGTTTCCGGTTGGCAAGCTTGCACCAATGCAGCAGGCCTTTCGCAAGGACCCTCAGAAAATCGCCGAGAAATTCCGGTTCGAACAGCGGTATGTCACCCGGAACGCGCCGGGTGGCGTCAAGTTCTTTCCGCGCTGGGCAGTGCAGCAGTTCAGTCACGACTGCGTCTGGACCTTTCCGCTGAACCTTGTGATGACGCCGCGGCTGCCGAAACGGGCGCGTGTTGTTATCTTCGCTGGTGCCAATGATCCCGAGAACGCCATATTGGGGCGATGGACTCGTCGGCATACCGCTGGTTCGCTCGGCACCTATTGGGCGGCACGACATGAGCGAAAATCGAAGGAAAAGAATGAGTTACGGTATCTTCGCCACTTTATCAAACCGGCGAAGTGGATCGAACAGCATTGGGTGGGCTAGGCCGGAACATGAGATTGTCGCCAAAGGAAATTCTGGATCAGCTTGTTTCGTTTCCAACCGTCAGTCGCGACACCAATCTGCCGTTGGTTGAATGGGTTGCGACCTACCTGAAATCTCACGGGATCGAGCCCCATGTCTGGCCGGACCCCGATCAGCCGCACAAGGCGGCGGTTTTCGCCCATGTCGGACCATGGGAAGAGGGCGCGGTCGTGCTGTCCGGGCACACGGATGTGGTCCCGATAGATGGGCAACCCTGGGACACTGACCCGTTCACCGTTACGCAACGAGACGGCAAATATTTCGGCCGTGGCACTTGCGACATGAAGGGCTTTGACGCCATGGCCATCTGGGCCTTGGTCGAGGCGCAATACGCGAATGTAAAACGCCCTCTGCAGCTGGCGCTGAGCTTCGATGAAGAGGTCGGTTGCACCGGTGCGCCACCGATGATCGAGGCGATGCAAAAAGTGCTGCCAAAGGGGGCCGCCGTCATCGTGGGCGAGCCGTCGATGATGCAGGCAGTCACAGGCCACAAGGGCGGGTTCGGCTACGACACGCATATCGTCGGGTTCGAGGTTCACAGCTCGATCATGCACACCGGCGTCAATGCCGTGATGGAAGCAGCGCCGCTGATCAACTGGGCGAACGAACAGAACGCCCACAACATGGCGGCCAAGCCCAGCGACGTCGCGTCGATGTTCGATCCACCCTGGACCACCGTTCATGTGGGCATGATCGAAGGCGGTACCGCCCACAATATCACCGCGAAAGATTGCCGGTTCATGATGGATTTTCGGACTGTCCCCGGCGAGCAGCAAGCCGATTGGCGCGACGCCTATTTCCAGCAGGTCCGCGACGCTGAGGCGCGCATGCAGGCGGTTCATCCGGAGGCGCGGATCGAGCTTTCCGAACATTTCGCGATCCCGGGTTTGGTACCGGAACAGGATGGCGAGGCCGAGGCGCTTGTACGGGCGCTGACCGGCGACAACGCCACACACGTGGTCAGCTACGGCACCGAAGCAGGCCAGTTTCAGGAGGCCGGGTATTCGGCAGTTATCTGCGGCCCGGGAGATATCGCGCAGGCCCATCAGCCAAACGAATTCATCACGATCGAACAATTCAACGCGGGTCACGCGTTCATGGGGCGATTGGTCGAGCGATTGAAAGTCTGATCGTTCGCCGCGCAGCAAGGGAGATTGCAAATGCCAGTCAAGAACCGTCTTGCGGAAATGCATGAAGAAATCACCAAGTGGCGCCGCCATCTGCATGCCCATCCCGAACTGATGTATGACGTCCACGAAACCGCTGCTTTTGTTCAGGATCGCCTGAAGGCTTTTGGCGTGGACGAGATTACTCCGGGCATTGGCAAGACCGGTGTCGTCGGTGTCATCAAGGGGCGTGAGGATACGCAAGGCCGGGTTATCGGCCTGCGCGCGGATATGGACGCGTTGCCGATTGAAGAGGCAACGGGGCTCGACTATGCCTCGACGGTTTCGGGCAAGATGCATGCTTGCGGGCATGACGGGCATACCTCGATGCTGTTGGGGGCGGCGCAGTACCTTGCTGAGACGCGGAATTTCGATGGCACCGTGGTGCTGATTTTCCAACCGGCTGAAGAAGGCGGCGCGGGTGGGCTTGCCATGTGCCAGGACGGGTTGATGGAGCGTTGGGGCATTCAGGAAGTCTATGGAATGCACAACATGCCCGGAATACCACTCGGCGAATTTGCGATCCGTCCCGGTGCGTTGTTGGCTTCGTCCGATGAGTTCGAAATTCTGGTGACCGGTAAGGGCGGGCATGCGGCCACGCCCCACGACGCGGTCGACACGACGCTGGTCGCATCTCATATTGTTGTTGCCTTGCAGTCGGTTGTGGCGCGTACTGTGGACCCGATCAAACGTGTCGTGCTGACGGTTGGAACATTTGAGACCGACAGCGCCGCCTCGAATGTCATTGCGCACACCGTGCGGATGCAGGGAACAGTTCGGACACTCGACCCCGAATACCGCGGAATCGCCGAAGAACGCGTCCGGCGGATTGCGGAAGATACCGCATCTGCATTTGGGGCGTCGGCGCAGGTCACCTGGAAGCCGGGCTATCCGGTCACCGTGAACTCCGAGGCTGAAACCGGCTATGCGGCCGAGGCTGCGCAAGCAGTGGCAGGCAAGGTTCACGACAACACCGATCCGATCATGCCCTCGGAAGATTTTGCTTACATGCTTGAAGAACGGCCCGGAGCCTACATCTTTATCGGGAACGGGGACACGGCGATGTGCCACCACCCGGAATACAATTTCGACGACGACGCGATTCCCGCCGGGTGCAGCTGGTTTGCTGAACTGGTCGAGCGAAGACTGCCCGTCGGCTGACACACTGCGGAGGACCACATGCCGATCAAGAACCGTCTTGCGGAAATGCATCAAGAGATCACCGCTTGGCGGCGTGATATCCATGCGAATCCTGAAATCCTCTATGACACTCATCGCACCAGCGCGCTGGTTGCGGAAAAGCTGTCCGAGTTTGGTTGCGACGAGGTGGTGACCGGAATTGGCCGAACCGGCGTTGTCGGTGTCATCAAGGGCAAGACCGATACACAGGGGCGTGTGATTGGGCTGCGTGCGGATATGGACGCGTTGCCGATGCAGGAACAGACCGGTCTGGAGTATGCGTCCAAGACCGATGGTGCGATGCATGCCTGCGGACATGATGGCCACACCGCGATGGTTCTGGGGGCTGCCAAATATCTGACCGAGACGCGAAATTTCGACGGCACCGCCATCGTGATCTTCCAGCCTGCCGAAGAAGGCGGCAATGGGGCCGAGGCGATGTGCAAGGACGGGTTGATGGACCGTTTCGGTATTCAGGAAGTTTACGCCATGCACAACGTGCCCGGTGTGCCCGCCGGGCAGTTTGCCATCCGATCTGGCCCGTTGCTGGCGGCGGCGGACGAGTTCGATATCCAGCTCGAAGGTCGCGGTGGGCATGCGGCCAAGCCGCATGAAACTGTCGATACCACGGTGTTGTTGTCGCAAGTTATCGTGGCGTTGCAAACCATCGTATCGCGCAATGCCGATCCGATCTTGCAGGCCGTTCTGTCTGTCACCTCGGTCGAGACCTCTTCGAACGCGTTCAACGTGATCCCTCAGTCGGCGCGGGTGCGTGGAACCGTACGGACCCATGCAAATGAGATGCGGACGCTTATCGAAACACGACTGAATGAGGTCGTGCAGGGCATCGCGCAGACATTCGGGGGCACGGCTTCGGTCAGTTACAAGCGCGGGGTGCCGGTCACGATCAACGCCGAAGAGCAGACCGGATATGCCGCTGACGCTGCCATTTCGGTTGGTGGCAGTTGCGACGAGGCACCGATGGTGATGGGGGGCGAGGATTTCTCGTTCATGCTGGAGGAACGCCCGGGCGCTTTCATCGTTCTGGGCAATGGTGACAGCGCCGGATTGCACCATCCCGAATACAATTTCAACGACGAGATCATCCCGATGGGATGCTCGTGGTTTGCCGAAATGGTCGAGCGCCGGATGCCGGCGGCTTGAGATAGGAGAGAGAAGAGATGCCAGTCAAAAACCGCTTTGCCGAATTGCAGGACGAGATCACCGCGTGGCGACGGGATATTCACGAAAATCCCGAGATCCTGTTCGAAACCCATCGCACAAGCGCGCTGGTTGCGGACAAGCTGAAAGAGTTCGGTTGCGATGAGGTCGTGACCGGAATTGGCCGCACAGGCGTTGTTGGCGTGATCAAGGGCAAGTCCGACAGCAAAGGCAAAGTGATCGGATTGCGCGCCGACATGGACGCCTTGCCGATCCACGAAGCAACCGGGCTGGACTATGCCTCAAAAACCGATGGCGCAATGCATGCATGCGGACATGATGGACACACGGCGATGCTGTTGGGTGCGGCCAAATATCTGTCTGAGACGCGCAATTTCGATGGAACGGTTGTGGTGATCTTCCAGCCGGCCGAAGAAGGCGGTGGCGGCGGCAAGGAGATGTGTGATGACGGTATGATGGATCGCTGGAATATTCAGGAGGTCTATGGGATGCACAATTGGCCGGGCAACCCGGTCGGCAGCTTCTCGATACGTCCGGGATCGTTCTTTGCGGCGACCGACCAGTTCGACATCACCTTTGAAGGGCGCGGCGGGCATGCGGCGAAACCGCACGAGACCGTGGACACGACCGTGATGACGGCGCAGGCGGTTCTGGCATTGCAGACCATCGCCTCGCGCAATGCTGACCCGATCGACCAGATTGTGGTTTCGGTGACGTCGTTCGAAACTTCGTCCAAAGCGTTCAACGTGATCCCGCAAACGGTGCAGATCAAAGGCACGGTACGTACCATGAGCAAGGAAATGCGCGATCTGGCCGAGCAGCGGATCAACGAAATCTGCACCGGTGTCGCTGCGACCTTCGGTGGTACAGCGGTCGTGACTTACATGCGCGGATACCCGGTGATGGTGAACAGCGACGAGCAGACCGATTTCGCTGCCGAAGTTGCCCGTTCGGTATCCGGGGCCTGCGAAGAGGCGCCGCTGGTTATGGGAGGCGAGGATTTTGCCTTTATGCTGAACGAGCGTCCCGGCGCCTATATTCTGGTCGGCAATGGTGATACCGCAAGGGTTCATCATCCCGAGTATAATTTCAACGATGAGGCCATCCCTGCCGGGTGCAGCTGGTGGGCCGAGATCGTGGAACAACGGATGCCGGCGGCTTGAACTAAGTGTTCGTGGGGGCTCTGCCCCCACACCACCGAGATGCTTTTAGCCAGATGAAGCTGGATTCGGGGACGGGTCGAGCCTCAGATGCGTGCACAATGTGTCGATGACAGCTTCAAGAGCACTGTCTTGCTTGTTCACACTCGACCGGATCGCGGCGCGCGCGCCGTCGAGAGCGGTCGCGTCAGACAACCAATTGGCGACCGCACCAGTCAGTTCCGAGGCGCTTCTGATTTCTATCGCAGCGCCGGACCTGATCAGCGGGGCGAAGGTTTCGGCAAAGTTGAAATAGCCCGGGCCGGTGATCACCGCTGCGCCAGCCTGTGCCGGTTCGAACGGATTGTGTCCACCGATTTCCTTGAGCGAGCCGCCCAGAAACACGATTGGACAGAGCGCATACCAGGTTCCGGTTTCGCCCAGCGTGTCTGCAATATAGACCTGCGTTTCGGCAGCGATGGCTTGCCCAGCGCTTCGCAAAGCGTAAGCCAGGCCAGCTTTACTGGCGCATTCTGCAACGTCTCTGCGGCGTTCCGGGTGCCGAGGGATCAACAGCAGCAGCAAGTTGGGCCATTGTTTCAACAACTCAGAATGCGCGGCCAGAACAGTCTCTTCTTCACCTGCATGGGTCGAACTCGCGATCCAGACTGGACGATTTTCCGTCTGTGCCCGAATGTCGTTCAACGTTGCCGTGTCGACCGGCAGCGGGTCTGACATGGCTTTGAGATTGGTGCCCGGTTGTACCCGGTCCCGAGCCGCGCCCATGGCGATCAGATTGGCTGCGGTTTGGTCATTCTGAGTCAGAAACAGGCGAAAGTGATCGAGAATGAAGGCGGCCGTTTTGGGGCGCCTCTTCCAACCGGCGACCGATTTCTCGGACAGCCGTGCGTTGAGCAATGCAAGCGGCGTGCCGCGCCGGGCCGTTTCGACGATCAGCCGCGGCCAGATTTCGCTTTCGACAAAGACCCCCGCATCGGGTTGCCAGTGATCCAGGAACCGCCGGACCGGGCGGGCTGTATCCAGCGGGGGATATTGATGGCGCGTGCGCGGTGGCATACGTTTTTCGATCAGCGCCGCAGAGGTCGGCGTGCCCGAAGTGATCAGAAACTCGGCATCCGGCAGGCGGTTCCCCAACCGTTTGATCAGGCTGAGAACGGACAGGCTTTCGCCGACACTGGCGGCGTGGAACCAAATCAGGCGTCCTTCGGGACGGGGTAGGCTGGCGCGGCCCAGCCTTTCCCGCTGTCTTTCAGGTGCAACACCTGCAGCTTCAAGCTTTTTGCGAACGGTTCGCCAAGCGATTGGAGCCGCGACCGCCGTCAACCCGCAATACAGCCGATAAAGCAGCGTCGGGCGCTCATTCTGCAAGGGCATGTCAGCCGCCTGTATGGCTCATGTGGCGGCTCATCTGACCATCCACAGCCTGACGGGAATAGTCAAAGTCGTGACCCTTGGGCTTGTGGCTGATGGCGGCACGAATGGCGTCTTCCAGCGGTTGATCGGTATCAGGGTGATCACGCAGAGCGCCGCGCAGGTCGGCCATGTCCTCTTGCCCGAGGCACATGTACAACTCACCGGTGCAGGTCAGCCGCACACGGTTGCAGCTTTCGCAGAAATTGTGGCTGAGCGGCGTGATGAATCCGATTTTCTGCCCAGTTTCCTCAAGCCTGACATAGCGCGCGGGACCGCCGGAGCGCTCGGCCAGATCGGTCACGGCGTAGTGGTTTTCGTATTCCCGGCGCACATCCTTTAGGGACCAGTACTGATCCAGCCGGTCTTCGTTGCCGATATCGCCCATCGGCATGACCTCGATCCAGGTCAGATCCATATCGCGTTCGGCGCACCATTCGGTGATCCGTGGCAGTTCCGGTTCGTTGAACCCCTTCAACGCGACGGCGTTGATCTTGATCCGCAAACCGGCCTTTTGTGCCGCATCTATGCCGTTTAGCACCTGTTTCAGCCGACCCCAGCGCGTGACCTTGGCGAACTTGTCATCGTCGAGCGTATCCAATGAGATGTTCACCCGGCGAACCCCGGCCGCATAAAGATCATCGGCAAAGCGATGCAGCTGCGAGCCATTCGTGGTCAACGTCAATTCCTTGAGCGCGCCGCTTTCCAGATGCCGGGTCATGCTGTTGAAGAAGGTCATGATGTTGCGACGGACCAACGGCTCGCCACCAGTGATCCGAAGCTTTTCGACCCCCATGCCCACGAAGGTCGAGCACATGCGGTCCAACTCTTCCAGCGTCAGCAGGTCTTTCTTGGGCAGAAAAGTCATGTTTTCCGACATGCAATAGACGCAGCGGAAATCGCACCGGTCCGTGACGGAAACGCGGAGATAGGTGATGGCGCGGGCAAACGGGTCGATGAGCGGTGCTGTCATGGCCCATAGGTAAAGCGGCAGCAGGGGACCGGCAAGGGTGAACTGCGCTTTGGGCTGGTACTGCCCGGTTTGGCGGGGTAAATTTCCTGTATGAGACTAGCGTTGCTGGGAATTTGCGTTCTTGTCGCCGGGTGCGAAACCGTTCGGTCTACGTCAGACCGGCTTTTTGGCGGTGCCGAGTCGCAGCCGCAGACACAGCCGACAGCGACAGAAGTAGCTCCCGATGCTCCTCCCGTCGCGACACCCGTTGCAGCGGCGGGATGGAACGGTCCACGAAAGACCATTGCGGGATTGGGTGACCCCAGCACGCCCGGTCGCTGGCTTGAAACACCTTTGGTCGATGTCGAAATGACCTGTCGGGTTGTCGTGCCCAGAACGGGGGCGCAAGCTTACATCACTCTGGTTCCGGGTCCCGGGCCCGCAGGCGGCGGCAGTCGGTTGTCGCTGGACGCGATGCGGGCTTTGTTACTGCCTTTTGACGAATTGGTGGAACTGGAGGTCTACTCCAACTAATCGCGCAGGTACTTGCCGGCTTCTTTGCGGGCAAATGGTTTCATATTGTCGCCATGCTGTTCAAGGAAGGCGATGACCCGTTGCGGATCGTGCTTGGACAGCTCTCGCAGCCACCAGGCGATGGCTTTCTGAATGAACCAGGTGCGATCAGGTACATAGCTGGCGGCCCAGCCCAGAATTCGGTCGCGGCGTTGCAAATCATCCGGTTTGGGGTGGTTTTGCTTGGTCCAGGGCAGCGTCGCGACCAACGCCGCGCGGCGGGTCCACATATGGTCAGACCGTGTCCAAAGGGCGACCTGATCCAAGCGGTCGGGATCGGCCGTCAGCCGTTTCTGCATCGCCATGCAGGCATGATCAGCAACTGCCCAGGCATCAAAATCGGGCAGCCAGCTGTACAACAGGTCCCAGACGGCCTGATCCGGTCGGATGCGTGCCTGTGTCAGCAGTTTTGCCGCAGCCAAGCGACCCTCGTGGATGTTGGTTTGCCACAGCGCATCGGCCAGCGCGACACGCTCATCCACGCCCAGCTGCTGCCGCCAGGATTTTGTCAGATCGTTCAGAATCGGGTTCGCAACGCCCAGATGCGGGCGGGCGGCCTTGTGATAAGCCGCCGCCTGTTCGGCGCGGGCGGGGTCGGCATGGGCTCTGATCTGATCCAGATAGAAATCCAGCTCGACCGCGTCGCTCATTCCACCGTCACCGATTTGGCCAGATTGCGCGGTTGATCCACGTCGGTGCCTTTGGCAACCGCCGTGTGATAGGCCAGTAATTGTGCCGGAAGCGCGTACAGGATCGGTGTCAAACTGGGATGCACATGAGGCATTCGGATCATGTTCCAGACCCCGTCCTGTGCCTCGTCAATGCCGTCGTCGTCAGAGACCAGGATGACCTTGCCCTTGCGCGCCATGACCTCTTGCATATTGGATACGGTCTTGTCGAATACAGCATCCTTGGGCGCCATCACAACGACTGGCATATGCTTGTCGATCAGGGCGATCGGACCGTGTTTCAACTCGCCCGAAGCATAGCCTTCGGCATGTATATAGCTGATTTCCTTGAGTTTCAGTGCCCCTTCCATCGCCAGCGGGTACATCAAGCCACGGCCCAGAAACAGCACGTCACGCGCCTCGGACAGGCGCTGCGCCGATGTTCTGATGGCCGGGTTCTGATCCAGCGCGGCATTCAGAACAGAAGGTAGACCGCGCAGCGCGGCGGCGTGGTCGGATATCGCTTCGGCGCTCAGCGTGCCGCGATCGGTTGCGGCCTTCAGTGCCAGCATCAGAAGAACGCTCAACTGGCACGTGAACGCCTTGGTCGAGGCGACGCCGATTTCCACCCCGGCATGGATCGGCAGAGCCACATCGCTTTCGCGCGCGATCGAGCTTTCGGGGACATTGACGACCGAGACAATCTTGTCCGCCTTGCCTTCGCAATAGCGCAGCGCGGCGAGCGTGTCGGCGGTTTCACCCGATTGGCTGACGAACAGGGCCAGTGTCCGATCCGAAATGGGCGGTTCGCGATAGCGGAACTCGCTGGCGATATCGACCTCTACCGGCATTCCTGCCAGTTGCTCGAACCAGTATTTGGCCGTCAGACAGGCATAAAATGCCGTGCCGCAGGCGACCATGGTCAGACGGTCCAGCTTGGTGAAGTCGATGCCTGCGCCGGGCAGAACCACCTGATCACCCCCGCTGGGCAGGTATGACCTGATCGCTTCGGCCACCACTACGGGTTGCTCGGCGATTTCCTTGGCCATGAAATGCTTGTGCTCGCCCTTGTCGGCACGCGCATGGTCCAGCTTGATCTGGCGGGTTTCGCGGTTGGCAAGCTCACCAGCCTCGTTGCGGATTTCAAGCGATGTGCGGGTCAGGACTGCCCGGTCGCCTTCTTCCAGATAGGTTATCCGATCGGTCAGCGGGGCCAGCGCGATGGCGTCCGAGCCCACATACATCTCGCCATCCCCGTGCCCGATAGCAAGAGGAGAACCCTTGCGCGCAGCAACAATCAGATCGTTTTCGCCGTCGAACAGAAAGGCCAGCGCAAAAGCACCTTCGAGCCGGTCGATGGTCTTGAAAGCGGCTTCGGTCGGGGTCATGCCGCTATTCATGTGGTGCTCGGTCAAAAGCGCGACAGTTTCGGTGTCGGTCTCGGTTTCGAACCCAACACCATGTTCGGCAAGTTCGGCCCTCAGGTCGCGGTAATTCTCGACGATGCCGTTGTGCACAACAGCGACGGGCCCGGCCTTGTGAGGGTGCGCGTTTGTAATCGTAGGCGCACCGTGGGTGGCCCAGCGAGTATGACCGATCCCGGATTTGCCGGGCAGGGGTTCATGCACCAGTAGATCGCTGAGATTGACCAGCTTGCCAACCGCGCGGCGACGGCCCAATGTGCCGTCGTTGACGGTCGCGATCCCGGCGCTGTCATAGCCGCGATATTCAAGGCGTTTCAGCGCCTCGACCAGAATGGGGGCGGCTTCATGCGAGCCCAGAACACCAACAATTCCACACATAAATCAGGCTCCTTTGTCGCGGCGAGCCTTTTTCGCCTTCAGCATCTCAAAAAGTTTGCGCGCATGACCGGGCTTGTTTTCCTGTCGTGCGCGAGCAACGGCAAGCGCGTCGGGTTCTACATCCTTGGTCACAACAGTACCGGTCGCCGTCATCGCGTTGTCGCCCACTGTGACCGGGGCAACCAGCATGGTATTCGATCCGACAAACACGTTTTCACCAATAGTGGTCTTGTGTTTCATAACCCCGTCATAGTTGCAGGTGATCGTACCTGCGCCGATGTTCGAGGCCGCACCCACAGATGCATCACCGATATAGCTAAGATGATTGACCTTGGCGCCCTCGGCAATCTCGGCGTTCTTGATTTCTACGAAATTGCCGATCCGCGTATTCTCGGCCAGTTCGGCCCCTGGGCGCAGACGGGCATAGGGGCCGACTACGGAGCCGCGACTGACATGACAGCCCTCCAGATGCGAAAACGCCCGGATTGTCGCACCAGTTTCGACGGTGACGCCGGGGCCGAAAACGACGTTGGGCTCGATCACCGTGTCGCGGCCAATCACCGTATCCGCGGACAGATAGACCGTGTCGGGAGCCATCAGTGTCACCCCGTCCTGCAATAGCGCGTCGCGCGCACGGGCCTGATATTCGGCATCCGCAGCGGCCAGATCGGCGCGCGAATCCACACCCAGCGTTTCGGCCTCGTCACATTTGATCGCGGTGGCTTTCAGCCCGCGCGCATTGGCCAGCGCCGCCAGTTCCGTCAGATAATACTCGCCCGATGCGTTTTCGTTACTGACCTGATCGATCAGGTCGAACAGCAGTTCGGCATCACAGGCCAACAATCCGCTGTTGGTAAAGCGGATGGCGCGCTGTTCTTCCGTGGCGTCCTTGTATTCGACAATCTCGACCAGCCGGTCCCCATCCATGATCAGCCGCCCATAGCGGGGCTGAACTTCGGCAATGTCAAAGCCCAACATGACCAGATCAAAAGATTTGCGGGCTTCGATCATCCGTTCAAGGGTGGCAGGGTCGATAAAGGGCGTGTCGCCGTAAAGGACGATGACGTCGCCTTTGAAATCGGCCAATGCCTCGCGCGCCTGCGCAACCGCGTGTGCGGTGCCCAGCTGTTCTTTCTGAACGGCGATCCGGGCAGTTTCATCTTCTGCCCTGGCCGCTTTTTCAACGGCTTCGGAACCGTGCCCGGTGACAATCACGGTGCGCTCGGGGGATAGAACGGCACCGGCGCGCATGGCATGAACCAACATTGGGGTCTGTGCAATTGGGTGCAGGACTTTGGGAGTGTCTGAATTCATCCTCGTGCCTTTTCCGGCGGCAAGGATGACAAGGGCGGTGCTCATAAAATCGTTTTCTCTTTTGTTTTGTCGCGGTCCGTTTTATCCGCTGAGGGCAAAGGCGCAAGCGGTTCGGCCATCAAAGAAGATTGCCGATTGCAACACGGTATGGCGGAAAACTGCCGAACGAGGGGATAAAATGCGGACGGTGATCTTTGATCTGGATGGAACTTTGGCGGATACATCCGGCGATTTGCTGGCGGCTGCCAACCATTGTTTTCGCCAGATGGGACATGGGGATGTGCTGGTCCAGGACCAGGACGCGGCGGTTGCATTGCGTGGCGGGCGGATGATGTTGACGCATGGTTTGAAACGGGTCGGAGCCTATCAGGACGACACCGTCGCCGCCTATTACCCTGTTCTGCTCGAGGCATATGAGCAGGCCATCGACAACCATACGCTATTCTATCCCGGCGCGCTCGAGGCGGTGGATGCGCTGAGAACCGCAGGTTATGGTGTCGGCATCTGCACCAACAAGCCCGAAGCTCTGGCCGATCTGTTGTTGACCCGTCTTGGCGTGCGCGACCAGTTCGCGTCTTTGGTGGGGGCCGACACGCTGCCGGTTCGTAAGCCTGACCCCGAACCCCTGCGCGAAGCAGCGCGGCGGGCAGGCGGGCATCCTGACCTGTGCGTGCTGATCGGGGATTCGGATACCGACCGGAACACCGCGCGCGCGGCGGGGGTGCCTTCGGTTCTGGTAACGTTCGGCCCCGCTGGCGACGACATGGCCGCGCTCGAACCCGAGGCGCTGCTGCATCATTTCAATGACTTGCCCGGTTTGGTGCCCGATCTGATCGGTGCGGTGACCTGATACCTTGACGCAAGGCGATTGCGGCACCAGAACAAACCCATGAGAGAAATTTTTACTGGCAGCTTTACGCAGCAGGAACCCATCCCCGAAGACGCGATTGACGCCGCTCTGGCGGTGCTGCGCCATGGCCGGTTGCATCGCTACAATGTAGCACCCGGCGAATTGGGCGAGACAGCGTTGCTGGAACAGGAATTCGCCGCACAGACAGGAGCGAAGTTCTGTTTGGCGGTGTCCTCCGGGGGTTACGCTTTGGCAACGGCCCTGCGGGCGGTTGGGGTCCGGCCCGGAGATCCTGTGCTGACAAACGCCTTCACCCTTGCCCCGGTTCCAGGCGCAATCGCATCGGTCGGAGCGGTGCCTGTGTTTGTTGGTGTGACCGAAGATTTGACCATTGATCTGGACGATCTGGCAGCGAAACTCGACAGAGCGCGGGTACTGATGCTGAGCCATATGCGCGGTCATCTGTGTGATATGGATCGGCTGATGCAAATGTGCGATGCCGCAGGTGTCATCGTCATCGAAGATTGCGCGCACACGATGGGGGCCGCTTGGCGCGGGCAGCTTTCGGGTCGGCAAGGTGCAATTGGGTGCTATTCCTGCCAGACCTACAAGCATGTGAACTCGGGCGAGGGCGGCCTATTGGTCACCGATGACGAAGAGCTTGCGGCCAAAGCGACGATGCTTTCGGGTTCGTATATGCTCTATGAGCGTCATCTGGCGGCGCCGGGGCCGGAGGTGTTCGAGCGGATCAAGTACACGACCCCTAATGTTTCGGGACGGATGGACAATCTGCGCGCCGCGATCCTGCGCCCGCAGCTGCGCGATCTCGACCGGCAGGTCGAACGGTGGAACGTCCGATACAAAGTCATCGAAGATAGGCTGCGCGGAACGCCCGGTTTGACGGTTGTCGACCGGCCGGAAGCAGAGACATTTGTCGGGTCTTCCATCCAGTTCCTGCTGCTCGACTGGCATCCCGAGCGCATAGCCGAAGTGATCCGGCGTTGCGCGGACCGAGGGGTGGAGTTGAAATGGTTCGGTGGTTCTGAACCGACCGGCTTTACCTCGCGCTACGACAGTTGGCGCTATGCAGAAAGTGAACGGATGCCCGAGACGGACCGGATTCTGACCGGGATCATGGACATGCGGGTGCCGCTGACCTTCTCGCTGGAGGATTGTGCTTTGATCGCGCGCATCATCCGGGCCGAGGTTGGTGCTGTCTATCAGTCCTGATCCAGCGGAGTGCGCCAAAGGCGCACGCTTGATCCTTTGAAAACGCCGCCTGTTGGGCGGCGTTTTGCGTGCGGTCGCTGGCGTGCGTCTGAAGATTGACCGCATGGGAAATCGCTGCTATCCATTTATTGAACATTTGTTCATTAACGCGAGGAGAGGAGCGCGCATGTTCACGGCCACGATGAAATTTGATCTGGGAGAAGACGTGAATGCCCTGCGCGAAATGGTGCATCGCTGGGCGCAGGATCGGGTCAAACCGATGGCGGCCGAGATCGATGCATCCAACAGTTTTCCGAACGACCTGTGGAAAGAGATGGGCGATCTTGGGCTTTTGGGCGTGACCGTGCCCGAGGAATATGGCGGCGCGGGCATGTCATATTTGGCGCATACGGTTGCGGTCGAGGAGATTGCGCGGGCCTCAGCCTCGGTTTCCTTGTCTTACGGCGCACATTCCAACCTGTGCGTGAACCAGATCAAACTGAACGGGAGCGGCGAGCAAAAGCAGAAATATCTGCCCCGCCTGATCTCGGGCGATCATGTGGGGGCTTTGGCGATGTCGGAGCCCTCGGCTGGATCGGATGTTGTGTCGATGAAACTGCGCGCCGAAAAGCGCAACGACCATTATCGGCTGAATGGCAACAAATATTGGATCACCAACGGACCGGATGCGGATACGCTGGTGGTGTATGCCAAAACCGACCCGGATGCCGGATCAAAAGGCATCACCGCTTTTCTGATTGAAAAAGAAATGACGGGATTTTCAACCTCGCCCCATTTCGACAAGCTGGGTATGCGGGGGTCGAACACGGCCGAGCTGATCTTTGAGGACGTTGAGGTTCCCTTTGAAAATGTGCTGGGCGAAGAGGGCAGAGGTGTCGCCGTTCTGATGTCAGGCTTGGATTACGAACGCGTGGTTCTGGCAGGGATCGGAACCGGGATCATGGCCTCCTGTCTGGACGAAGTTATGCCCTATCTGGCCGAGCGCAAGCAATTCGGCCAACCCATCGGCAGCTTTCAACTGATGCAGGGCAAAATCGCGGATATGTATACCGCAATGAACTCGGCCCGGGCTTACGTGTACGAAGTTGCAAAAGCCTGTGACCGGGGCGATGTAACCCGACAGGATGCGGCGGCGTGCTGTCTCTATGCCTCGGAGCAGGCGATGGTTCAGGCGCATCAGGCGGTGCAGGCCATGGGCGGCGCCGGGTTCCTGTCGGATGCGCCAGTCAGCCGAATTTTCCGTGATGCCAAGTTGATGGAGATCGGCGCGGGAACCAGCGAAATTCGCCGGATGCTGATCGGGCGCGAAATGATGAGCGAGATGGTCTGAAAAGCGCCTTGCAGATGCGGCTCTGCAAGGCGCGCGTGATCAAAGGATCAGAAGCGATGAACGTAGGACAGGCCAACCAGAATGGGGTCGATCTCGGCTTTGCCGATCTTCGTTCCATCCAGCTTGACGTCCGAGTCGATGTCGAACCAGCGCACGTTCAATCGCACCGCACCCCGTTCCGTGACCATATAGTCCAGACCGGCCTGCACCGAGATGCCGAACGAGTTGTCGACCTTCAGATCGCCCAGCGGCGAGTCCTCGTCGAAGAAGATCGTGTAGTTCAAACCAGCGCCGACATAGGGTTTCCACGCGCTGTTGGTGGGGAAGTGGTAGTTCAGCGACAGGGTCGGCGGCAGGTGTTTGACGCTGCCAGCGTCGACCGAGCCACCAAGCGTGACATCGTGTCTGAACGGCGTCGCCGCCAGAAGTTCGATGCCCAGATTGTCGCGGATAAAATACTCGGCGGTGAAGATCGGCCGCGTGTCCGAGTCGATATCGGCGTCGAGCCCGGCCAGCGTTCCGTTGTCGGATTTGGGGTTCAGGTAACCGACACCAAAGCCGACGGTCCAATCCCCCTGCGATTGAGCGAGGGCGGGTCCAGCCAGCGCGGCAAGTGCGGTCGAAAGGGTCAAAGCGGCGAGTTTGTTGGTCATTTTCGTGCCTTTGGTTTTGTTGACCTCGCAGCAATGGCAACACCTGCGGCGACTGCCTCTGATCTGCATCAAATTGCTGCGAGGAATTCCCTGCGGTTGAGGGGTTCAAGCGGCAGTAAAATAAGGGAAAAACACCTTGTCAGACGCTAGGCGCATACCGGGTTTGCGCCCTGCGGGAGGCTGGGATTTGCCCGAACGGTTGAACATGGCCCAGCAGTGTCTGAGCCATGCGCCGCAGAAGGTCGCGCTGATCGACCTGAGCGGGCAGCAAGAGGCCCGGATAACCTTCGGGCAACTGGCCAACATGGTGGACGGCCTGGCACGCGCGCTTTTGAAGAAGGTGCAGCCGGGCGACCGGGTGGGGGTTCTGTTGGGTCAGTCGCCCTGGTGCGCAGCGGCGCATCTGGCGATCTGGAAGATCGGCGCGGTCTCGGTGCCGCTATTCAAGCTGTTCAAGCACGACGCGTTGCGGTCTCGGATCGACGATGCCGGCGCGCAGCTTGTTCTGACTGATGCGGAAGGGGCAAGGTTGCTTGCCGCTCTGGCCAAACCGCTGCTGGTGGATCAGATCGGGCAGGCAGGCGGTCCGGTCAGCTTTGCCGATACCGGCCCCGAAGACCCCGCGGTACTGATTTACACTTCAGGGACCACGGGCAGCCCCAAAGGCGCGCTGCATGGGCACCGGCTTTTGACCGGCCATCTGCCCGGCGTATCGATCAGCCACAACCATCTGCGTGACGGAGATTGTTTGTGGACACCCGCCGATTGGGCGTGGATCGGCGGCCTGTTCGATGTGCTGATGCCGGGGCTTGCACTGGGCATCCCGGTGGTCGCGGCGAGATCGGAAAAGTTCGCGCCCGACGCATGTGCCGACGTGATCGCCCGCGCAGGGGTTCGGAACGTGTTTTTCCCTCCCACGGCGCTGCGGATGCTGAAGGCGGCAGGTCAAGCCATTCCGGGCCTGCGCTCGGTTGCATCGGGTGGCGAGCCGCTGGGCCCTGAGATGCTGGCCTGGGGGCAGCAGGCGTTTGGCCTGACGATCAACGAATTCTATGGCCAGACCGAGTGCAACATGGTCGTATCTTCCTGCGCCGAGGATTTTCCTGTGCGACCCGGCTGTATCGGCAAGCCGGTGCCCGGGCATGAGGTGGCAGTGATTGATGAGGATGGCACCCCCACAAGCGAAGAGGGTGACGTGGCCATCAGGCGCGGCTCGGCTTCAATGCTGCTTGAGTACTGGAACAATCCTCAAGCAACCGCCGAGAAATTTCGCGGCAACTGGCTGATCACCGGAGACCGCGGCGTGTCGGAGGGCGACTATCTGCGCTTTGTCGGCCGTGAGGATGACGTGATCACCTCGGCCGGATACCGTATTGGCCCGGCGGAAATCGAGGATTGCCTGCTGACCCACCCGGCGGTGGCGACGGTGGGTGTTGTCGGCAAGCCCGATCCTTTGCGGACCGAGATCGTAAAGGCTTATGTGGTCTTGAAACCGGGGGTTGAGGCCTCGCAGGACGAGTTACAGGAATGGGTCAAGTCCCGTCTGGCGCAGTATTCTTATCCGCGTGAGGTGGCGTTTCTGGCGGAATTGCCGATGACTGTAACCGGAAAGGTGATCCGTAAGGAGTTGAAGGCGCGGGCCGTGCAGGAGTTGATCGAATGATGCGAATGACCATTGCCGCAATGCTGTTCCCGTCACTTGTATCCGCTCAAAACGCTTGGGTGGACCAAAACTATATTCAATGGTGCTTCTCTCAAGCGCTGCCGGGTGGCGCGCTGTCGTCCTGTCTGGGCAAAGCTGCGGGCGCGTGCCAAACCGCACCGGGGAACGGTACCACGATCGGGATATCCCAGTGCATTCAGGCTGAGGCGCAGGTTTGGGACAATTTGCTGAATGAGCAGTATCAGCTTCGCAGGGCCGATTTCGCCGAACGCCCCAAACTAGCGGATCAATTGCGCGACGCTCAGCGTGCCTGGATTGGTTTTCGCGACGCTGAGTGTGGATTGGCTTACAGCATCTGGTCCGATGGGACCATACGCACGATCGTCGCAGCAAATTGCATACTGACCGAAACCGCTGAACGTGCTGTGGAATTGCGCGACTTGGGGAAACTGGAATGAAACTGAAGTCCAAAGCTATAACAACCTCCGAGGGTTTCAACGCAAACCGCACGGCCCATCTTGACGCGCTTGCCCAGATCTCTGTCGTTGCCGAAGCGGCGCGTATGGGCGGTGGCGAGAAGTCCCGCGCGCGGCACATCTCGCGGGGCAAGATGCTCCCCCGCCGTCGGGTGGCGAACCTGCTGGATGCGGGGTCTTCGTTTCTGGAGATCGGCGCAACCGCCGCACATGGGATGTATGGCGATGCCGCGCCCTGCGCCGGGGTCATTGCCGGGATTGGCCGGGTGCAGGGGCGCGAGGTTATGGTGGTGTGCAATGATGCCACGGTGAAGGGCGGCACCTACTATCCGATGTCGGTCAAAAAGCACCTGCGCGCACAGGAAATTGCCGAGGAAAACCACCTCCCTTGCATCTATCTGGTCGACAGTGGCGGAGCGAACCTGCCCAATCAGGATGAGGTTTTTCCCGATCGCGATCATTTTGGTCGCATCTTCTACAATCAGGCGCGGATGAGTGCGAAAGGGATCCCTCAGATCGCCGTCGTGATGGGGTCTTGTACCGCAGGAGGGGCATACGTGCCCGCGATGTCGGATGTGACGATCATCGTGCGCGATCAGGGCACGATATTTCTGGCCGGGCCACCTCTGGTCAAGGCGGCAACAGGCGAGGTCGTCAGCGCCGAGGATCTGGGTGGCGGCGATGTTCATACGCGGCTGTCCGGTGTCGCGGACTATCTGGCCGAGGATGATTCGCATGCGCTGGCCCTGGCACGGCGGGCCGTGGGATCGCTGGGAGGTGCCGGGCTGAAGCCCGGACTACAGTATGAAGCGCCCGAAGAACCTGCTTACGACCCCGAGGAAATTCTGGGCGTAGTCCCCGCTGATCTGCGCACACCCTATGACATCCGCGAGGTGATTGCGCGTCTGGTCGACGGCTCTCGGTTCGATGAGTTCAAGCCCCGGTTCGGTGAGACGCTGGTCACGGGTTTTGCCCATGTCAAAGGCTGCCCGGTTGGCATCATCGCCAACAATGGCGTGCTTTTTTCCGAAGCCGCACAGAAAGGCGCGCATTTTGTCGAGCTGTGTTCGCAGCGCAAAACGCCGCTGGTCTTCCTGCAGAACATCACCGGGTTTATGGTCGGTCGGAAATACGAGAACGAGGGCATCGCGCGGCACGGCGCCAAGATGGTGACGGCGGTTGCGACAACCTCGGTGCCCAAGATCACGATGCTGGTGGGTGGCTCATTCGGGGCCGGGAATTACGGCATGGCGGGCCGCGCCTATCAGCCTCGGTTCCTGTGGACATGGCCAAACTCGCGCATTTCCGTGATGGGTGGCGAGCAGGCGGCGGGTGTTCTGGCCACCGTCAAGCGCGACGGGATCGAACGGCAAGGCGGAACCTGGTCAGCCGAGGAAGAGGTCGACTTCAAGCGCCCGACGCTGGAGATGTTCGAGGAACAATCGCACCCGCTCTATGCCTCGGCGCGCCTGTGGGATGACGGCATCATCGACCCCCGTAAAAGCCGCGATGTGCTGGCGCTGTCACTGAGCGCCGCGCTGAACGCCCCGATTGAGGAGACACGCTTCGGCGTGTTCAGGATGTAGACATGGGCGGTCTAGTGAGGTCTGTTTCCAGAAAAACGAATGGCGCTTCCGTGGACATAAATTCTTGTTTCCATGTTAAGCCCCACGGTTGCCAAAGCATCCGCAACCGTGTCGCCGCGGCCAAAGTTGCGGGTGTAGGCACCTATCATGGAGAAATCTTGGGCGCCGTTCAAAAAGAGCCTCTCAATCTGAGGCAAGACGCCGTCCAGATAAAGGCGGTAGAGCGGCCGCAACGACCACCCCACCGGGTCGGTGGCTTCAATCAAAGAAAACGGTGCGCCGGGTTTGAGTATGCGGCGCAATTGTTGGGCAAAAATCAAATGCTGCTCTGCGTTGAACGTCTTGAGGCCAAATGTGGAGATTGCAAAATCGGCGCTTTCGCTGGGAAGATCGGTCGTCAGCATATTAGCGCAAAGATGTGCGACCCGGTCCTCTCGACCCTTATGCAGCCGATCCATGGCCTGACGATGCATTTCGGGACTTATGTCGATGGCAGTAACTTTCGTGATCTTCGGGAATTGGGCAAACAAATGTGGCCAAGCCTCTCCCGTTCCGGCCATCAGATCGACGCCGGAAGCAAGCGTGTCAGGGGGCAGAGCGAGGCCATTGATACATGCCTTTCGCCAAGCTCGTACAAAACCAAAGGACGCTACAGCGCTCCAGTTTCGATACGCACCGGAACATCTGTCGAATACACCTGCCACAAACTCGGGATCGTAAATGTCTTGAGCCATGTTGCGCACCCTGAGGTTGTGATGCGAGAAAAGCAAGGATTTGCCGATGTTCAATAAAATCCTGATTGCCAATCGTGGCGAGATTGCCTGCCGGGTCATCGAGACCGCTCAGAAGATGGGCGTGTCCTGCGTGGCTGTCTATTCCGATGCGGATGCCTCGGCCAAGCATGTGCAGATGGCAGATGAGGCAGTGCATATCGGTGGAGCGGCCCCTGCAGAGAGTTATCTGAAAGGTGATGTGATCATCCAGGCAGCAATGGACACCGGCGCTCAGGCAATTCATCCGGGCTATGGATTTTTATCCGAAAACCCTGATTTCGTGGATGCGGTCGAGGCTGCAGGGCTGACCTTCATCGGGCCATCTGCGGATGCGATCCGCAAAATGGGCCTCAAGGATGCGGCCAAGGCGCTTATGGAACAGGCTGGGGTGCCGGTCGTGCCGGGCTATCACGGTGACAATCAGGACCCCGAGCACCTGTCGGGGGCAGCCGATACGATCGGCTATCCGGTTCTGATCAAGGCGGTCGCGGGTGGCGGTGGCAAGGGCATGCGCCTTGTCGAACGGCCCGAAGAATTCGCCGCCGCGCTGGACAGTGCGCGCGGTGAGGCCCGGACCGCCTTTGGCAACGATGCGGTCCTGATCGAAAAATTCGTCACTAAGCCCCGCCATATCGAGGTGCAGGTTTTTGGCGACGGCACCCGTGCGGTACATTTGTTCGAACGCGACTGTTCGTTACAGCGGCGGCATCAGAAGGTAATCGAAGAGGCACCAGCGCCCGGAATGACGCCCGAGATGCGCAAGGCGATGGGGCAGGCAGCCGTGCGCGCGGCCGAAGCCATAGGGTACAAGGGGGCCGGGACGGTCGAGTTCATCGTAGATGCCTCGGACGGGCTGCGCCCCGATCGGTTCTGGTTCATGGAGATGAACACGCGCCTGCAGGTGGAACATCCCGTGACCGAGGCGATCACCGGCGTCGATCTGGTCGAGTGGCAATTGCGTGTGGCTGCAGGGGAGGCTTTGCCAAAACAGCAGGCCGAACTGTCGATCAGCGGCCACGCTTTTGAGGCGCGTCTCTATGCTGAAGACGTCCCAAAGGGGTTCCTGCCAGCGACCGGAACACTGACCCACCTGTCATTCCCGGACACCTGCCGGGCCGACAGCGGCGTCCGCGCCGGGGACACGATCAGCCCGTGGTACGATCCGATGATTGCCAAGATCATCACCTATGGCCCGACACGCGCTGTCGCTTTGCAATCGCTGAGCCGTGCGCTTGAACGCACCGAAGTTGCAGGAACCGTGACCAATCTGGCGTTTCTGGGGGCGCTGGCGCGTCATTCCGGCTTCGCGGCAGGCGACGTCGATACGGGCCTGATCGGGCGAGAGATTGACGCGCTGGTTCAGGAAACCGCCTCTGCTGCTCCGACCTACGTTGCAGCCGCCATGACCGCGCTGGATCTGGTCGATCCCGAGGCGGAGGCTGGCTTTACCTTGTGGGCACCTCTGCACAGGGCTGTGCAACTGAAGGCGGATGACGAACAGATCGATCTGGATGTTCAGGTTCTCGGCCCGAACCGGCAACTTTGGCAATTGGGCGACCAGGTAATTGAGGCGCAGCGCATTTCAGGCAAGTGGCTGATCGCGGGGCAACCGATGCCGCAGGTCTCGGCCGCCGGTTCCCGCATCACCGTGTTTCAGGACTATGGCCGCGGTTTTGATTTGGTCGACCCGCTTGACCGCGATTCTGGTGCCGCGGGTGACACGAACGTGGTCGAAGCGCCGATGCCCGGGTTGGTCAAGGCGGTCTTTGCCGAACCGGGGCAGGTTGTGCAGGAAGGTGACCGGCTGGCCATACTCGAGGCCATGAAGATGGAGCATTCTCTGCTGGCGGCGCGTGACGGCGTGGTGGCCGAAGTTCTGGTGGGCGCGGGTGCTCAGGTCGAGGCTGGCGCGGCGCTGGTCCGGCTGGAAGAGACGTGATCTGTCCCGCCGAAGCTGATTGTGGCAGGGTCGGGTGGTCCGCAGCTGAAACTAAAAGAAATTGGAAGGGGTGTTGAGATGGGCGAACGGGTCGAGATTTTCGAGGTTGGTCCGCGCGACGGTTTGCAAAGCGAGGCGCGCGATATTCCGGTGTCGGAAAAGATCGCTTTGATCGACTGTTTGTCTCGCGCGGGTTTCAACCGGATCGAGGTGGCGAGTTTCGTATCCCCGAAACGAGTGCCGCAGATGGCAGGCAGCGCCGAAGTTCTGGCCGGAATCACACGCGCGGACAACCTGCGATACGCCGCTCTGACGCCGAATATGCGCGGGTACGAGGATGCGCTGGCAGCCAAAGCGGACGAGATCGCGGTGTTTGCCTCGGCCTCGGAAGGGTTTTCGCAGGCAAACGTCAATGCCTCGATCTCTGAATCCATCGCGCGGTTTCAGCCCATCCTCGAAGCCGCGCGCCACATTGATCTGCCGGTTCGCGGATATGTTTCATGCGTCACGGATTGCCCTTATGACGGCCCGACCGATCCTCAAAAGGTGGCCGAGGTCGCCGACGAGCTGTTTGCTCTGGGCTGCTATGAGATTTCGTTGGGCGATACGATCGGTCAGGGCACTCCGGATACGATTGCGCATATGTTGCTTGCAGTACGCGAGAGAGTGCCAGCGACGCGATTGGCGGGACACTTTCACAACACCAACGACAAGGCGTTGGACAACATTGATGTCGCGCTGTCGTTGGGCGTGCGCGTGTTCGACGCGGCAGTGGGCGGTTTGGGCGGATGCCCGTTTGCGCCCGGTGCCGCAGGTAACGTCGCGACCGAAGACGTCGCCGCACATCTTGAGCGTCTGGGGTATGACACCGGGCTGGATGCCACGGTTCTGGCAGAAGCCGCGCAGATGGCCCGTGCCATGCGTGGCGAATGAGGGCTTCGACATGTTCGACACGATCTCACTGACCACGGACGAACGCGGTGTCGCCACACTGACGCTCAACCGCCCCGAGAAACACAATGCCATGTCGGCGCAGATGATCGCAGAGCTGACAAAGGCGGCGGATCGGTTGGCTTCAGACCCGAAGGTGCGCGTGGTGGTTCTGACCGGCGCGGGCAAGAGTTTTTGCGCTGGTGCTGATCTGGGGTGGATGCAGGCCCAGATGGCGGCTGATCAGCAAACAAGATTTGTCGAGGCGCGCAAGCTGGCCGAGATGTTGTCGGCGCTGAATGCGCTTCCGAAACCTCTGATCGGGGTTTTGCAGGGCAACGCCTTTGGCGGTGGGGTCGGGCTGGCCGCAGTCTGCGATGTGGCGATTGGCGTGGGCACCATGAAAATGGCGCTGACCGAAACCCGGCTTGGACTTATCCCTGCGACCATCGGTCCCTATGTGATTGCGCGCATGGGTGCGGCGAGGGCACGGCGGGTGTTCATGTCGGCACGCCCGTTTGATGCGGCAGAGGCTGTCGATCTGGGCCTGCTGTCGCGTGTTGTCGCTGCCGAAGCTGTTCCTGATGCGGTTGAGGCCGAGGTTCTGCCTTACCTCTCGTGCGCGCCGGGGGCCGTCGCCTCTGCCAAGGCATTGGTTCATTCTCTGGGGCCGCAAATTGACGATGATGTGATCGATAACACAATCTCGGAATTGGTCGCCCGTTGGCAGACAGCCGAGGCGCAGGAGGGGATCGCGGCATTCTTTGAAAAGCGAATACCTGATTGGAATAATACGGTTTAGCGAAGGCGACCGAATTCGGTGCCGCACAACCGCCTAGGGCGTTGTTTGGTCTGATCAAACGCAGATTCCATCACCTGCGCGCTTGTGTTCGGTTGACCCTCTGACGCGGCGCGGATACAGAATGTCCCGTCAACACGCCAATTGACGGCGCATCCTTTTCGGGGCTTGCGCGGGAAAGGAGCTATACGTGGAAGACCTGCTGCGGGAGTACCTCCCGATTCTGGTGTTTCTGGCTGTTGCCGTGGGGCTTGGAATCGTTCTGATTCTGGCTGCTGTGGTGCTTGCGGTACGCAATCCCGACCCGGAAAAGGTCAGCGCATATGAATGTGGATTCAATGCATTCGATGATGCGCGGATGAAGTTCGATGTGCGATTCTATCTGGTCGCGATCCTGTTCATCATCTTCGATCTGGAAATCGCATTTCTGTTTCCGTGGGCCGTCGGTTTCAAAGACATCAGCGATGTGGGCTTTTGGTCCATGATGGTATTTCTGGCCGTTCTGACCATCGGCTTTGCCTATGAATGGAAAAAAGGGGCGCTGGAATGGGAGTGATGACCGGTGCAAACACCGCTGGCGTCGATAAAGAAGTCGCCACCCAGGCCCTGAATGCCGAATTGCAGGACAAAGGGTTCCTGCTGACCTCGACCGAAGACATCATCAACTGGGCGCGTACCGGTTCGCTGCACTGGATGACCTTTGGTTTGGCCTGCTGCGCGGTCGAGATGATGCATACCTCGATGCCGCGTTATGACGCGGAGCGGTTTGGCATCGCGCCCCGCGCGTCCCCACGCCAGTCCGATGTGATGATCGTGGCCGGAACGTTGACCAACAAGATGGCCCCGGCGCTGCGCAAGGTTTACGATCAGATGCCCGAGCCGCGCTATGTAATCTCGATGGGCTCCTGCGCGAATGGTGGTGGCTATTACCACTATTCCTATTCGGTGGTGCGTGGCTGTGACCGGATTGTGCCGGTGGACATTTATGTCCCGGGCTGCCCGCCAACGGCTGAGGCGCTGCTGTATGGGCTTATGCAGTTGCAACGCAAAATCCGCCGCACCGGCACCATTGTACGCTGAGGAGAGGGCAGATGAGCGACGCACTCAAGGAACTTGGCACGCATATTGAAATCAAGCGGCCGGATTGTGTGCTGGCTTGGGATGTCACCCATGACGAGCTGAATGTCGATGTGGCCCCATCGAACCTGGTTGAATTCATCGAATACCTTCGGACCGACCGCAACTGCCAGTTTTCAACTCTTGTCGACATCACCGGCGTGGATTACCCGGAACGGCCCAAGCGCTTCGATGTGGTCTATCACTTCCTGTCGATGTACCAAAACCAGCGCATCCGCCTGCGGGTGTCGATCCGCGAAGAGGACATGGTGCCTTCGATCGTTGACGTCCACCCCTCGGCCAACTGGTTCGAGCGTGAGGTGTTCGACATGTTCGGCATCCTGTTCTCGGGCCATCCTGACCTGCGGCGCATCCTGACAGACTATGGCTTTCGCGGCCATCCGCTGCGCAAGGACTTTCCGACCACCGGCTATACCGAGGTGCGCTATGACGAGGCGCAAAAGCGCGTGGTCTACGAACCCGTCTCGCTGGTGCAGGAATACCGCCAGTTCGATTTCATGAGCCCGTGGGAGGGTGCGAACTACATCCTGCCGGGGGATGAAAAGCAGGAGGCTGAGTGATGGGTGGTATCTGGTGGCTGATCCTTTCTGCGCTCACCATTATCCCGATGGTAAAAATTCTGCCATTCTTCGGGATCAACAAATACTGGTGCCTGCTGTGCCTGGTGCCGTTCGGAACCATCGCGCTGCTGTGGTGGGTCGGACTGAAGTTACAGGAATTGGAGCGCCGCTAAGATGCTGATGCTGCTGGGGGAACTGATCGCATTGGGGGCATTGGGTGTCCTGCTGGCCGGGGCTGCGGCCAAGGCAACTGAGGCTGAGAAAGTCCGCGTCAGGGTTGAGGCCAAGAAGAAGCGGGGACAGCGGTAATGGACGGCTCAAGATATGATGACGGCAGCACCGATGCCCTAAGCGGCGAACAGAAGATCCGCAACTTCAACATCAACTTCGGCCCGCAACACCCTGCCGCGCATGGTGTTTTGCGCCTTGTACTTGAGCTGGACGGCGAGATTGTCGAACGTTGTGATCCGCATATCGGCCTGCTGCACCGTGGCACCGAAAAGCTGATGGAAAGCCGGACGTATCTGCAGAACCTGCCGTATTTCGACCGTCTGGATTACGTGGCGCCAATGAACCAGGAACATGCCTGGTGTCTGGCGATCGAAAAGCTGACAGGCGTCGAGGTGCCGCGCCGCGGCTCTCTGATCCGGGTTCTGTATTCCGAGATCGGACGCGTTCTGAACCACCTGCTGAACGTGACCACTCAGGCGATGGATGTCGGCGCGCTGACGCCGCCTCTGTGGGGGTTCGAGGAACGCGAAAAGCTGATGGTGTTCTATGAGCGCGCTTGCGGTGCCCGCCTGCACGCCGCCTATTTCCGCCCCGGTGGCGTCCACCAGGACCTGCCGCCAGAACTACTGGACGATATCGAGACATGGAGCCACGAATTCCCCGCCGTTCTGGACGATATTGACGGGCTGCTGACCGAAAACCGCATCTTCAAACAGCGCAACGCCGATATCGGTGTCGTGACCGAGGATGACATTCAGAAATACGGCTTCTCGGGCGTGATGGTGCGCGGGTCAGGTCTGGCGTGGGATCTGCGTCGCGCGCAGCCCTATGAATGCTATGACGAGTTCGAGTTTCAGATCCCCGTCGGCAAGAATGGCGACTGCTATGACCGCTATCTGGTCCGCATGGAAGAGATGCGCCAGTCGCTGTCGATCATCCAGCAAGCCATCGCCAAAATACGCGACTGTCCCGGAGATGTTCTGGCACGCGGCAAGATCACCCCGCCGAAACGCTCGGACATGAAAACCTCGATGGAAAGCCTGATCCATCACTTCAAGCTCTATACTGAAGGCTTCCACGTCCCCGCAGGCGAAGTTTACGCTGCTGTCGAGGCCCCCAAGGGCGAATTCGGCGTCTATCTGGTCGCCGACGGTACCAATAAGCCTTACCGCGCCAAGCTGCGCGCGCCGGGCTTCCTGCATCTGCAAGCCATGGATCACGTTGCGGGGGGGCATCAGTTGGCTGACGTCGCCGCCATTATCGGCACCATGGACGTCGTATTTGGAGAGATTGACCGCTAATGCTCCGCCGCCTCCACCCCGAACAACCCGAAAGCTTTGCCTTCACCGCTGCAAACCAGCAATGGGCCGAAGCGCAGGTTACCAAGTACCCCGAGGGCCGTCAGGCCAGTGCGGTGATCCCTCTGCTTTGGCGTGCGCAAGAGCAGGAGGGGTGGCTGACCCGTCCGGCGATTGAATCTGTTGCCGATATGCTGGGCATGGCCGATATCCGCGTGCTTGAGGTGGCCTCGTTCTACTTCATGTTCCAACTGCAACCGGTTGGCTCGGTGGCGCATATTCAGGTCTGCGGCACGACCTCCTGCTTGATCTGCGGGGCCGAAGACCTGATCGCGGTTTGCAAGGAAAAGATCGCGGCCAAGCCGCATGAGCTATCCGCCGATGGCAAACTGAGCTGGGAAGAGGTCGAATGCCTGGGCTCCTGCGCCAATGCGCCGATGGCGCAGATCGGCAAGGACTATTACGAGGACCTGACCACCGAAAGCTTCGGCAAAATCCTCGATGATCTGATCGCGGGCAAGGTGCCGGTGCCCGGCCCCCAGAATGGACGTTACGCAGCCGAGCCGCTGAGCGGATTGTCCAGCCTGAACGAGTATGATGCGGGGAAACCTCAATACAATGCCAGTGTCGCGTTGGCGACTGAACTGGGCGATACTGTCAAGCGGATCGATGGGACCGAGGTGCCGATCCTGACACCTTGGTTGGGCAAGGACGGAAAGCAGGCCGGCGCGAGCGCGGCAGCCAAACCTCCCAAAGTGCCTGAACCACCCAAACCGGCTGTCAAACAGGCCGAGGAGGCGAAAAAGGAACAGCCCGCAGAAGACGCGCCAGAGGTTTTGGAAGGTGCGCGGGATGGCAAGCCGGATGATCTGAAACTACTCAAGGGCGTCGGGCCTAAACTGGAACAGACGCTGAATGAGCTGGGGTTCTATCACTTCGATCAGATTGCCGCCTGGACCCCGCTGCAGATTGCCTGGGTCGATGCACGGCTAAAATTCAAGGGCCGGATCGAGCGCGACGGCTGGATCGAACAGGCGGCCAAGCTGGCGGCTGGGGAAGAAACCGAATTCTCCAAACGCGCCAGAAAAGTCGGCAAGGACAAGGACTAAGCATGCCCCCAGCGGCATCAGAGTGAGATGGACAGAGACACAGAACAAGCCATAGCCCGCAAGGGCAGACATATCGGGGTGGTCATCGCTGTGACCATGGTCGTTTGGCTGGGCATGTCGCTGTTCATCGGCCCTGCGATCGGGTTGCCGGGGCGTTATGCGCTGCTGTTTGATTTCGCCGCTCTGGCGGGGTTCATCTACGCGGGCGTGAACATTTATCAACTCTGGCGCATGCGCCAGGATAGCCAAGGGTAAGCGAACGATGCTGAAGGATCAGGACCGGATCTTTACCAACATCTACGGGATGCACGAGCGCACGTTGCGCGGTGCACAGGCCCGAGGGCATTGGGACGGCACGGCTGGCCTGATCAAGAACGGGCGTGATTGGATCATCCAGACGATGAAAGACTCAGGTCTGCGCGGGCGCGGAGGTGCGGGTTTCCCGACCGGATTGAAATGGTCGTTCATGCCCAAGGAAAGCGACGGTCGCCCGGCTTATCTGGTTGTGAACGCAGACGAATCCGAACCCGGCACCTGCAAGGACCGCGAGATTATGCGCCATGATCCGCACACGCTGATCGAAGGCTGCCTGATCGCGTCTTTCGCGATGAATGCCCATACCTGCTATATCTACCTGCGCGGTGAGTATATTCGCGAACGCGAGGCCTTGCAGGCCGCGATTGACGAGGCTTACGACGCCGGGTTGTTGGGCCAGAACGCTGCGGGCTCGGGCTGGGATTTCGATCTGTTCCTGCATCATGGCGCCGGGGCCTATATCTGCGGCGAAGAAACGGCACTGCTGGAAAGCCTTGAGGGCAAGAAGGGCATGCCGCGGATGAAACCTCCGTTCCCGGCGGGTGCGGGGCTCTATGGCTGCCCGACCACCGTGAACAACGTGGAATCCATTGCAGTGGTGCCGACCATCCTGCGGCGCGGGGCCGACTGGTTCGCGGGCTTTGGCCGTCAGAACAACGCGGGCACCAAGCTGTTCGCAATCTCGGGCCACGTGAACAACCCCTGCGTCGTCGAAGAGGCGATGTCGATCCCCTTTGAGCAGCTGATCGAAACCCATTGCGGCGGTATTCGCGGCGGCTGGGACAACTTGCTTGCGGTAATCCCCGGCGGCTCATCGGTTCCTTGTGTGCGCGGCGAGAACATGCGCGATGCGATCATGGATTTTGATCATCTGCGCAACGACCTAGGGTCCGGTCTTGGAACAGCTGCAGTGATCGTGATGGACAAGTCCACCGACATCATCAAGGCGATCTGGCGTCTGTCGAAATTCTATAAACACGAGAGCTGCGGACAGTGTACGCCCTGCCGCGAGGGCACCGGCTGGATGATGCGCGTGATGGATCGTTTGGTGCGCGGTGAGGCCGAGCTGGAAGAGATCGACATGCTGTTCGACGTGACCAAGCAGGTCGAAGGCCATACGATCTGCGCCCTGGGCGATGCGGCGGCATGGCCGATCCAGGGCCTGATCCGCAACTTCCGGGAAGAGATCGAAGACCGCATCAAGGCTCAGAAATCGGGCCGTATGGGTGCGATGGCAGCGGAGTAGACGAAATGGAAGCATATGCAGACTATTCACACGCAATCGCGTCTTTGGTGATCTTCACGCTGATTGTTCTGTTCATGTCGCCGTTTTCGGCATTGGCCAAAGCGGGCAAGGGTCTGGCACCGGGCGCAACGCCTGATCAGGATTATTCGGACAGGGCCTATCGCCTGAACCGGGCCTATCTGAACGGGACCGAGACGCTGCCGGCTTTTCTGACTGTCACAATCGCTGCAATCCTGTTGGGGGTAGGACCGTTTTGGGTCAACTTGTTTGCCTCGGTGGCGCTTGTTTCTCGGGTCATTATGCTGGTGATCCACCTGCGCGGTGTTGGCAGTCCACACAGCGGCCCGCGGTCGATATTCTATGTGGTCGCCTGGGTCTGCATGTTCATTCTCGGGCTCATGGCCCTGATCGCGGCCTTCTGATGTCGGCCCTGACAACACGACGAAATCCTGTTCCGCGCGCTGGCGCGGGAAACTGCATGGAAACAACTGACGTATGACAAGAGTTCTGCTTACAATTCTGCTGCTGATCACCGTGTCGGCCTGCGCCGTCAGGTCTTCCAGCGACCGCATACTGTTTGACGGAAAGTACTTTCGGGCGAATGCGCGTTCGGTCGACAAAAAGAAGTCGCCTGCGGATTTTACAGTTACGGTCAATGGGGTTTCGGCGTCTCTGGATGGCGCGCGCGAGGCGGGGCGGTACGAGGGGACTCGGTTCTGTGTCCAGAATTTCGGGTCGTCGAGGATCGATTGGAAAGTCGGACCTGATTCCGAGCCGCAGACTTTGCGGATCGAGAATGACAAACTGACATTTGCTGGAAGGTGCCAGCGACCATGATTTTTCAACGCCGAAATACAGGAGTGTTCGGGCGGGTGTTATTGCATAGCACGCCATCTGGCCGTCGTTCTGGCAAGACCAGAACGAAAGGAAAAACAATGTCTATTGTGAAAACGCTCATGTTGGTTGGCGCTGTGTCTGTTCCTGCGATTGCTGAGGCCAAGCCACCTTTGCGCGATGTCAAAGAGATCGACAATGAACTCTACTATATCGCCATTGCAAACGAGATATCGGAATACTGCCCCTCGATCAGCGGGCGGCGGTTGAAGGCGATAAGCGTGATGTGGGGGCTGAGGTCCAAGGCCAACGATCTTGGATATTCGGACAAGGAAATCCGCGCCTACGTGGAATCGGACGCTGAAAAGGACCGGATGCGCGCCAAGGGCGAGGCCTATCTGGCGCAAAACGGTGTTTCGTACAAGAAACCAGCTTCGTTCTGCGCGTTGGGACAGAAAGAGATCCAAAGAAACAGCGCCATTGGCGTGTATTTGAGGGCGAATTGACGGATGGGTTTAAGAACTCTTACTTCTGGCGCAATTATGATCGCAGGTCTGCTTGCGCTTTCGGCGTGCGAGACGACAACGGAAGCCAGCGATGAGTCTGCCGTATCGCGCGCCGAGTTCAGGAAAGAGCTTCCACCGGAACTGTACGACTTCGCCATGTCGGCGGCATTGGCAGAAGGTATTGCGGAGAATTGCCGGTCGATCAATTTCAACAGATCGGCGGCGAACGCTCGGATGCAGGCGCTCGACAGCGATTTGAAGGCAAAAGGCTATATCGATAGCGATATTCGCCACTTGTCCGACAATTTACCGTACAAACGAGTGCAGGATGATTTCATGAAATACATCCAGCAAAACGACATCGTCGTGAACCAGCCCAGTACATTCTGTGCGGCTGGCCAACGTGAGATAGCCAACGGCACCCGGATCGGTGCATTGCTGAAAGGCTAAGGTGACCATGTCTGACCTCCGCAAGATCAATATCGACGGACAGGAAATCGAAGTCGACGGTGCAATGACCCTGATCCAGGCCTGCGAAGAGGCCGGGGTCGAGGTGCCGCGCTTTTGCTATCACGAGCGTTTGTCGATCGCCGGGAACTGCCGGATGTGTCTGGTCGAGGTTGTGGGCGGTCCGCCGAAACCCGCAGCGTCCTGTGCGATGCAGGTCCGCGATCTGCGCCCGGGGCCGGAAGGCCAGGCGCCGCAGGTCAAAACCAACTCGCCCATGGTCAAGAAGGCCCGCGAAGGGGTGATGGAGTTCCTGCTGATCAACCATCCGCTGGACTGTCCGATCTGCGATCAAGGCGGCGAGTGTGATTTGCAGGATCAGGCGATGGCCTATGGCGTTTCGGGCTCACGCTTCAAGGAAGCCAAGCGCGCGGTCGACGATCTGGATCTGGGGCCGCTGGTTGGCACGGCAATGACCCGTTGCATAAGCTGTACCCGCTGCGTGCGCTTTACCACCGAGGTCGCCGGAATCACTCAGATGGGTCAAACGGGCCGTGGTGAAGATGCCGAGATCACCTCGTATCTAAACGAAACGCTGCAATCGAACCTGCAGGGCAATATCATCGATCTGTGCCCGGTAGGCGCGCTGACCTCGAAACCCTATGCCTTTACCGCACGGCCTTGGGAACTGACCAAGACCGAAAGCATCGATGTGATGGACGCCTTGGGATCTAACATCCGTGTGGATACCAAGGGGCGTGAAGTGATGCGTTTCCTGCCGCGAAACCATGACGGCGTGAACGAAGAGTGGATCAGCGACAAGACCCGGTTCGTCTGGGATGGCCTGCGCCGCCAGCGTCTCGACCGGCCTTATGTGCGCGAAAATGGTAAGCTGCGCCCTGCAACCTGGCCCGAAGCGCTGGGCAAAGCCGCTGAGGCGCTGAAAGGCGCTGAGAAACCGGCCGGGATCGTCGGCGATCTTGCCCCGGTCGAAGCTGCGTTTGCACTGAAACAGATGATCGAGGGGCAGGGCGGTGTCGTCGAATGCCGCACCGATGGGGCCAAGCTGCCAGCGGGCAACCGTGGGGCCTATGCGGGCACAGCCGCGATTGAAGACATCGACACGGCAGAGCGTATCCTGCTGATCGGTACCAACCCGCGCGACGAAGCTCCGGTATTGAACGCCCGTCTTCGCAGGGCGTGGGCGCACGGGGCCGAGGTTGCACTGGTTGGGCCTGCCGTCGATCTGACGTTCGACTATCATCACGTTGGTGACGACCGGGCCGCGTTGCAAAACGTCGTCGACATGGGTGGCGATGACGAAATCAAGGGCAAGGCATCACTGGTCATCGTCGGGCAGGGAGCTTTGCAAGAGGCGGATGGTGCCGCCGTCCTCGCAGCAGCGCAAACCGTTGCCGCCAACACCAAAAGCGGGCTGATTGTTCTGCACACGGCGGCGTCGCGCGTGGGTGCGATGGATGTGGATGCCACCAACGAGGGTGGCATGGACGCAATCAACGCGGCCGACGTGATCTACAACCTCGGCGCCGATGAGGTTGAAATCGGCGAGGGCGCATTTGTTATCTATCAGGGCAGCCATGGCGACCGGGGTGCACACCGCGCCGACGTGATCCTGCCGGGCGCGGCCTATACCGAGGAAAACGGTCTGTTCGTCAACACCGAAGGCCGCCCACAACTGGCCATGCGTGCAGGTTTTGCTCCGGGTGAGGCCAAGGAAAACTGGGCTATCCTTCGGGCGCTTTCGGCGGAACTGGCCGCGACCCTGCCGTACGACTCGCTGGCCCAATTGCGCACTGCGCTTGTCGAGGCGGTGCCGCATCTGGCGCGTATTGACGAAGTAACCGAGAACGAGGTGCAACCTCTTGCGGCAGGCGCACTGGGCCAGGCGACGTTCCGCAACGCGGTCAAGGATTTCTACCTGACCAACCCAATCGCCCGTGCCTCGCAACTGATGGCCGAGCTTTCGGCGCAGGCGAAGGCCCTGAAAACCGACAGGATTGCCGCAGAATGATCCGAACCGCTGACATATCCCCGACGACCCACGGTGCGAGAACCAATGGCTGATTTCTTTAACACGCCGGGCGGCATAGCCCTGATCATTCTGGCCCAGGTGCTTGCGGTTGTGGCCTTTGTGATGATCTCACTGCTGTTCCTTGTCTATGGCGACCGCAAGATCTGGGCGGCGGTTCAGATGCGTCGCGGACCAAACGTTGTCGGCGTTTATGGCCTGCTGCAATCGGTTGCCGACGCGCTGAAATATGTGGTCAAAGAGGTGGTCATTCCCGCCGGGGCCGACCGCACGGTGTTCATACTTGCTCCGCTGACCTCATTCGTATTGGCGATGATCGCTTGGGCTGTGATCCCGTTCAACGATGGCTGGGTTCTGTCCGATATCAACGTCGCGATCCTGTACGTCTTCGCCGTATCCTCATTGGAAGTTTATGGCGTGATCATGGGCGGTTGGGCGTCGAACTCAAAGTACCCGTTCCTTGGATCGCTGCGCTCTGCCGCGCAGATGATTTCCTACGAAGTCTCGATCGGCCTGATCATCATCGGCATCATCATCTCGACCGGCTCGATGAACTTTGGCGACATCGTCCATGCGCAGGATGGGCGCTTCGGTTTCTTCAGCTGGTACTGGCTGCCGCACCTCCCGATGGTCTTCCTGTTCTTCATCTCGGCGCTGGCGGAAACCAACCGACCGCCCTTCGATCTGCCCGAAGCGGAATCGGAACTGGTCGCCGGTTATCAGGTCGAATATTCGGCCACACCCTTCCTGCTGTTCATGGCTGGTGAATACATCGCCATCTTCCTGATGTGCGCCCTGACCACGCTGCTGTTTTTTGGCGGCTGGCTGTCGCCGATCCCCGGCCTGCCGGACGGCGTGCTGTGGATGGTCGCCAAGATGGCGTTCTTCTTCTTCCTCTTCGCGATGGTCAAGGCCATCACGCCCCGCTACCGCTATGACCAGCTGATGCGTTTGGGCTGGAAAGTGTTCCTGCCGTTCTCGCTGGTCTGGGTGGTCTTTGTGGCCTTCGCGGCGAAATTCGACTGGTTCTGGGGCGCGTTTGCGCGTTGGAGCGTAGGAGGCTGATATGACCCAAATCGACTACACCCGCGCTGCCAAGTATTTCCTGCTGCAAGACTTTTGGGTCGGCTTCAAACTGGGGCTGAAATACTTCTTCGCCCCCAAGGCCACCGTGAATTATCCGCACGAAAAGGGCCCTCTGTCCCCACGGTTCCGAGGGGAGCACGCCCTGCGCCGTTATCCGAACGGCGAGGAGCGCTGCATCGCCTGCAAACTCTGTGAGGCGATCTGCCCGGCCCAAGCCATTACCATCGACGCCGAACCGCGCGAAGACGGCAGCCGCCGCACCACACGCTATGACATCGACATGACCAAGTGCATCTATTGCGGCTTCTGCCAAGAGGCCTGCCCGGTCGATGCCATCGTCGAAGGCCCGAACTTTGAGTTCGCCACCGAAACCCGGGAAGAGCTGTTCTACGACAAGCAAAAACTGCTGGATAACGGCGAACGCTGGGAAGCCGAGATCGCCCGCAATCTGGAAATGGACGCGCCGTACCGATGAGTGACACGCCGACAAACCCTTTTGAGCTGATGATGAAGCAGGCTCAAGACATGGCCAAGGCGATGAACCCGGCGATGGAGAATTTCTCGCCCAAAGGGTTCGAGGCGCTGTGGCCCACCATGCCCAAAGAGGTCATGGAGATGATGTTCGGCAACACCGTCAACAAGGACGGGTTGGATGCCAAGACCCGCCTGCTGCTGACGCTGGCCGGGCTGACCTGTCAGGGCGCTCAGGCGGACGCAGCCGTGCGGCAGACCGTGCGCCACGCGCTGGAGGCCGGGGCTAGGAAACAAGAGATCGTGGAAACGATCGGTCAGATGTCGGTCTTTGCCGGCATCCCGGCCATGACCCGCGCGCTGGATCTGGCGCAAGAGGTTCTGGGCGATAACGAGGATGAGGATCAATGACCGTCTTTGCCTTCTACCTGTTTGCCATCAGCGCCATCACCGGCGGGCTGTTCACGGTAATCAGCCGCCAGCCGGTGCACTCGGTGCTGTGGCTGATCCTTTCTTTCCTGTCCTCGGCTGGGCTGTTCGTGCTGCTGGGGGCCGAGTTCGTGGCGATGTTGCTGATCATCGTCTACGTTGGCGCGGTCGCGGTGCTGTTCCTGTTCGTCGTGATGATGCTGGACGTGGACTTTGCCGAGCTCAAGGCCGAGATGGCGCGCTATATGCCGCTGGCCCTGCTGATCGGTCTGGTCATCCTGATGCAGTTCGTCATGGCCTTCGGCGCTTGGGACAGCGCGCAGGGCGCCGCCGCCAATCTGGCGCAACCGGTCCCGACCGACCGCCACAACACCGAGGCGTTGGGTATCATCCTCTACGATCAATACTTCCTTCTGTTCCAACTGGCGGGTCTAATCCTGCTGGTGGCCATGATCGGCGCTATCGTGCTGACCCTGCGCCACCGTCAGGACATCAAGCGTCAGGACATCATCGGCCAGATGATGCGCGACCCGGCCAAGGCGATGGAGTTGAAGGACGTGAAACCGGGGCAAGGGTTGTGATGCGACGGCTAATTTTTGCGATTACCGCTCTTGCATTTTCAGGTGCTGCACTTGCTGGTTCTGAACTCGCTGGCACCCTAAAATGGACGGAAGAAATTCAAGGTCCGGCTTTACCTGGGCTTCATCAGCACGTTTATCAGTTTAGGATTGGCGGAGGCTATAGTGCTGACGTTTGCTCCGAAGTGCCGCAGCACTTGCAGCCACTTTGCAAATACCGTTGGGCCGGCGGATACTTGAGGAACGGGAACCAATGATCGGACTTGAACACTATCTTACGGTCGCGGCGACGCTGTTCGTCATCGGTATCTTCGGTCTCTTCCTGAACCGCAAGAACGTCATAATCCTGCTGATGAGCATCGAACTGATGCTGCTGGCGGTGAATATCAACCTCGTGGCGTTTTCCAGCTTCCTCGGCGATCTGGTCGGGCAAGTATTTACGCTGTTCGTGCTGACCGTTGCGGCGGCTGAGGCGGCGATTGGTCTGGCCATTCTGGTCTGCTTCTTCCGCAACCGTGGCACCATCGCGGTTGAAGACGTTAATATGATGAAGGGCTAAGAGAACTATGGAAACCACCATCCTCTTTGCCCCGCTGGTGGGCGCGCTGCTCTGCGGATTTGGCTGGCGCTTTATCGGTGAGAAAGCGGCCATGTGGACCGCAACGGGCCTGCTGTTTCTGGCCTGTCTGCTGTCGTGGATCGTGTTCCTGTCCTTCGACGGGCAAACCCAGCAAATCGAGATCATGCGCTGGATCGAGAGCGGCTCGCTGTCGACAAGCTGGGCCATTCGCCTGGACCGGCTGACGGCTATCATGCTGATTGTGGTGACGACCGTCTCGGCGCTGGTTCACCTCTATTCTTTCGGCTACATGGATCACGACCCGCAATGGCGCGAGGGCGAGAGCTATAAGCCGCGCTTCTTTGCCTATTTGTCTTTCTTCACCTTCGCGATGCTGATGCTGGTGACGGCGGACAACCTGGTTCAGATGTTCTTTGGCTGGGAAGGCGTGGGCGTGGCGTCTTATCTGCTGATCGGGTTCTACTATCGCAAACCTTCGGCCAACGCGGCAGCGATGAAAGCGTTTATCGTCAACCGAGTGGGTGACTTTGGCTTTGCACTTGGCATCTTCGCGCTGTTCTTCCTGACGGACAGCATCAACTTTTCCGACATCTTCGCATCGGCTCCAGCGCTGGCAGAAGAAAAGCTGCACTTCCTCTGGGGTGAGTGGACTGCCATCGAAGTGATCTGCGTCCTTCTATTCATCGGCGCGATGGGTAAGTCGGCGCAGTTGATCCTGCACACATGGTTGCCCGATGCGATGGAAGGCCCGACGCCGGTGTCGGCGCTGATCCACGCTGCGACCATGGTGACTGCAGGTGTATTCCTGGTCTGCCGCATGTCGCCGCTGATGGAGTTCGCGCCGGGTGCGACCGGGTTCATCACCTTCCTTGGCGCCTCGACCGCCTTCTTTGCCGCAACCGTGGGTCTGGTGCAGACCGACATCAAACGCGTCATCGCTTATTCGACCTGTTCTCAGCTTGGATACATGTTCGTGGCGGCCGGCGTCGGTATGTACTCGGCGGCGATGTTCCACCTGCTGACACATGCGTTTTTCAAGGCGCTGCTGTTCCTGGGCGCAGGCTCGGTGATCAATGCGATGCATCACGAGCAGGAAATGACCGAATACGGTGGTCTGCGAAAGAAGATCCCCTACACGTTCTGGGCGATGATGATCGGAACGTTGGCCATTACCGGCGTTGGTATCCCGCTGACCACCTTTGGGTTTGCTGGCTTCCTGTCCAAGGATGCCATCATCGAAAGCGCCTTTGCAGGCGGAACGGGCTATGCCTTCTGGATGCTGGTGATCGCGGCGATGTTTACGTCGTTCTATAGCTGGCGGCTGATCTTCCTGACCTTCTATGGCGAGCCGCGCGGGGACAAGCATACCCACGATCATGCGCATGAAAGCCCGATGACCATGCTGGTGCCGCTGGGCGTTCTATCGCTGGGCGCGGTGTTCTCGGGGATGGTGTGGTACAGCAGCTTCTTTGGCCACGCAGATAAGGTCGGTAAGTTCTACGGCATTCCGGTCGCTGAGGCGCATGCGGATGGGCACGATGCCGCCACCCATGCAGAGCATGTGGCCGATGGCACAGCAGAAGCTCATCACGGTGAGGAAGGGCATGGCGACGAAGCCCATGCCGATACATCCCATGCAGATGATGGACACGCAGAAAAACCCGCGCATGGAGAGAAAGACGCTCATGGTGGCGACCACCACTATGTCTTTGCCGGTCAACCCGGTGAGGGCGCTCTGTATATGGCACCGAACAACCATGTGTTGGATGACGCACATGCGGCCCCGAAATGGGTCAAGGTCTCGCCATTCGTGGCGATGTTGCTTGGGTTCATCGTGGCCTATTGGTTCTACATCGTGAACACCTCGCTGCCCGCGCGGTTGGCGGCGAACCAGCGTCCGCTTTACTTGTTCTTGCTGAACAAATGGTACTTTGACGAGATCTACGACGCGATCTTCGTCAAACCTACTGTCGCGATTGGCCGGTTCCTGTGGAAACGCGGTGATGGAAACACCATCGATGGCTTCCTGAACGGGGTCGCGATGGGTGTGGTTCCCTTCTTCACCCGCCTCGCTGGCAAGGCGCAGACGGGTTACATCTTTACTTACGCCTTCTGGATGGTTCTGGGGATCGCAGCCCTGGTCACCTGGATGTCAATCGGCGGAGGCGCGCACTAATGGACAATATCCTATCCATTGTCACCTTCATCCCCGCCATTTCGGCCGGTCTTATGGCCGTGTTCCTTTATGGTGAGGACGCTGCCGCACAGCGCAACGCCAAGTGGATCGCGCTGTTGGCGACAACCGTGACCTTCTTGGTGTCGATCGGCATCTATACCGGCTTTGACCCCTCGAACACTGGCTTCCAGATGGTGGAAGAGGGCCAGTGGCTGCTGGGACTGAAATACAAGATGGGCGTGGACGGCATCAGCGTGCTGTTCGTGCTGCTGACCACCTTCATCATGCCATTGACCATTCTGGCCAGCTGGAACGTCACCAGCCGCGTCAAGGAATACATGATCGCTTTCCTGCTGTTGGAAACACTCATGCTGGGCGTGTTCATGGCGCTGGATCTGGTGCTGTTCTACCTGTTCTTCGAAGCGGGCTTGATCCCGATGTTCCTGATCATCGGCATCTGGGGTGGCAAAGACCGTATCTACGCAAGCTTCAAGTTCTTCCTCTATACCTTCCTCGGCTCGGTGCTGATGCTGGTGGCCATGGTCGCGATGTATGCGGATGCGGGCACCACGGATATCGAGGCGCTGATGAGCCATCACTTTGCCTCGGACAGCTTTAGCGTGCTGGGTGTCCATATCGTCGGCGGCATGCAGACACTAATGTTCCTGGCCTTCTTCGCCTCGTTTGCGGTGAAGATGCCGATGTGGCCCGTTCACACCTGGTTGCCGGATGCGCACGTGCAGGCCCCGACCGCCGGGTCGGTCGTGCTGGCGGCGATCCTGTTGAAAATGGGTGGCTATGGCTTTTTGCGGTTCAGCCTGCCGATGTTCCCGGTGGGCTCGGCGGTGATGACGGATCTGGTTCTGTGGATGTCAGCGATTGCGGTGGTCTACACTTCACTGATTGCGCTGGTGCAGGAGGATATGAAAAAGCTGATCGCCTATTCCTCGGTGGCGCATATGGGCTTCGTAACCATGGGGATCTTTGCGGCAAACCAGCAGGGCATCGATGGCGCGATCTTCCAGATGCTCAGCCACGGCTTCATCTCGGCCGCGCTGTTCCTGTGTGTCGGCGTGATCTATGACCGGATGCATACCCGCGATATCGAGGCTTACGGAGGGCTTGTTACCCGCATGCCCGCCTACGCGCTTGTGTTCATGCTGTTCACGATGGCGAATGTAGGCCTGCCTGGCACGTCAGGATTTATCGGAGAATTCCTGACCCTGATGGGCGCATTCCAGGTCAACACATGGGTGACGGCAGTGGCCGCGACCGGGGTGATCTTCTCGGCGGGATATGCGCTTTGGCTGTATCGCCGGGTGGTGTTTGGCGATCTGATCAAGGAAAGCCTCAAATCCATCACCGATATGAGCGCACGCGAAAGGCTGGTTTTCGCGCCCTTGATCATCATGACCATTCTGCTGGGGGTCTACCCGTCGCTGGTGACGGATGTGATCGGCGACTCGACCGCCGCGTTGATTTCGAACTATGACATGGCACTGGCAGCGGCAGAGGCCGCGACCCAGACTGCCGCATCGCACTAAGGGAGCTTTGGAGACATGATCCAAGCTGATCTGACAATAATCCTGCCAGAGATCATTCTGGCGATCTATGCGATGGCGGCATTGATCGGGGCTGTCTACACAACCAAGGACGGGCTGGCACCTGTTCTTGTCTGGTCAACGGCGGGGCTGATGGCTGTGCTGGCGATCTGGATCGCGGTGAATGGCGATGGCACGAATGTGGCTTTCAACGGGATGTTCGTTGACGATGCATTTGCGCGTTTCGCAAAGGTCGCGATCCTGCTTTCTGCTGCGGCTGTCCTGATGATGAGCCAGGACTACATGGCCCGTCGCGACCTGCTGCGATTTGAGTACCCCTTGCTGGTCGCCTTGGCCGCTGTGGGCATGATGATGATGGTCAGCGCCGGGGACCTCATGTCATTGTACATGGGACTCGAATTGCAATCGCTGTCGCTTTATGTCGTGGCCGCCCTGCGGCGGGACAGTGCTAAATCGACCGAGGCGGGCTTGAAGTATTTCGTGCTGGGCGCGCTCAGTTCTGGCCTTTTGCTGTATGGCGCGTCTCTGGTCTATGGATTTACCGGCACCACTCTGTTTTCCGGTATCATCCAGACGGTCCACCATGGCGACGTCTCGTTGGGCTTGCTGTTTGGCCTGATCTTCCTGATCTCGGGGCTGGCCTTCAAGGTCTCGGCTGTGCCGTTCCACATGTGGACGCCGGATGTGTACGAAGGCTCGCCCACGCCGATCACAGCTTTCTTTGCCACCGCGCCGAAAGTGGCAGCAATGGCGTTGTTCGCCCGGCTGATGCATGACGCGTTCGGCGGTATCGTGAAAGACTGGCAACAGGTGATCGTGCTGCTGTCGGTACTGTCGATGCTGCTGGGCGCGGTTGCCGCGATTGGTCAGCGCGACATAAAACGTCTGATGGCGTTCTCGTCGATTGCGCATATGGGCTATGCCCTGATCGGTCTGGCGGCGGGAACCGAATTGGGCATCAAGGCGATGCTCATGTATCTGGCGATCTACGTGACGATGAATATCGGCACCTTCGCCTTTATTCTTATGATGGAGCGGGACGGAAAACCCGTCACCGATATCGACGCGCTGCGCCAGTTTGCCAAGCGCGATCCCGGCAAGGCGCTTGCCGTGTTGATCCTGATGTTCAGCCTGGCCGGTGTGCCGCCGATGTTGGGCTTTTTCGCCAAGTTCGGCGTCTGGCAGGCTGGTATTGAGGCCGGGTTGACCGGTCTGGTGATCGTCTCTGCCATCGCCTCGGTGATCGGCGCGTTCTATTATCTGCGGATCGTGTTCTACATGTATTTCGGTGACGAGAACGAAGACCCGATCGAGACCCGGTCCTCTCCGATCTTGTGGGGGGCTTTGATGGGTTCGGCTGCGTTGATGCTGGTCGGCGTGGTCTATCAATTTGGTGTCGAGGGCGCAGCTGCGGCTGCGGCGGCAACGCTTGTTCAATAAACCGAAGGCCAAGGCTGCCAAGGGGTGCGGCCTTGCGGGCCGGACTGTCCGCGTATGAGCAATTGGCCCGAGGGATACGGCCTGCACGTGGTGCAAGAGGTCGACAGCACCCTGAACGAAGCAGCGCGGATCGCGCCCGCGGCGCAAGGTCCGGTCTGGATCATGGCGCATCACCAGACAGCGGCGCGCGGCAGGCGGGGTCGGGCCTGGGCGAACCCAAAGGGAAATCTTGCAGCAACCTTGTTGCTGCGCCCCGATGGCACCCCGGAAAAGGCCGCATTGCGCAGCTTTGTCGCCGCCCTTGCGTTGTTTGACGCCTGCGTTGCGGTGACCGGCCGGGCGGCAGGACTCTCGCTGAAATGGCCAAATGACGTGCTGCTGAACGGCGGCAAACTGGCAGGGATATTGCTGGAAAGCACAGGGCAGGGGCAGGGCGTGTCTCATCTGGCAATCGGTATCGGCGTAAATCTGTCCGAAGCCCCCGATGCCGCCATGGTCGAACAAGGTGCTGTACGCCCGGTATCGCTGTTGTCCGAGACCGGTGCTTCCGTCACGCCCGAGGATTTTCTGACCGAACTTGCCGCAGCCTATGCAGCATACGAGACCCAGTTTCGCACCTATGGATTTGAACCGATCCGAACGGCTTGGCTGTCTCGGGCCGCGCGTTTGGGCGAGGTCATCACTGCGCGAACCATCACATCGGAAATGTCGGGGACCTTTGAATCGGTGGACGCAGGGGGCAACCTTGTCCTAAACACCGCCAAAGGCCGCGTCAGCATACCTGCGGCGGATGTCTTTTTTGAAGGGGGCGCACATGCTTCTGGCGATTGATTGCGGGAACACCAACACCGTGTTCTCAATCTGGGATGGCGAAACCTTTCTGTGCACGCTGCGTACCTCGACCCACCATTCGCGGACAGCGGACGCTTACTTTACCTGGTACTCGACCCTGGTGAAACACTACGGGATTGAGGCCGACATCAGCGACGTCATCATCGCCTCGACAGTGCCGCGCGTGGTGTTCAATCTGCGTATCTTTGCGGACCGCTTTTTTGGCTGTCGTCCTTTGGTAGTTGGCAAACCCGAATGTCTATTGCCTGTCGCGCCGCGTATCGACGAAGGCACAATTCCGGGGCCGGACCGGTTGGCCAATGCGGTCGGAGCGTTCGACCGCCATGGCGGTGATGTGGTGGTTGTCGACTTTGGAACGGCCACGAATTTCGACGTGGTTGCATCAGATGGCGCTTATGTCGGCGGGATCATTGCGCCTGGTGTGAACCTGAGCCTCGAAGCGCTGCATCAAGGTGCCGCAGCGTTGCCGCATATCGACATCACCCGCCCGGAAAAAGTGATCGGAACAAATACGGTTGGCTGTATCCAGTCCGGCGTGTATTGGGGGTATTCCGGGCTGATCGAAGGGTTGATCGCGCGCATTAAGGCCGAATACGGAATGCCGATGAAAGTAGTCGGAACCGGCGGCCTTGCGCCATTGTTCGATCAGGCGGATGTGGGCTTTGACGCCATCGAGGACGATTTGACGATGCACGGCCTGACCGTGCTTCATCGCTATAACAAGGACAACGGCTCGACATGAGCAGTGAGAGATTGATCTATCTGCCGCTTGGCGGCGCAGGCGAAATTGGTATGAACGCCTATGTCTACGGCTACGGCAAGCCGGGGCAGGAACGCTTGATCCTGGTGGATCTGGGCGTGGCCTTTCCTGACATGGACACCTCGCCCGGGGTGGATCTGATCTTTGCCGACATCACCTGGCTTAAGGAACGGGCCGACCGGCTCGAGGCGATTTTCGTCACCCACGCGCATGAGGATCACGTGGGCGCAGTCGCCCATTGCTATGCGGATCTGGGCGCGCCGATTTATGCCCGTGCCTTCACCGCGAACATCGCGCGCCGCAAGATGGAGGATCAGGGCCACCCGACCGAGGCGGTGCAAACCGCGTCCGCCTGGCCTGAACAGATCAAAGCGGGTCCGTTCCAGGTTGGTTTCTTGCCGGTCTCGCACTCAATTCCCGAAAGCGCGGGTTTGGTGATCGAAACACCCGCCGGGCGCATCGTGCATTCCGGCGATTTCAAACTGGACGCCGATCCGGTCGTCGGTGAAGCGTTCGACCCCGACCTGTGGACCGACGTGGCTAAACCGGGTGTCAAAGCGCTGGTCTGTGACAGTACCAACGTTTTCTCGACCCATCCCGGTCGCTCGGAGTCCGAAGTCGGGCCGGAAATCACCAAACTGGTGCAAGAGGCCTCGGGCATGGTAATCGCAACCACCTTTGCCTCGAACGTGGCGCGGGTGAAAACGCTGGCCGAAGCGGGACAGCGCGCCGGGCGTTCTGTCGTCCTGTTGGGGCGGGCGATGCGGCGGATGATCGAAGCCGCGACCGAGACCGGCATCCTGTCGGATTTCCCGCGCGTCATCAGTGCCGAAGAAGCCGTGGATGTCCCAAGGCAGAACCTGATGCTTATCGTGACCGGCAGCCAGGGTGAACGCCGCGCCGCCAGCGCGCAACTGGCGCGGGGCAAATATCGCGGGTTGGAAGTCAAAGAGGGCGACCTGTTTTTGTTTTCCTCGAAAACCATTCCCGGCAACGAAAGGGGTGTGATCCGCATCATCAACCAGTTCAGCGAAAAAGGCGTGGATGTGGTTGATGATAGTTCGGGGCTTTATCACGTCTCGGGCCACGCCAACCGCCCTGATCTTGAGAAGGTGCATGCTCTGATTGATCCGCAGATGGTAATCCCGATGCACGGCGAACACCGGCATTTGCGGGAACACGCCAAACTGGCCGAGGCGGGCGGGCGCACTGGTATTCTGGCGGTAAACGGCACCATGCTGGACCTTACGGGGAACGCACCAACCATCGTGGATTATGTCGAAACGGGTCGAACCTATCTGGACGGCACGGTAAAGATTGGCGCGTTGGACGGCGTCGTGCGTGACCGTATTCGCATGGCGCTGAACGGCCACGTGACCGTGACTGTCATTCTGGATGAAGAGGATGAGCCTCTGGGCGAACCCTGGTGCGACGCAATTGGTCTGCCGGAAACCGGTGCCTCGAACGCGGGTCTGATCGAAGTGCTCGAGGAGGACCTGAACCAGTTCCTCATGCGTGCCGATGCCAAGACCCTGCGGGACGATGACAAGCTGGAAGAGGCGCTCAGGCGGATCGTGCGTCAAACAACCAAGGTGGAGTTGGGCAAGAAGCCCGAAGTGACCGTGGTTATCAGCCGAATGCGTTGACCTCGGTTAGTCCGCCTGCGGCATCGGGTATCCCTTGAGTTGCAGGAACAGGCTTTCTTCCTCGCTATTGAGGAAGAAAGGAACGCTTTCTGGCGGCGTTTGGAGCGTGGCACGCGTGGCGATTTCTGCCAGAACAACCTCGGTGATGAACGGCAGGTCGAACTTGCGCGCCTGCCGAATTTTCACCCATTGCAAATGCTGCAATTCGTCGGAGGCGTGGGTGAAATCGTCAAGGTCCCCCTGAATTTCTGCGGCATCTACCAAAAAGAAGCGGGCATCAAATCTGCGCGGCCGACCGGGTGGGGTCACCGCGCGAAAGACGAATTGAAGCGCCTCGGCCGACGGCACAAAGCCCATTTCGGCAAAGGCGTCCCAATCTGCGGGCGGTGTTACGGCCCAAGCGCCGGGCTTGCCAAGAATAAGGCCGGTTTCTTCCCACAACTCGCGAATGGCGGCGGCGGCCAGAGCATTTTCCAGCCCCGGGTCGGCCTGCTCTGACAGCCTTTGAAAGCAAATTTCGGGTAAAGGTTCAGCCAACGAGACACTCGAATCCGCAGGATCGACCGCGCCGCCGGGAAACACGAATTTGTTCGGCATGAACGCGGCGGAGGCACCGCGCTGACCCATCAGGATCGACGGGTCATCAAATCGGTCACGCAGAACAATGACCGTCGCGGCATTTCGAATTGCGGTTTTGTCGACGTTCATGCAGCAGACTTGCCGAAACCGTGCATCCTGCGGGCCCATTGATAGGCGACCACTGCCCCTTTGAGCCGCGGCAACAGATACAAGGACAAGGCCACACACGCCACCGAGAAGCCAATTGCCATGGTCCAGGGGTCCGGACGCCAATGCACATAGGATACGTGCAGGGCCGGAGCCAGCAGGTGCCCCACAATCAGAATTGTCAGATACGCGGGACCGTCATCCGCGCGGTGATGAAACAGTTCCTGGCCGCAATGTCCGCATGTATCATTCACTTTCAGGTAGCTGTGCAACAGCTTGCCTTCGCCGCAGTTGGGGCATTTGCCGCGAAACCCACGGATCAGCGCCGGCTTCGTAGGGCGGTTTTCCTCAACAGGCGTGGCGATGGTTTGATCGGTCATGATGTTACTCGCGCGTTCCGGTGCCCGTGATATTGCGCATTAAACGCCATTTGTAAAAGGGGGTGCGTCGCTTTGCGGCGGCTACCGATGACGAACAGTTCCGGGCAACAAACGGATCTCGATCAAAAAAAGTCGACGGATGGGCGACGGAATTCCGCTTGTGCCGCGTTTTAACAAGTATCAGCAGCGGCGCAGGGCCGCGCGTAAAAGGGAAATCTGATATGAAATCTACAGGCTTTATTTCCGCGATTGTTCTCGCCGCCGTGGCCGTCACCGGCACGACTGCTTTGGCCAAGGGGCCGAAAGATCGGCAGCCCCCAACGTTTCAGGAATTGGATGCCGACGGTGACGGACAGGTCACGCAGGCCGAGATCGAAGCGCATCGCACGCAGCGTTTCACCGATGCAGACGCGGATGGTGACGGGCAGTTGAGCCTTGAAGAAATGCAGGCTGCGGCGCAGACCAAAGCCAACGAGCGGGTCCAGAAAATGTTTGAGCGGCAAGATGCCAACAGCGACGGATTCCTCAGCGCAGACGAGTTGCCGAAACCGCGCCGTGGCGCAAAGATGTTCGAGCGGATCGACGCAGACGGAAACGGTTCGATCTCGGAACAGGAATATGCCGATGCAAAGGAAAAAATGGGTCGGAAGCACAAGCGCAAGGGCGATCGGGGCTCTGACAGCAACTGATGCGGGATGGAAGACCTGACCACGCATCCAGAACAGGCGCATGGCGGTTCAACCGCCATGCCCGAGCCCAGCGACGACATGTTGTTGGCCCGGTTCGCCAATGGTGATGCGATGGCTGCGCGAGCGCTGACCGACCGGCTTGGACCGCGCAGTTTTTCGGTCGCGATGCGGATGCTGGGAAACCGGGCCGAGGCCGAGGATGTGACACAGGACGCAATGATGCGGTTGTGGCAGATGGCGCCGGATTGGGTTCCCGGTCAGGCGCAGGTGTCGACCTGGCTGTATCGGGTGACGCTGAACCTCTGTTTGGATCTGCGGCGTCGCAAGCGGCCGGAGCCGATGGAAAACATGCCTGAAATTCAGGACGGTACCGCCAGCGTGACCGAACGATTGCAGGATGTAGCACGCCAAGATGCGCTTCAGTCAGCGTTGGATCTTTTACCGGACCGGCAGCGCGAGGCCGTGATCTTGCGGCATATCGAAGAGCTCTCGAATCCCGAAATCGCTGGGATCATGGACATCTCGGTGGAAGCGGTCGAAAGTCTGACGGCGCGGGGAAAACGGGCTCTGAGCAAGATCCTTGCAGGGCGACGGGACGAGTTGGGGTATGAAAATGGCTGAACATGACGAATTGGAAGCCCTGTTCGCGCAGGCCCGGCAAAACCGCCCGGCGCTGCCTGACGATCTTGCCGTTCGGATCGAAACCGATGCCGAGGCTGTTCGACTGGGCCGCACCGCAGCGCCCCGGCACCGTTCATGGTGGGGCATATTGGACGGGCTTGGAGGCTGGCGCGCACTCAGCGGGCTGGTTGCGGCCAGTGCCGCTGGGGTCTGGATCGGAATTGCGGCGCCGGGCTTTCTGCCTGATCCGGCCACCTATATTTTCCCGCAGGACACCACTTTGCTGATGGCGGATCTCAATCTGGACGCCGATTATCTGGAGGATACGGAATGAGCGACAACGCCGGATCAAAGCGCAGATGGATGCCGATCCTGTTGGTGGTTTCGCTGGCCGTCAACCTTCTGGTTGCCGGCGTGATCCTGGGCACGGCTTTGCGGTTTAGGGGCGGCGATCACACCCGCGTGCCGCCGGGCTTCGGTGCTGCACTATACCACGCGCTGCCCAAGGAAGACCGCAAGGCGCTGAGGGGCGAACTGTCAGGCTTGCGCAGCAAGGGCGCATCGGGACGCATTCAGAACTTCAGCGCGCTCAGCGAGGTACTGAAGGCGGTTCCATTCGACCCCGAAGCTGTGCAGGTTCTGTTGGATCAGCAGGCCCGCGCCACATCTGATATGCAGGGTGCGCTGCATCAGAACTGGTTGATTTATGTCACGGGGCTGACAGACGAAGAGCGTCAGGTCTACGCTGAGCGTCTGGAGGAAGTTGTTCAGCGCGGGCCGCACGGCAAGCGAAAAAACAAACGGGACTGAGTGCGGATCACGCCGCGCTTTTACGCAGGCGCACCTGATTGCGCCCCGCCTGCTTCGCGGCATAAAGCGCCCTGTCTGCGGATTTAAGCAACTCTCCGGTCGAGTGTGCATGCCCTGTCTGATCGACCTCGAATGGCACGTACATCACCAGGCCAATGCTGATCGTGACCGGGATCATCGAATTGGTTCCCGGCACGCAGAACGGCTCCGAGCAGATGCGGTCGCAGATCGTATCTGCAACGCGTAAGGCGCGTTTCTGAATAGTGTCCGGAAGGCAGATCATGAACTCTTCGCCACCGAAACGCGCGACAAAACCGGCGCTGCCGAGGGTCTGTCGCAAGCGTCTTGCGGCTTCGATCAGCACAGCGTCGCCACCGTCATGGCCGAACTGATCGTTGATCGACTTGAAGTGATCGAGATCTGCCAACATGACCGCAAATCCGCACCCTGTGCGCAGGGACTTGCGGACAACCTGGTCCAGAGCCCGCATGGCAAAACGACGGTTGTGCAGTCCGGTCAACGGGTCTGTCAGAGACTCTGCAAGACCGTTGCGCAACGTGGCGCGCAGCCGGTCATCACGCCGTTTACGCGCGATCTGGCTTTTCAGCCGCAGGGCGATCTCATCCGGGTCAAAGCCGCCCTGGCAAACCGCATCCACGCCCCAGTCAAGCGCTTCGGCCGCCTGTTCCGAGTTCCCGTCGGGCAGCACGCCAATCAAAACGGTGTGTCGTGTTGCCACGCGCGACCGCAAATCGGCCAGCATGTTGCGGCAGGTGGCCCCCGGCCAGATTTCGACGACGATTGCGTCCGGCACCGGCGACGACAGGACCCCTCGGAGGTTCGGCAAGTCGTGACTGGACAGAGGTTGCGACACGCGACCTGCCAGCGCCTGGTTCCAGATCGCACCGGTTCGGGCATCGTGAGTCAGTATTGCGATACGGCTTGCGGACGGTGGCGCGATAAGAGCGGCGGCGGGTTCGGCGAATCCGATCGATTGGGCATCGCCCCCAACCCGCAACTCCTGCCGCTCGACCCGAGCGCGCAGCAGGCTGCGGACATGAGCCAAAAGCAGAGTGTCCTTGAACGGGTATGCCAGCACATCGTCCAGCCCGTCGGCCAGCGCTTGCATGCGCGCAGCCTTGTCGTTTTGCTGAGTGATTGCGACCACCGGCACGTCCGCGAGTGTCGGGTCGCTGCTCAACAGCGCTTTGACATCCGCTGCAGTGCCATCCGGCAAATTCTGCGCGGTCAGCACCAGATCGGGGCGCGACCGCCGCAGCAAGGCCGCGAGGCCCTGCAGTTTCTCACCTTGCACAACCTGATACCAGGCCGCCGTCAACTGCACCTTAAGCATGATGCGATTGGTAGAGACCCCGTCGAGGACAAGTATGGTGCCTTGCACGGACATTGACGTTCACCGTTAGATTGCATGCGTTGCCAAAGTGTTTATGACTCTGGTTAACAAACCCTTTCCAAGCCCCGGCAGGAGGCGATTTTATGCCACTCAACGCCAACTCCGCTGAAACTCTGGCCCTGAACGCCCTGAGCTGGCTGGTGGGAAATGACGAGTTGCTGCCTGTGTTTCTTGGCGCGACCGGAGCATCGGCACAGGACCTGCGCGACCGGGCAGGTGAGGCCGAATTCCTGACTTCGGTCCTGGATTTTCTGCTGATGGATGACGCTTGGGTCATCGAATTCTGTGATGCCAATTCCGTCGCCAACCATCTTCCGGCCCAGGCCCGGTCGGTGTTGTCTGGCGAATCGGAAATGCACTGGACGTGATAGGAGCCCACATTCATGCCAATTGACGCGCTACTGTTTGACAAGGATGGCACCCTGTTTGATTTCGCCGCAACCTGGGGGGCCTTTGGGCGAGCCACTCTGCTGCGCCTGTCCGAAGGGGATGATCAGAAAGCCGCAGAACTGGGCAAGGCGATCGGGTTTGACATCGTCGAGGACCGGTATGAGCCCGATAGCATCGTTATTGCCGGGACCGTGGGCGAGGTTGCTGACGCTCTGCTGCCGCACATCTCGGACTATTCGTATTCCGAGTTGGTCGATCTGCTCAATGCGGAATCGGCAAAGGCCGAACAGGTGCAGGCCGTTCCGCTTGAGGCGTTTCTGACGGGGTTGCGAAAGGCAGGGTTGAAGCTGGGCGTTGCAACCAATGACGGCGAAGCACCCGCCAAACAGCATCTCGAGTCGGTTGGTATCCGCGCTCATTTCGACTTTGTCGCTGGTTACGACAGCGGACATGGGTACAAACCCGGGCCAGGTCAGATGCTGGCATTTGCAAGTCAAGTGGGGATCGATCCGTCGCGCATTGCGATGGTCGGTGACAGCTGTCACGACCTTGAAGCCGGGCGCGCAGCCGGAATGATGACGATCGGTGTTCTGACCGGCATCGCCGAAGCTGAAGCGTTGGAGCCATTGGCGGATGTTGTGCTGCCTGACATCGGGCATATTCCGGGCTGGTTATCCGGGCGATAGCTCGAACCGGAAGGAAATCGCCGCTTCGTGTAACAAAACCGACAAGACCTGTCGCGGACAGAGCGGCTCGTCACCCGACTTCGGGGCTTGCTTGAAGCAGGCAGGACCCGGAGGAGACCATGGAAGACACAGCCAAACCCCGACGTCGCAGCGGCGGACGTGCCGGTGCCGCAGCCCGGCGCGGGCAAGCGGTTATAGACCAGATGCCCTGGAATCCGCCGATCAATATAGATCGCCCGACCGAGCCTTTGGGCCCGGATGGCATAGAAGCCATTCATGACGGCGCTATGCGCATTCTCGAAGAGATCGGGATCGAGTTCTACAACGAAGAAGCCATCGGAATCCTGCGCGAAGCGGGATGCACCATCTCGGGCGACAATGTCCGCATGGGACGGGATTTTGTGATGGAAATGGTGGCCAAAGCGCCGTCAAGCTTCACAATCACCCCGCGAAACCCGGAAAGGCAGATCACGATTGGCGGCAAGACCATGCTGTTTGGCAATGTGTCGTCACCACCGAACTACTGGGATATGGAAATTGGCCAGAAGGTGCCAGGCAATCGGAGGATGTGTCAGGACCTGCTGAAGCTGACGCAGTATTTCAATTGCATCCATTTTGCCGGCGGATACCCGGTCGAACCAGTGGATATCCATGCCAGCGTGCGCCATCTGGATGTGCTCTATGACAAGCTGACCCTGACCGACAAGGCGATGCATGCCTATTCGCTGGGCAAAGAACGCGTCGAAGACGTAATGGAAATGGTGCGTATCGCAGGCGGTCTGACCGATGAAGAGTTCGAAGCGTCTCCGCGCATGTACACCAACATCAACTCGACCTCGCCGCTTAAGCACGACCATCCGATGATCGATGGCTGCCTGCGCCTGGCGCGGCGCGGGCAGGCGATCGTTGTCACCCCATTCACTCTGGCCGGCGCGATGGCGCCGGTAACGATGGCCGGGGCCGTGGCGCAATCGCTGGCCGAGGCGCTGTGCGCGATCGCTTTGTTCCAATATGTGCGACCAGGAATTCCCTGCGTGATCGGAACCTTCACCTCGAATGTCGACATGAAATCCGGCGCGCCGGCGTTTGGGACACCCGAATATATGCGCTCGACCCAGATGACAGGCCAGATGGCCCGTTTTTACGGTCTCCCGATGCGTTCCTCTGGCGTTTGCGCGGCGAATGTGCCCGACGGCCAATCGATCTGGGAGACTTCGAATTCCCTTTGGGCAGCCGTTCAATCAGGCACAAACATGGTTTATCACGCGGCTGGCTGGCTTGAGGGCGGCCTGATCGCAAGCCCCGAGAAATTTGTGATGGACTGCGAAATCCTGCAGCAGATTCAAAGGTATATGCAGCCCGAGCTTTCGGCGACCGGGCCTGATGAAATCGCCCTCGACGCGATCCGTGACGTTGGAAATGACGGCCACTTCTTTGGCATTCAGCATACACAGGATCGCTATGCCACGGCCTTTTATCAACCTTTCCTGAGCGATTGGAAAAACTATGAAGCCTGGGAGGTTGCGGGCGGTATCTGGACCGCAGAACGCGCCCACCGGATGTTCAAGGAGATCGTGAACAACTTTGAAGCCCCTCCGATGGACGTCGCCATCCGCGAGGAGCTTGTAGCGTTCGTCGAACGTCGCAAGGCAGAGGGGGGCGCACCGACCGACTTCTGATTGCGCGCCTCTGTATCACATTGAAACCACATCGAATTGCAGGAATTCGCGGTTCGATTTTGTGACTTTGTTAAGATTTCTGCGCTTTGGTCTCAGGGTAAGCGAACCCAGAGGTTTACGATGCACGGTCTGATCAACAGGGCGGTTCAATCTTTCGTCTGCGCCACCTATGGCTGGCCGTGCTGGCAACGCGCGACCGAGGCCGCGGGACTGGGATTTGCCGAGTTTGAGCCCATGCTGGTCTATGACGCCGATCTGTCGATTCAGGTGCTGGACGCGCTTTGTGCCGATCTGAACCGCCCGCGCGCCGACTTTCTCGAGGATTTGGGAACATATCTTGTCTCGCACCCCAATACCGAGGACCTGCGCCGGTTGCTGAGATTCGGCGGCGTTTCCTACGTGGATTTTTTGCATTCGCTGGATGATCTGCCCGACCGCGTCAGGCTGGCTGTTTCCGACCTGGATTTGCCGGATTTGGAGCTGCGCGAGGAATCGCCAGCAGAGTTCAGATTGCTCTGCTTTCCAGGTCTGCCGGGATTTGCCAGCGTTATGACCGGGGTTTTGCGGGCAATGGCCGATGATTACGGCGCTTTGGTCATGCTGACCCATGATGGACGCCAGGGCGAGGTCGAGGTGATCTCGATCATACTGGTCGAAAGCGCGTTTGCAGAAGGGCGGCAATTCGATCTGGGGGCGCGCAAGCTATGACCGATCACCGTCATCTGGCCAATCTGCTGGAAACCCTGTGCCCAATGTTTGTTCTGGTCGACAGGACAGGCGAAATCCAACGGGTTGGGCCTACACTGCAGAAGCTGCGGCCCGAGCAGCCGATGGTTGGGGCGAATTTTTTGGAAATGTTCGAGCTGATCCGCCCCCGCGCCGTCACGACAGTTGCGGCCCTGATGGCGTCCGCTGGCGGACGGATGCAACTGAGATTCCGAGACGAGCCACGCACCGGTCTCAAGGGATTGATCGCGCCACTGCCCGAGGATGCAGGCGCTGTCATTAACCTGTCATTCGGAATTTCGATTCTCGACGCGGTGCGCGACTATGCCCTGACCAGCGCCGATTTTTCGGGGACCGATCTGGCAATTGAACTGTTGTATCTGGTCGAGGCGAAATCGGCTGCGATGGAAGCATCGCGCTCGCTGAACCTGCGCTTGCAGGGCGCGATGCTGGCGGCCGAAGAGCAAGCCTATACCGACACTCTGACGGGTTTGAAAAACCGTCGCGCGATGGATCACATTCTCGGCCATCTTGTCCGCTCGAAATCAAAGTTCGCGCTGATGCATCTGGATTTGGATTTTTTCAAATCGGTCAATGATCGTCTTGGGCACGCTGCGGGTGACTATGTGCTGCAGCAGGCCGCGCGTATCATGCTTGAGGAAACACGCAGTGACGACACCGTCGCCCGGATTGGTGGGGACGAGTTCGTTTTTGTATTCAAAGGTCTGACAAGCCCTCAAACCCTGAGCGGGATTGCCGACCGGCTTATTGACCGTCTGAGCGAGCCGATGATGTTCGAAGGGCAGCGCTGCGAAATTTCAGCAAGCATCGGCACGGCGCTATCTACACAATTCCGAAACAACGACTGGGCCGAGGTTCTGAACGCGGCTGATCAAGCCTTGTATGACGCAAAAAAGAACGGGCGGGCGCGCCATTTCTTCTATGCAGGGCTCGCTACGGAGTCGCAGTCGCCAGACGTTCAGCCTTCGACTTGACCGAAGTGATCAATGCCGGTCGAGAGGTGGGAACACACTGGCCAGCAAAGCCAGTCAACCGACGAGTTCCTGGCTGAGTTTATGGGCAATATGGTGCTGGATAGCGGGCAGCTCCCCGACAACAGGCGTAACGATGCCCTGAAACCCCGCCTGGTCCAGCGATTCTGGCACGTCTTCCAACACATGCCCTCCGGTGCAGGCAAAAAACGGCAGGCAGATCGCAGACTGACCTGTGCCCGATGCGGCCTCGGCGATGCTTGGGGGCTGTTCGACAAAGCCCAGACGGGTCGAGTTGAACGACAGCAAGCCCTTGAGGCACGAAGCGAATTCTGAGGCGACTTTGGCAGGGTTTGGACTGCGTCCCGATCCGTGGGCGGCGATAACCAGATCGACCTCGGACGCGGTCCAGCTTTGATCGGACAGCGTATCCTGCAGTGCATCCGCAACCAGACGCGGTAAGTCAGGATCGATGCCAAGGGGATCGAGAATGCGAATCTCTCGGTTTCCAATCCGTTTCGGCAAAGCGCCGGTCACGAACCAGCCCTTGGCCATGAATAACGGATAAACGGCGCTGCCTGCTGGCAAAGCGTCCAGGCAGGTTTCCAGCGATCCGGGTGCCGCGAGCGTTGCCGAACGTACCGAGATACCTTGTGTCAGCGCATCTATACCTGCGGCGAAGGCGGCAAGAGACGCTTCAGCCGGGGCAGGGTCCGAGGGTTGGCCATGGGCAACGATAACAGCGTGCGGCATATTCGTCTCCAAGCGGTTTGTGACGTGCAAGATGTCCCGGCCACGATCCGAGTCAATCAATTTGACCGGCTACCTAGCCTAAAAGTGTCAACCACATCCATACGGTTACGATGGACACACCGGTTCCGATCAAGACCGAGGATGCGGCCACCCGTTTGGCGTGGCCGTAGAGGTTGGCAAAGATATAGGCGTTGAAACCGGGGGCCATGGCAGCGGTGACGACACCGGATCTGAACAGATCCTGTGGTAGCGACAGCGTGGTTCCGAACAGCCAGACCAGGCTTGGGTGTAGCAACAGCGAGACGCCACAGACAAAGGCGATGGCCCTCAGATCGCCCTCGGGGCGATACTTCACCAGAACGCCGCCCAAGGCGAATAGAGCGCCCGGCAGGGCAGCGCGCGTGATCAGGTTCAGCGCCTCTTCGGCAACGGTTGGGATGCCGACGCCTGACAGGTTCACGGCAAAACCCATCGCGATGCCCAGGATCAATGCGTTTTTGAACATGGCTGACAGGACCGATCGCACCATGCGCGCACCGCCATGACCGCGATTGCGGATCACTTCCATCACCGTGATGCCGACGCCGTAGCAGAATGGTGAATGTAAAGCGATGATCGCGTAATTTCCTGTCAGATTGTCGGGGCCATAAGCGCGTTCGGTTATCGGCAGGCCAAGCAGGACCGAGTTCGAAAACAGGCAGCAAAAGCCGATCGCCACGCTGTCTTCCCAGCCGCGCCCAAAGATGTACCGTGCGCCGCAGGTGCCTGCTGTAAAGCACAGACCAGCCGCCGCGTAGAAACTGACCAGCAAACGGGGGTCAAAACTGCTGTCGATGTCAAGATTGGCGATGGCCAGAAACAGAAGGCAAGGAATTGCAAACCCTTGCGTAAATTTCATCAGGCCGTCGACATGGGACTCGCGAAAATAACCAAACCGGGTCGCGGCATAACCCGAGCCGATCACTAAAAAGACCGGCAGGATGACGTTGATCAGACTCTGAAGCATCTCGGGACCGGTGCCCTTTGGTCCAGGGTCATGCGGGCGACCGGATCACCATCCCGTCATAGGCGGGGGTGATATGGTCCGGGGTTTCGGCGTCGACTGTGGCATAGTCCAGGTCGATATGCATGTTGGTCAGCACCGCGCGCTTTGGTTGCAATTCTTCGATCCAGCCCAGCGTTTTCTCGAGATGGGCATGCGTTGGGTGCGGCGAGCGGCGCAGAGCGTCGATGATCAGGTAATCCAACCCTGCCAGCTCGGACCGGGTGTCGTCATGAAACTCAGCGACATCCGGCAGATAGGCCAAATCGTTGATCCGAAACCCTAGCGCATCAATTGATCCGTGATTTACGCTGAACGGATGGAAGGGAATGGCCCCGCCGGGCCCGTCCACTTCGAACGGCCCGTCAATTGTCTTAAGATCGAGGATCGGAGGGTACGGAGAGCCTTCGGGCTGCACGAACGCATAGCCGAACCGCCCAAGAAGGTCGTTCTGCGTGGCCCCATCGGCCCAGACCGGCACGCGTGTTTTCATGTTGAACACGATCATGCGCAGATCGTCGATGCCGTTTGTGTGATCCGCGTGCGCGTGAGTATACACGACTCCATCCAGACGCCCGGTACCGGTGCCCAGCAACTGGCTGCGCATGTCCGGGGAAGTATCGATCAGAACCGTTGTCGTCCCGCCCAGCCCATCACGTTCGACCAGCAATGAACAGCGGCGACGGATATTCTTGGGGTTCTGTGGATCGCAATCGCCCCAATGACCGCCCAGTCGGGGGACGCCGCCGGACGACCCGCAGCCCAGAATGGTGAACCGGAACTCGCTCATGCGGCGGCCTTGTATTGTGCGGCTTTGGAAAACAGGCGATCGAAATTGGCCTGTGTCCGCGCGGCGAAATCGGCGTAGGGCAGGCCAAAAACCTCGGCACCTTTCTGGGCCGTAAAGGCGGTATACGCGGGTTCGTTTCGTTTGCCGCGATAGGGTGGCGGGGCCAGATAGGGCGCATCGGTTTCGACCAGAATGCGGTCGACAGGGGCCGCCGCGAAGATGTCGCGCAATTCCTGGCTTTTGGGAAAGGCAGCGATACCGGACATCGAGAGGTAAAAGCCCAGCTCCAGCGCTGCCTTGGCCAGCTCAGCCGAGGACGAAAAGCAATGCATCACGCAGGAATACGGCGCGTTTTGGTATTCTTTCGTCAGAATGCGCGCCATGTCGTCATCGGCAGCGCGCGCGTGGATGATCAGCGGCAGCCCGGTGCGCTGGGCGGCCTCGATGTGAATGCGCAGCGACTGCTTCTGCAGGGCCGCCGACTCGGCCGTATAGTGATAATCCAGCCCGGATTCGCCGATTCCCACGAACTTGGGATGTTGTGATAACGCGACCAATTCATCGACGCTGGCCATCGGTTCTTCGGCCGCGCTCATGGGATGGGTGCCGGCGGCATAGAAAATCGGGGCGTGAGCCTCGGCTATGGCACGGACGATGGGTTCGTTGCGCAGACGCGTGCAGATCGTCACCATCCGGGTAACACCCGCTTCGGCGGCACGGGTGATGATGTCGTCCAACTGCCCGTCGAAATCGGGAAAATCCAGATGGCAATGGCTGTCGGTGATCTGGGGGGTATCGCTCATCTGCTCTGACCGGCGGTTTCCTGTATCTTGAACACCGTATCTAGGACCAGAGCGGCAGGGTCAAGGTTCACCGCCTGACCATGACGTGCACGTGCCGTGATCACCGCAGCGACCTCGGCCCATTTTTGCGCCTGTTGTGGCGAGGCCGACAGGCGGGCCAGTGTCTGTGCCTCATTCGGAGCAGCTTCGGGTACGGGCGGCGCGCCAGTGGCACCGGTAAGCGCAAGGCGAGACAGCGCGATGTCGATCAGGGTCAGCAACAACTCGAACCGGTCCGCCGCGCCGCGCTGGGCAGCGGCCTCGGCAAGGGTAAGCGCGCGCTGGCGGTCAAGGCGGGGAAGGGTCCCTAAAATCGCGATCAATTCGGCATAAATATCCAGCCCGTTCAGATTGATCAGGCGCACCGCATCGCCCACCGAACCCGCGGCAAGGGCTGCGAGGTGATCCGGTTGCGCGGGCAGCTCGGCCCCGGTTTGCAACAGCGCCGCCTGCATGTCCTGTTCACCCAGCGGAGACAGCCGCAACGTACGGCAGCGGGATTTGATCGTTGGCAATAGGCGAGAGGGCTGATGGGAAACCAGCAGCAGCGTCGTACGCGCTGGCGGTTCCTCGAGCATCTTCAACAGCGCGTTGGCGGCGCTGACATTCATCTCGTCCGCCGCATCCACGATGACGACGCGCCGTCCGCCATCGGCGGCGCTCATGCCAAAGAACCGACCCAGCTTGCGGATGTCGTCGACCACGATCTCTCCGCGCAGCCGACCCTGATCATTCACCGACCGCGTAATCGCAGCCAGACCGGGTTCGGCACCCGCCAGAATGCGGTGAGACACCGGGTGCTCGGGGTCGATATCAAGCGAGTCAGGTGGGGGCGGCGCGCCGAATAGCCCGCCGTCATCTTGTGGCGGCGTCGCCAGCAGAAATCGGGCGATACGCCAGGCAAGCGTGGCCTTACCGCAGCCGCGCGGACCGGTCAGCAGCCAACCGTGGTGCAACCGTTCCGAATTGTAGGCGGTCAGAAACGCCTGCTCGGCCGCATCTTGACCAAAAAGCCGGACGGTTTCGCGCGGATGCGGCGCACCGGGCGCCTGATCAGGGGCTGGAATGTCGTCGCTCATCGCCTATCGATCACAGAGTCTTCGATACGATTTCTGTCACATCGCGGGCAACGCTGTCTATGTCCCGATTGCCATTGACGACCCGGAACCGGCTTGGGAATTCTTCGGCCAGCGCCAGGAAACCCGCGCGCATGCGACGTTGCAGCTCGGGGCCGAAATCCTCAAAGCGTTCTTCAGCGCCTTGCCGCCCTTTTGCACGCGACAGGCCGGTATCAGGGTCCATGTCGATCAGCAGCGTCAAGTCGGGCTCGCGCCCGATCATCAGGCGGTGCAGCTGATCCACCAGACCACGCAGATCGCCGCGCGACAATCCCTGATACATGCGTGTGCTGTCTGCAAAGCGGTCGCAGATCACGATTTTTCCAGCGGCCAGCGCAGGGTTGATCGTGCGTTCCAGATGATCCCGGCGGGCGGCTGTGAACAGCAAAATCTCGGTCTCTGCCGACCAGCGGTCGGGATCACCTTGCAGGACCAGATTGCGGATTTCCTCGGCCCCGTCCGAGCCCCCGGGCTCGCGCGTCAATACGACCTCATGACCGGTCGCGCGCAGATGCTCCGCCAGCATACGTGCCTGCGTCGACTTTCCCGATCCATCAATGCCTTCAAAGGTCAGAAACACCCCGCGCTGCGTCACAATTGCCCCAGCGGAGTGTTGATGACGTCTTTCAAAACGATGCCGCCAACCGTCAGCATCCGAACCACAAATCCTCCTTGCGGGACGTCCTTGACCGCAACCAGAGGGCGTCTGATCTCGGGCAGCCCTTCTGGCTTGATCACCAGCTCCGCCAGTTTCTGGCCTTTGGCGACAGGCGCATTGATCGGGCCGTCATAGACGATTTCGGCCTCGACATCGGCATCGCCCAGCACTGGGAAAAGCAATGTCATGTCCTGCTCGGGGACAAGGCCAACCGTAGGTTCGGCCCCCATCCACAACTTGGCTTCGGCTATCGGTTCGTCGGCGTTGGCAACTGTCCTCTCGACAAAATTTCGAAACGACCAGTTAACCACGGCCTCAGCCTCCTCTGCGCGGCGGGCCGTGCTGTCGAGGCCGGAGAGGACAAAGACCACGCGCCGGTCGCCTTGCTTGGCCGAGCCGACAAGGCCATACCCGGCCTCTTGCGTGTGGCCGGTTTTCAAACCGTCCGCACCAATGTCCAGTTTTAGCAGCGGGTTGCGATTGCGCGCGTTTGATGGCGCCCGCCCGTCGAACTCGAACACTTCTTCAGCGAAGAGCGGGTAGTATTCGGGGAAGTCCGTAATCAGTCGATCTGCCAGCACTGCCAGATCGTGCACTGACATCATGTGCCCGGCAGCGGGCCAGCCGTTTGAGTTGGCAAAGTTCGAGTTGTCCATACCCATTTTCTTGCCGCGTTGTGTCATGAAGCGGGCAAACCCGGCTTCGGTTCCATCGGGGCTGAGCGCTTCGGCGATCACAACGCAGGCATCATTGCCGGACAGCACGATGATCCCCCGCAGCAAATCCTCCACCCGGACACGATCCTGTGTGTTGAGGAACATGGTCGAACCGCCATAGCTCATTGCGTGTTCGGAAACCGGCAATGTCTCATCCAGCGTCAGACGCCCGTCGCGCAACGCTTCGAAGGCGACATATAGCGTCATGAGTTTTGACATCGATGCCGGTGGCAGCGGCAGATCGGCCTCTTTCGACAACAAAACCGTGCCGGTTTTCTGATCCATCACATAAGCCGCACGGGCGGTCGTATCAAAGGCTTGGGCGGGCAGGGCCAGCACGGCCAGCCCAATGGCCAGAGTGGTCGAACGTAACGCGGACAACATCTTGCGCCTCCTGTTTCTTGTCAGTTCTTAGCCGTGAAGGCGTCGGAAAAGCCCAGATCCTTTACGTCGGACAGGATCGCCCGGCGTTCAGCCCTGGTATTGGCAGGACCGACCAGAACGCGCCAAACGGTGTTGTCTTCGGTCTTGAGCTCATTGACCTGAGCGTTCATGCCGTTGCGCCGGATCTTGTCTGCGGCACTCTTGGCATTTGACTCGACCCCGAACGTACCAACCTGGACAAACGGTTTCGACAGAGCGGATGTCGCTGCGGCGGTTGTTGCAGTAGCTGTCGCTGCGGTCGGTTCACTGGCTTCAATCGCGGCAGCCGCGCCTTCGATCGGGTCAAGCGGCGTTTCCGTGATTGCATTGGGGTCTTTCTTTTGCCACCACTTGCGTTTTGCAGGCTTTTCGGCGGGCGCTGTAACCTCAGGATCGGCCAATGCGGCGGATTGCGGTGCCTCAGAGGTGGCTTGATCCGCCACAACCGCGCCCGTTGCAGCTGCGGCTCCGGCTGCCGCTGCGACCTCGGCGGTTTCTTCGGCTGGCTTTTTCTGCCACCATTTCCGCTTTGCCGGTTTTTCGGCGGATGCCTCCGCGTCCACTTCGGGTTCAGGCTCTGCGGTGGCTGCAGTCTGCTCGGGTGCAGGGGTGTCCTCGGCGTCGCCTGATGCGGCACCCGCTGCGACACCGGTGGCTGCCGCGACGGCGGCAGTTTCAGCTGCCGGTTTCTTTTGCCACCACTTGCGTTTGGCGGGTTTTGGTTCTGCTTCTTCGGTTGTCTCCGCATCAGCAATTTCGGTCTCGGCGTCCTCGGGCTGAGTCTCTTCCGGTGGCGGGGCAACCTGAATCTCTTCGCGCCGCAGGGCAACCACCTGCAACCTGCTAGGAGAACCTGCCAGCATTCCCAGCTTGGCTGCTGCCGACGATGAGACCTGCAGCGCCGGGCCCGGCAAATTGGCGTCCCTACGGAACAGCGCACCGGTGACGGATTTGTTGTTGGACGTGTTCTTGATCAAAACCCGCTCGGGTTGACCAACGTCGGGATGTGCCACCCAGATGCCACCAAGCGAGGGGCGCCCATCCCATAAGCCGGCCTCGGTTACCTCGAACACATCCGGGGCTTCGATGTCCCGCTGCGACCCCGAGGTCAATTCAGGGAACAGTTCAACAGGCCCATCCTTGTCTGAGGTTTCTGCCGCTTCATCCGGTGCCGCAGTGCCTGCAAGGTTCAATCCTTCCTCGCAGCCGACCAGTGCTGTCATGGCCACGGCCAAAACCGCCAGCCGCGGTGGCCCAAAGCGTTTACCCGTCGCTCGCTCCATCATTTCATCCCTTGCCTGACAAGGCCGTTCCGGCCGCGCCCCACCGCGAATTGGCTGGTTCTTGTGCCAGTCTCATGCGGTCACTCACGGCAATCATAGCGCGAGCGCCACCCCAAGGAAAGCCATCTGCGCCGGGTTCGGCAAGATTTCCCGCATTATGGCTTGCCTCTGGCCGCAACTGCCCTTAGACCCTGCCAGCACGCGGGGAGGTGGCAGAGTGGTCGAATGCGGCGGTCTTGAAAACCGTTGAACGTGAGAGCGTTCCCAGGGTTCGAATCCCTGTCTCCCCGCCACTCATACCTGTCTCACTTCAGTTGTGTTTTCTGACCCGGAATTGTGCCGCAATTCCCGCGAGTTGGCGCATGCGCTTTCAATCAGAGACGGAGCAGATCGCACCCTCAGAGCGCAATTCCGGCCGCAGTCTCAGTGGCGCATTTTGGCGGGGTCGCTTTGGGCGGGATTTCCCTGATAACCTGCAATTTACAGGGAATTTTCGCAAACCGGGACTGACCTCCGTCGTTTCTCCTATCAGAACTGTATGTTTTTCGGAGGTTAATGCCGCAAATTCCCTAAAAGGTGGAACAGGGAATTTTCTCGCGGGAACAGGGAATTCTTCCGCCGGATTAGGGAGGGCGAACCCTGTATCAGGGACGCAGCATCTGGAGCTGTCCAAAGCCGAACAGGTGTTCCTGTTCGGACCAGTCAAGTGGGTGGGTCACGCTGACCAGACGCTTGAGTGTGAGTTCGGGCGGTTGGGTACCGTCGAGAATCGCTGCCTGAATCTTCGGTGAGAGATAGGCGAGCTGAGCACGGGTGCGGATGAAGGCGCCGGGGACGCTTTCGCGGCGTGCGATCTCCATCAGTTGAACTCCGGCTTTTAGATCGCGCGCCCAGCCATGGGCGCGGATCAGCATGGACCGGAGGTGGGGATCAGGTTGGGGTGCCATGTCTCCAGCGATGACCTTGGCCTCAACGCCGCGGCGGCGCAGATCGAAAGATGCGGTGACGTGGATGAGATCCGGGTGCAGATGGTCCGCAGTAATGCCAAGCGTGCTTGCCAGAGTTTTGGGGTTCAATTCGAGGTCGATCTGTCCTCGTGCAATTCTGCCGTTGGCCAGAATATCAGCACCGACCTGACCGCCTTGGCCTTGAAGCCGGGTCACCAAATCCGCAACTGAAGTCTGAACAGCCTCGGCTGACCCGGCCTCCGGCTGCGCCAGAACTCGATGCGTGATTGCGGCGTCTTGCAGATGTCTGACGATGACATCAATGACCGCGTTTACCAGCGCCGGGCCGGGCAGTCGCCAGCCAGAGATATCCTTACCACCCGAGATCAGTCGATTGGAGATATACTAGCGCAACCGTCGGCCTTTGCGCGTGGCGTGGGTCGGCGTCAAGCGATCACCAGTTTCGTCCTGCAGCAGACCGGTGAGCCAGGCGCCGGGGTCATTGGAGTGTTGGCGCGTATCGGAGCCGCCGCGTGCACGGGAACGATTAGAGGCCTGCCGCATCTTCTCTTGCACCCGGTCCCAGATGTCCTGGTCGATGATCGCCGGATGTTGTCCGTCCCAGATCTTATCCTTGTGGCGAATTTTTCCGAGATAGACCGGGTTGCGCAGCAAGTAATAGATTTGACCCCGTGACAGCGGACAATCCCCTTTTATGCTTCCATCCGCCCGAACAACCCGTTTCGACCGCAGCCCTTCTGCCGTTGCCCGTTCTTCTACTTTGCGCAGGCAACCCAGCTCGTCATAAAGCCCAAAGAGATGCCGGACCGTTCTGGCCTCCTCCTCATTCACCACCAGCGTTCTTGCTTTTGGATCGGGGTGGCGGTCATAGCCCAGAGGCAGGTTGCCACCCATCCAAAGCCCCTTTTTCTTAGACGCTGAAATCTTGTCGCGAATACGTTCGGCAGTGACTTCCCGCTCAAACTGAGCAAAGGACAACAGCACATTCAGAGTTAATCGACCCATGGATGAAGAAGTATTGAAGGCCTGCGTAACGGACACAAAGGAACAGTTCGCCTGTTCCAGCCGTTCGACGAGCTTGGAGAAGTCGGTAAGCGACCGGGTCAGCCGGTCAATCTTGCAGACCACCACCATGTCGATACGCCCGGCATCGATCTCTTCAAGAAGGCGCTGAAGGGCAGGGCGCTCTAGGGTGCCGCCGGACAGGCCTCCATCGTCGTAGCGATCTGGCAAAAGGGTCCAGCCTTCGTGTCGCTGGCTGGCGACATAGGCTGCGCAGGCCTCATATTGCGCGTCCAGCGAATTAAAGTCCTGATCCAGACCATCTTCGGAGGACTTGCGCGTGTAGATGGCGCATCGGATTTTAAGGCGCGGGCTCATTTGGCCTCCTTGCCGGTGAGCCCAAAGAAACGCGGCCCTGACCAATGCGCGCCGGTAATCTCTCGGGCGATGGCCGAGAGCGAGCGATAGGACCGACCGTTCCAGACAAAGCCGTCCTCTGTAACGTCCACCACATGGGTCACGCCATTCCACTCGCGCAGCAGGCGCCCACCGGGTTTAAGAGCAGGGCAGGCTGGTCGGGGTTTTTTCTCGGAACCCTTTTCCAGCTTGGCTTTGACCTGCCGGGGTAGCCCGCCATGACGGCGGGACTGCATCTCAAAGGCGATAAAACGGCGCAGGAAGGGTTGGCTGAGCATGGCGGGGGCTGGTTGATCAAACAGTTGCTGCCAAAGCGGGACCAGATCCGATCGACCCATAGCGGCCAGATCGGCCACGTCGCTCGTCTTGGTCATGATTCGCCGCCTGTGTTTTCCGTGAGGTGATATGTGGATGGTCCATTTGGTTTGTCGGATGCCCGCCGTTCAATCGTTGCGCCTTTTTTCCGCAGACCGCTTAGAGCTGCTCGGACCGAATGAGGCTGCCACCCCGTTGTTTTGCAGAGCGCCTCAAGGCTGGCGCCGCTCGGGCGACGTAACAAGGCTTGCACCTTGTCGATTTTGGTTTGTTTGGATTTGGTCATGTATCGTCTCCTCTGATCCGGGGCTGGCGGAATGCCGAACGCCGGTACTGAGGAGCGCCCGAATGGCTCGGGCGTGGGTTCAGTGATGCGTGGTTCACAGCAACAGTCCAGCTCTTTCTTGGGCGATCCGAAGAGGGCTGTGTTTTGCGGGGCGCTGCTGCTGTACCCCCGATTATTCGTCAACAATCTTAATTGGTTACTTTTTGTTTGGGAGTTGCAATTGCAAAAGCCCGCGCATAGATTCTAGCCAGCCCTGCAAGGGACAAGGTCCCACGGGGAGGTGAATACATCTCCCAGGCAGCATTCGGCGCCGCATTCTTTGAAGCGGATAAGACCGAGAGCATTCGAAGGGGCAACGAACCGGATCGATTGGTCCGGAGAGTTGCTAGTCGTGCTCTCTCCGAATTCCCAACACGATCCTTTCTTGCCGACGCTAAAGAGCGTCAAATGAAAGGAGGCGGCCATGCCTACTAAGAAAACACAGAGCGACGCAAAGGCGTCCAACACGCCGATCTGGATGGCGGACAAAGTCGTCCAATCCCAGATCAGCCAGATCAAGCCCTACGCCAACAACAACCGCGTGCACGCGGCCAAGAATATCAACAAGCTCAAAGCGTCGGTGGCCAAGTTTGGCTTTGTCACCCCGATCCTGTTGGATGGTTCAGGCACAATCATAGCGGGTCACGGCCGCTATGAAGCCGCCAAGGCTCTGGGGTTGATGTCGGTGCCGACTGTTGTCGCGGATCACTTGTCAGACGCAGAAGTGCGCGCTCTGCGCATTGCGGATAACAAGCTGGCGGAATTGTCGGACTGGAACGAGGCGGCGCTGCAGATCGAGTTTGCCGAGCTTATGGATCTCAGCCTTGATGGCGAGCTGGACTTTGATCTGGACATCACCGGGTTCGAGACACCGGAGATCGACATCATCATCGAAGGTGCGGGCGAGGTCACGGAGACTGAAGCAGAATCTGTTGAGACGCCGAACCCTTCGGCACCCGTCATCACGGAGCCGGGCGACCTCTGGATTCTTGGAGATCACCGCGTCTTCTGTGGGGATGCTTTGCAAGCGCAGAGCTACAACACCTTGCTGGATAGCGAGAGCCCGCAGATGGTGTTCACCGATCCTCCTTATAACGTACCGGTCAATGGGCATGTCCGTTGCGGCAGCGGCGGCGATCATCGCGAATTTGCCATGGCGTCGGGAGAAATGTCCGACAGCGAGTTCCGCAATTTTCTCACAGACGTGGTTGCTCGTTTGCTCGTCATTCTGCCCGACGGGGGCATTGCGATGATCTGCATGGACTGGCGTCACATCGAAGAGTTGATTGCGGCCGGCAAGGCAGGCGGCTTTGATCTCATCAATCTTTGCGTCTGGAACAAGACGAACGGCGGGATGGGCAGCCTTTATCGTTCCAAGCACGAGCTGGTTGCGATCTTCAAGAAACCAGGTGCGGCGCATATCAACAATGTCGAGCTGGGAAAACACGGGCGCAACCGGACCAATGTCTGGGATTACGCCGGTGTGAATGGTTTTGGGGCAGGGCGCGAGGCGGATCTCGCGGATCATCCCACGGTAAAGCCAACAGCCTTGGTGGCAGATGCCGTCATGGATGTGAGCCATCGCGGTGATGTTGTGCTGGACGCCTTTGGCGGGTCCGGCGCGACCTTGCTGGCAGCTGAGAAAACCGGACGCCAGGCGCGGTTGATTGAACTCGATCCGGCCTATGTCGATGTCGCCATCCGCCGCTGGCAGGAGATGACCGGTGAGAACGCCGTACATTCGGTGACAGGCCAGACGTTCGATGCGCATTCTGCGGCAACCGATGACACCTCAGAGCCGGAGGCGGATCATGTCTGACGATACGAAAGAGTTTGAGGTGGGCTACGGCAAACCGCCCAAAGCAACCCGGTTCAAAAAAGGCAGATCCGGCAATCCGAAAGGGCGGCCGAAAGGTGCCAAAGGGGTGAATGCCAGCTTGAAACGTGAATTGGAAACCAAGATTACGGTTCGCGAAGGCAGCCACGAAATCCGGATTTCCAAGGCGGAGGCAATTGCCAAGCGGCTCACGGCTGGCGCGTTGAATGGCGACACGAAATTGTTGATGGCGCTGCTGAAGCTGGACGCAGATCTGTTCAACACAAGTGACATGGACGCGCAAGAAACCGTCCGTGCGGTTGAGCCGGACGCTATCGACTACGACATCCTCCGGGATTTCTTTTCCAGTCACCCGGATGGTGACGGCGGTCCGGAAGATGAGGAGGCCAATGATGTCAGCTCCTGATCCCAAAATGGTCCGGCAGGTCGCTCGCGAGGTTTGCCGGGATAATTTCTTTCCCTTCGTGTGGCGTGTGTTTGGCACGCTGCACCAGGGGACTGACCGCGGCTTTGATCCGGCCTGGCATGTGCGTGCTATGTGCCATGAGTTGGACAACGTACGCATCGGCGAGAACAAGCGATTGATCATCAACATTCCGCCGCGGTGCCTGAAATCCGTAACAGTGGCTGTTGCGTATGTTGCCTATCTTCTGGGTCATAACCCCAGCGCCAAAATCATTGTTGCCAGCTACGGGCTGGATCTGGCGCGTAAACATTCCGAGGATTGTCGTCGGATCATGTCTGCGCGCTGGTACCGGGAAATGTTCCCTGAAACGGTCTTGGCTAAAAAGGGCAACACCTCAGAAGAAATCCGCACCACAAAGGGAGGCAGCCGTAAGGCTGTCTCCATTGGAAGTTCTGTGACTGGCCATGGTGCCGACTACATCATCATCGATGACCTGCTGAAAGCTGGAGATGCGGGCTCCGAGGCCGAGCTGGTCAAGGCACAGGAGTTCATTGAGGGGACCTTGCTGTCGCGCTTCGACAACCCGGCCGAAGGGCGTGTGGTTATGGTTGCACAGCGGCTGCACGAGATGGATCCGCCGGGTTATCTGCTTGAACGCGGCACCTATCGGCACCTGAACCTGCCTGCCATCGCCGAAGACCATGAAACGGTTCCTCTTGGGCGTGGAAGGGTCATGCGCCGCAAACCGGGTGATCTCCTGTGCCCGTCCCGTTTGGATCAGGACACGCTGGATACCAAGCGTCGTGAAATGGGCGCAGCTGTGTTCAATTGCCAGTATCAGCAGAACCCCATTGCTCCCGACGGGTCACCCCTGCGCTGGGAGTGGTTTGGTACCTACGAGACCATCGAAGATCGCCGCTGGTTCCAACTGGTTGTTCAAAGCTGGGATACGGGGATGTCTGCGGATCCCCGGTCCGACTTCTCGGTCTGTACGACCTGGGGGTTCCGAGAAAACGCGTGGTACCTTCTCGACGTCTGGCGTGGGCAGGTGGACTACCCGGACCTGAAAGCCAAGGCACTGCAGCTTGTCGGCCGTTGGGATCCGGATCGAGTTTTGATCGAGGATGCCGCTTCTGGCAAACCGCTTCTGGACGAGTTGTTTCGTGATGACCGTCGGCGCTATGAACGCATTAGACCTGACAAGGACAAGGAAACCCGGTTCCAGTCCGCGTGCGGTCCTGTCGAAGAGGGCAAGGTGTATCTGCCTGCATACGCGCCCTGGCTGGCGGCGTTCAAACGGGAGCTGCAGTCCTTTCCACGAGGTCGCAATGACGATCAGGTCGACAGCTTTGCCCACTTTCTGAACTGGTCCAAGGGAGTGGGATTCTACAGGGCGCTAGGCCATGATCATCAGATCAACATCGAACGTCGCGAGCGCCGTCGCGAGCGGATCAGACGGCGGTAGAACAGGAATCAAAGTTCGAGGCTGGTAGTCGGCCTTGAACCGCCCAGCGAAACCTTGGCCATTGGGCCCGAAGGCGGCGGAAAGCAGACTTTTGCTGCGATCTATACCAACTATGGCAATGCGCCATACTTGGGACATTAGTAAGTCGCGCAGATGGCTAGGTACGGGCATGAGTGGCGCGATGCGCCAATCGAATTTTTGTGCCCAGTGCAGCAGCTAAGCGTATCAGCAAGATTTGATTTTGTGTTCTTAGAATAAGCGAAGGGGCCGCTCGAGTGGGTCTCAACAAAAGGTACAGACCTCGTCAGGTTGTTCGATAGCACACGAGAAACTTGGACGTTTCTCTTGGTGTTGAAATTAAACAAATTTCCGGAACAATTTGGTTCGGTCAAATGCTGTTTCTAGCGCGTCAGTCCGCGTCTCCACGGTGTCCCAAAGTTGCTCTTGAGCACGCGCTATCGCGCATTCCAAAAGCACCAGGATTGACGCCATGGAGTCCCATGCTGAAGGGGCTGCAATTCGCGCGCTGAAGGTGTGTTTCGCAATGCTGTGGATCGGAGAGCGCCATTGGTCGGTAAACAACACGACGTCCGCACCGCGTTCATGACACATCTGTCCCATCGCAAGCGTGGTGTTCTCGTAGCGTCGCACATCCAGCACGATCAATAGGTCGCGTTGCTGAATGTCCAAAAGATCATGCGGCCAAGAGGCGGTGACCGGCAGCAAACGAACATTCGGTCGGATCATCTGCAGATGTAGATAAAGATACTGAGCGAGCGTGCTGGTGATGCGTCCGCCAGCAATATACACGGTGCGATTGGGGTCACAGATAAGATCACAAAGGCTGTCAAACTCCTTTGGGTCAATATCGTCCAACGTGCGCTTTTGATTTTCCAGAACCTGCTTGGAATACCGATTAAGAATGTGTTCTTCGGGCAGTTCGGTTTTCCACATATCCCGTTTTGCAATGGGGTCAGAGATCATCTCTTTCAATTCACCCCGCAGCGCAGCCTGGAACTGCGCATAGCCCTCAACACCGATCTTTTGCAGCATTCGTGTTATCGTGGTTGTGGAAACCGAAGCCTTGGCCGCGAGTTCAGTGATGCTGCCCAATCCCGCGATTGGGTAGTCATCCAACAGGCATGCAATCAACTGACGTTCTGACGGTGTCATATTTTCACGGGCAGCCAGAATTTTGTCGGAGATCGTCATCTTAAGCCTCTTTTCTTAACGTTCGCACAGAAAATCACAAAAGGGAAAGGAGTAAAAATAAACTTTCTGAAAATATATTGACGGGAGCGCTGTGGCTGGAAAATATTTACCCATGGAATCGTATTCGCTGAAAATTGACTATGAGCCGGTGGTTCGGGTGTTGCCCGCTAGTGCCGGATCAACAACCCTTGTCATTTGCGAACATGCCTCAAATCGCATTCCTAAAGAATTGGGGCAATTGGGGCTGTCGCATGAAGCGTTGCTGAGCCACGTAGCCTGGGACCCAGGGGCCTTACCGGTCGCAGAGACCTTGGCGCATCACCTTGGCAGCGGCGCGGTTTTTGGCTGTGTTTCGCGGCTAGTCTACGACTGCAACCGGCCGCCGGAAGCGCCGAGCGCTATGCCTGCACGAAGTGAACAATACGACATCCCTGGCAACTCGTCCCTATCTTCGCGCGCTCGGAAAGAGCGCACGGATGAGGTGTACTTTCCCTTTGTGCAGGCCGTTTCCGAAACGATCAATAAGGCCAAACCACTGCTATCGCTTCTGGTCACGGTCCATAGTTTCAGCCCCGTTTACCATGGCGCCCGACGGGCGACAGAGGTGGGCCTTTTGCATGGCTCTGACGACCGCTTTGCCCGTGCCATGTTAGCAAACAAACCCGCAGACTTCCCTTTCGCCGCTGCCCTGAACGAACCCTATTCGGCTGCGGACGGGGTTGCGCACACACTCGAACTGCATGGGGTTCAGAATGGCTTGCTGAATGTCATGATCGAAATCCGCAATGATCTGATTGCGGATGAGACTCAACAAGCGGACATGGCCGCAAGGCTCGCCCCTTGGATCCAAAGCACATTGGATCAGTTTCTAGGAGCGGACGCGTGAGGGCAATGCAAACATATGTCCGCATCGTGGATGCGATCAACTATCGCATTGGCCGCATTATGATGTGGGGCCTGTTTGGGATGATGGGGATCCTTTTGTGGTCCTCGATTTCCAAGACCTTCTTCCTGCCCTCGCTTTGGACGCTGGAAATGGCGCAGTTCGCGCTCGTGACCTATTATCTTCTTGGCGGGCCCTATTCGATCCAGTTGGGGTCCAACGTGCGCATGGACCTGTTTTACGGCGGCTGGTCGCATCGGCGCAAAGCGTGGTTTGACGCCTGTACCGTCCTGTTCCTGATCTTCTATCTCTCGGTCCTGCTTTATGGCGGCCTGGGATCAACCGCATATTCGCTAGGCTATTGGGGCTCGGAACCAGTTGCCTTTTTCACGGGTCTTCTATCCGGTTCTGAGGAGGTCGGGCGATTGGAACGCTCGTCCACCGCCTGGCGCCCGGTAATCTGGCCGGTGAAGTCCATCATGGTCGCAGGCTTCTTTCTGATGCTCTTGCAGGCCATCTCGGAACTCTTCAAAGACATCGCGCGCATTCGCGGTCAGGAAATCGGAGTAAACCGGTCGTGAGCCAAGAGTATATTGCCATTTTCATGTTCGCCACGATGATGGTGATGCTCTTTACCGGGCAGCGGGTCTTTGGCGCGATTGGCGCCGTGGCTACGGTGGCCGCGCTCGCGCTTTGGGGCACCGGGGGGCAGGATATTCCGTTTTCCGCAGCGATGAAGCTGATGAAATGGTATCCGCTTTTGACTCTGCCGATGTTCATTTTCATGGGCTATGTCCTCAGCGAAAGCCGATTGGCCGATGATCTTTATCGGATGTTTCATGTCTGGTTTGGCCCGGTACAGGGCGGTTTGGCCATTGGGACGATTGGCCTGATGGTTCTGGTCTCTGCGATGAATGGCCTTTCGGTCGCAGGCATGGCGATTGGAGCGACCATCGCGCTGCCGGAATTGTTGCGACGAGGCTATGACAAACGCATGGTGACCGGGGTTATTCAAGCCGGGTCAAGTCTGGGCATCTTGGTGCCACCCTCGGTGGTGCTGGTGCTTTATGCGATGATCGCACGTCAGCCTGTTGGGCAGTTGTGGCTTGCCGGAGTCATTCCCGGGCTGATGATGGCGTCTATGTTCATTCTATATATCTGGCTGCGCTGCCGCTTGCAGCCAGAGCTAGGCCCCGCGATGCCCAATGCCGGTGACGTGCCCCGAGCCGAAAAACTGAAACTATTGGGGGCAGGTGCCCTGCCGCTCGCGATCTTTGCCGCCATGATGGTGCCGTTTGTGAATGGCTGGACCTCACTGGTGGAAAGCTCGGCGGTCGGGGCACTGACGGCATTGGTCGCCTCGGTCCTAAAGGGGCGTATGTCTTGGAAGGTGTTAGAGACATGCACCAAGCAAACGCTTGGCATTTCCTGCATGTTCATGTGGATCATTCTAGCCGCCCTTGGTTTTGGTGCGGTCTTTGATGGCTTGGGCGCGGTGAAGGCGATCGACAATCTTTTCACCGAGCAAATGGGGCTGAGCCCATGGATGATTTTGATCCTAATGCAGCTGAGCTTCATCGTTATGGGCACCTTCTTGGATGACACGGCCATGTTGGTCATCGTGGCACCGCTGTACGTGCCGCTGGTAGGTGCACTTGGCTTTGATTTGATCTGGTACGGCGTGCTTTACACGATCACCACCCAGATCGCTTATATGACGCCTCCCTTTGGCTACAACCTGTTCTTAATGCGCGCCATGGCGCCACCTGAGGTCAGTCTGGGCGACATCTATCGCTCGATTATTCCCTTTGTTGCCGTAATGGCCCTGGCCCTCGCAATCATAATGACATTCCCGCAGATCGCCCTTTGGATGCCGGAGTATGTCTATGGAAAATAACCAGAATGTCCAAAGAAAGGACACCCAAAAACCCGATCAGAGAGGAAATTGAAATGACGACAAGACGTAAGTTCCTAACCACCGCCGCCGCTGGTGCAGCAACAGTACCCTTGGCCGCGCCAGCCTTGGCGCAGGGCACAATCAAATGGCGCATGCAGACCTATGCGGGTCCTGCTTTGGCCGCCCATGTAATCGATCCTGCCATTGAGATGTTCAACAAGATCGCAGGCGACCGCATGCAGATCGAACTATTCTATGCTGATCAGTTGGTCCCAACTGGAGAGCTGTTCCGGGCGATGCAAAAAGGCACAATCGACGCGGTGCAATCGGATGATGACTCGATGGCCTCGCCAACCGATGTCACCGTTTTTGGTGGATATTTCCCATTTGCTTCGCGCTATTCGCTCGATGTGCCGGTATTGTTTAACCAATATGGCCTGAACGAAATCTGGGACGAGCAATATTCGGCCGTCGGCGTAAAACACATCAGCGCGGGTTCTTGGGACCCTTGCCACTTTGCAACCAAAGATCCGATCCGCTCGCTTGAGGACCTCAAAGGTAAACGGGTCTTCACTTTCCCAACCGCCGGTCGCTTCCTTAGCCAATTTGGCGTCGTGCCTGTCACCCTCCCTTGGGAAGATATCGAAGTCGCAGTTCAGACTGGTGAACTTGATGGGATTGCCTGGTCTGGCATCACCGAGGACTACACCGTCGGGTGGGCAGATGTGACCAACTATTTCCTGACCAACAATATCTCGGGCGCTTGGGCGGGGTCGTTCTTTGCCAATATGGATCGCTGGAACGAGCTTCCGGAAGATCTGCAAACCCTCTTCCGTGTTTGCACCGATCAATCCCATTACTATCGTCAGTGGTGGTATTGGGGTGGCGAAGCCAACCTACGCGTCAATGGCACCAAGATGCAGCTGACCTCTATTCCTGATGAGGAATGGGCACAGGTCGAAAATGCCGCTGTCGCCTTCTGGGATGAGATCGCCTCTGAAGGGCCAGTCCAGGCCAAAGTTGTTGAAATCTTCCGCCAGTACAATGCAGACATGCAGAAGGCGGGCCGACCTTATCGCTACGGCTGATCAGCAACTCGGGGCCGAGCATCCCCTTCCGCTCGGCCTCCAACCATCCGGTGACCCATGACTTTTGAAGATCTAAAGAACCAAATCGCGGCAGGAGAGATCGACACGGTCTTGACCTGTATCGTGGATATGCAAGGCCGCCTGATGGGCAAACGTTTTCATGCAGAGGCCTTCCTTGAGATAGCAGAAGACGAAACGCACTGCTGCAATTACCTCTTGGCCACGGACTTGGAAATGGCAACGCCAGACGGCTATGCCTCGACCAGTTGGCAAGGCGGTTATGGCGATTATACCATGAAGCCAGACCTGACGACCCTGCGTCCCGTGCCTTGGCTTGAGGGCACTGCTTTGGTGCTTTGCGATGTTCTGGATCACCACACACACGCGCCTGTTCCTTTCGCACCGCGCGAAATGTTGAAGGTACAGGTGGCGCGGGCCAAGGCCATGGGCTTTGACCCGATCATGGCAACCGAACTGGAGTTCTTCCTGTTCCAGGGCACCCATGACGAGATTGCGCAAAGTGGTTTTCGGTTGCAGCCGATCTCGAATTATAACGAAGACTACCACATCTTTCAGACCACCAAAGAAGAGCCAATCATGCGCCCAATCCGCAATCACCTGCGGGCGATGGGCATTCCGGTTGAGGGTTCCAAGGGCGAGGCTGAGGCCGGTCAGGAAGAGCTGAACATCAAATATGCCGAGGCTTTGGCCACGGCAGATCACCACACACTGTCCAAGCATGGCATCAAGGAGATTGCCCATCTGAATGGTGCAGCGGCGACGTTTTTGCCGAAATGGCATCACGACCGGGTCGGCAGTGCCGCCCATGTGCATCAGTCCTTGTGGAAGGATGGCGCGAATGCGTTTTTTGACCCTGACCGCCCGCTCGGTAAATCCAACTTGATGGATCACTATATGGCCGGGCTGCTGAAGTACGCGCCGGATTACACCTATTTTATGGCGCCCTATGTCAACAGCTACAAACGGTTTGCTAAAGGCACCTTTGCCCCGACCCAGATCGTCTGGTCGGTTGATAACCGCACCGCCGCTTATCGCCTGTGTGGCGACGGTACCAAATCCGTGCGTGTGGAATGTCGGGTGCCGGGATCGGATATGAATCCTTATCTGGCCTGCGCTGCCATGCTCGCCGCGGGTCTGAAAGGCATTGAAGAAAAACTTGCCTTGCAAGACGCCTTCACCGGCGATGCCTATGAGGGAGCCTCGGCCAACCAAATCCCCGAAACGCTGCGCGATGCCAAAGATGCGCTCAGCGCGTCAAGCATGCTGAAAGAGGCGTTTGGAGAAGAGGCCATCGCCCACTACACCCGTGCCGCCGAGGTCGAGATCGAGGATTTCAACCGCGTCGTCACCGATTATGAAATCGCAAGAGGCTTTGAAAAAGCGTGACCCTGCTCAAATGTATCTCTCCGGTCGACGGATCGGTTTTTGCTGAACGGCCCACACTTGACCTGTCCCACGCATCCGATTGTGTGGACCGCGCGCGCAAGGCCCAAAGGGACTGGGCCGCACGTCCGCTGCAAGAGCGTATTGATCTGGTTATGGCAGGCGTTGCCGCCGTGGGTGCGATGAATGATGACATCGTGCCGGAATTGGCCTGGATGATGGGGCGGCCCATTCGCTATGGTGGCGAGTTTGGTGGTTTTAACGAACGGGCCAGCCATATGGCCGACATCGCAGCCTCTGGTCTGGCAGATATTTCTGTGGGCGAGGATGCCAGTTTCAAACGCTATATCAAACGCATTCCCCATGGGGTGGTTTTTGTGGTCGCGCCTTGGAACTACCCCTATATGACTGCGATCAACTCTGTCGCCCCAGCGTTGATTGCAGGTAATAGCGTGATCCTGAAACATGCCACTCAGACGCTTCTGGTTGGCGAGCGCATGGTCCAAGCCTTTGTCTCCGCTGGTGTCCCCGCGGATGTGTTTCAGAATGCCTTTCTGACCCACCAAGCGACAAATGACCTAATTTCTGGAAATGCCTTTGATTTTATAAATTTCACCGGCTCTGTCGGTGGGGGTGCAGCCATGGAGAAAGCAGCGGCGGGGACATTCACCGGCGTGGGTACAGAGCTGGGCGGCAAGGACCCGGGTTATGTCATGGAAGACGCGGATCTGGATGCGGCCGTCGACACGCTGATTGACGGGGCTATGTTCAATTCCGGTCAGTGCTGCTGTGGCATCGAACGGATCTATGTGCACGAGCGCCTGCTTGACGACTTCCTGGGCAAAGCCATTGAGATCGTGAATGGCTACACGCTCGGCAATCCATTGGATAAGGCTACAACGCTTGGCCCCATGGCCCATGTGCGTTTTGCCGATGACGTGCGCGCCCAAATAAACGAGGCCACGGCGCAAGGCGCGACGGCCCATATTGCACAGATGGCGGCAGATGATGGCGGCGCATATCTCAGCCCGCAAATCCTGACCAATGTGACCCATGACATGCGCGTTATGCAGGAAGAAAGCTTTGGCCCTGTTGTCGGAATTATGCCTGTCAAAGATGATGCAGAAGCCATCGCATTGATGAATGACAGTGAATTTGGTCTGACAGCCAGCCTTTGGACACAGGACTTAGAGCGGGCTGAACTCGTTGGTAATCAAATCGAAACCGGCACCGTCTTTATGAACCGCGCCGATTACCTGGACCCGGGCCTCTGCTGGACCGGCTGCAAGAACACCGGTCGGGGCGGGGGGCTGTCTGAGATCGGTTATCACAACCTGACCCGCCCAAAATCCTACCATCTGAAAAAGGTGACCTCATGAGCCCGACCGCGAATTTTTCTTACCCGACGTCCATTCGTTTCGGGGCAGGCCGCATCAAGGAACTGGCAGAGGCCTGCGCCTCTGCAGGTATGAAAAAACCGCTTCTGGTCACGGATCGGGGCTTAGCTGAACTCCCCATCACACAGCAGGCACTGGATGTGCTTGAAGGGGCGGGCATGGGGCGCGGATTATTCGCGGATGTAGACCCGAACCCGAATGAAAAGAATCTCGCGGCCGGAGTATCGGCCTTTAAGGATGGAGGTCACGATGGTGTTGTGGCCTTCGGTGGTGGTTCGGGATTGGACCTTGGTAAAATGGTGGCCTTTATGGCGGGCCAAACCCGCCTGGTCTGGGATTTTGAAGATGTGGGCGATTGGTGGACTCGGGCCGATGCCGATGCGATCTATCCCAATGTGGCCGTGCCCACCACGGCAGGCACGGGATCCGAGGTCGGACGCGCCTCGGTCATCACCAATTCAGAAACTGCAGAAAAAAAGATCATCTTTCATCCCAAGGTGCTGCCGTCTGTTGTGATCTGCGACCCAGAACTGACTGTTGGTATGCCGGGTTTTATTACAGCGGGCACCGGGCTTGATGCCTTTGCGCATTGTGTTGAAGCGTTCTCAAGCCTGCACTACCACCCAATGTCACAAGGTATAGCACTTGAGGGAATGCGACTGGTTATCGATTACCTGCCAATAGCCTACGATGAGCCTGAGAACCTAGAAGCGCGCGCTCATATGATGTCTGCGGCAATGATGGGGGCCACGGCCTTTCAGAAAGGCTTAGGGGCGATCCATGCGCTGAGCCACCCAATCGGGGCGATCTATCACACTCATCACGGAACCACGAACGCGGTCTGCATGCCTGCAGTCCTACGCTTCAATGCTTCAGTCATTCGTGAGCGTTTCGATCTTGCGTCAAGCTACCTTGGTATCAAGGGTGGGTTCGAGGGTTTCTGTGATTTCGTAGACGGTTTCAATACCGGGTTCGATGTGCCGAAATCACTTGCGGATATGGGAATAACCAGCCCAGACATAGACAGACTGATCAAAGGCGCCCTGGCAGACCCAAGCTGTGGTGGAAATCCGGTTGAACTGAATGAAACCAATGTGAGAATGCTATTGGAGCAGGTTTCTTAGGGCTGACCAGAAGGTATTGGGGTGAAGCATGCAAAGTCGGCTTTTTTGCCGGTTACAGACGATGGCGACGACTAACTTGAACGGCAGCTTCGGGCCGCCAGTTGACACAAGGTGCAAAATGCTACAGGCGGAAGCCTTGCGCCATGGAAACCAGAGTATGTGCGCCATTTAGTCGAGATTTTGTGCCGTCTGAGTGGGCAACACTGCATAGGACGCGTCATAGAAATAAGTCAGCCATATTGAGGACCCATCGAAGAAAATATCTGAAATCCCGCTCGAATGAGTTCCAGCGCGCAGAGGTAGGATGGTTCCAGCCGTTTCAATGCGCATAAGTTTCGCATTCGGGTGCTCCTTGTGACCCCGATAACCTCCGACAACAACTGTACCGTTGACGATTTCAACGGATTCCAAGTTACCGAAACCGTTTGAAACAACCACAGCGGTATCCCCGTTTTCTGAATGCGGAACCCAATACAAAGCGCTGTCCCATTCGTCGTCGCTGCCCCAGGACACGGCGTAAATTCCTGTCTCTGCAATTGCAAATCGGGCAAGCCCACCAATGCGCAGATCGTTGAGGTAAGGTTGAATTTGCCCGGTTTGGGTTGCGACCGATAGGAATGCGCCCCGCCCAAAGTCACTTACAATTAAGGTGTTTTCGTCGAGTGTTTCGATATCGTAGAAGAAAACTCCATCATCATTTAGCGCCTGCCGCCAGTTTACCGTGCCATCCAGTGCGGTAGCGATGACCTCATTGCTATCCACGATGACAATCTGGTTGCCGGAAAGCACCATTCCGGTCGGATTGCGCAGGCCTTGCCCATCCGAGAGTTTGATTTCCTCGGTCGCACCGTCGGGAGTAAGCTTGTAGAGCCCGCCATTGGTGACGCCTGAGCCGAACTCTTCATCTGGCCCACCCGGTCCAATCGATACGGCATAGACATCGCTTCCCATCGGCAAAACCGCTTCGGTAAAGGGCGGCAGCTTCCGTTCGGCAACAGCCGGGCAGGCCACGGTGCAAGCGACCAATAGCGAAAGAACTTTCATCTCAAATAAATCTCCTGTGCGATTACGCTTTGATGTTGCCACCCTTTTCGCTGCGATGATTGCTCCGGGGCGGCCACAATGAACCAAGCGGTCTGCATCAGATGCTTCGCCCGAAGGCCAGAAAATGCGGAACAAGCGAATTGACGGCGGCGTCAATGATCAGCGGGTCTTCATAAAACTGAAGCTGGTTGGCGCCGTCGATCCAACGCAGGGCCTTCTGCTCTGACGCGATGTTTTCGAAAATGCGGCGGGGAATGTCGGGGCCGCTTGCAGCCCTGTCGCCATGGATCATCAATACGGGCAGGCTCAGTTGAGGGGCTGTTTCGTCGATCCGCCAGCCCCAAATGCCCGCTTCGCTCATCGCAGTGATGCGGTTTTCCCAACCTCCTTTGAAAGTCAGCCAAGGGGCCCTGTTGTCCCAGGGCAGGTACCAGTCTGCGATCGCTGTTGCCGTCAGAAGGGCATCCTCAGAGCCGACGATTGGAATGTAGCTGGCTTCTCCCGTTTTTTCGAAATCGGTGGCAGCTTTGGTCGCGCGCTCCATACGCGCTTCAACTGCTGCATCACTGCCAAGGTACATTCTGGCGGTATCTGGGGTCAGATAATGGCCCGCAACAACCCCGAGTGATGCCACTCGATCGTCTGTTACCGCTGTTTCAATCGCCCAATTGACCCCCTGACAAATCCCGAGAAGATGAAGCCGGTTTGCGTCGATGCCGTCCTGGGCGGCGAGAAATCCAAGGGCAGCCTTGCAGTCTTCAACCTTGGCGTCGCCAGACTCGTAGCGCCGGGGTGTGCCTGAGCTTTCTCCGTGATAGCGCGGGTCGAATATCAGAACGGCCAATCCGCGCGATGCCAGGCGGGTTGCATATTGAACTGGTGACTGTTCCTTGACGAAAGCAACAGGCCCGATGATCACAACTGCCGGGTGAGGGCCTTCCGAAGCAGGTCTCAACAGTTTCCCAACAAGGGTTTCTCCGGAGCTTTCGAAAGACACAGTCTGGACATCGTATAAGCCCGGCGCCAGCTGCTCTGTGCCACCAGATGCGTCAGCAGCGTTGGACAGGGCCGCAAAAGCTCCGGTCACGGGTGTTGCAATGGCAACTGAGTTGAACGCGCGTCGTGTAATCATTGTCGCTGTCCTTTCGTATTCAGTTTGATGGCCTCCGCACCCAATAGATCATGGACAGAAGGTCTGTTCGGGGATGCCAAGCTGGGCGTCACTTGTCAGCTAGCCCGCGATCAGCATAATTAGGATGACGCAGATGGCATGATGGGCATGCAAAAAATGAATGATGCTTTAACTTCTCTGGATGTGCGGACCCTGCGGTTTCTGCAACTCCTGCTTCGCACAGGCAGCGTGACGCGAACGGCCATGCATCTGGGGATTAGCCAGCCCGCCGCCAGTCGGATCCTCGCGCGGGTGCGGGATCTGATAGGAGATCCGGTACTGATCCGCACGCAGTCCGGATACCAGTTGACGGATCACGCTCTGGGCTTAGATGCGCTTGTCGATGCCGCACTGTCGGCGATTGGTGACGTCTTCAGGCCGTCCGCCTTTGATCCGGAACAGTCCAACCATTGCTACCGCATCGCCTCAACAGATTACGGCGTTGCGGCCGTTCTAGGCCCAATGATGGAGGTCTTTGGCGTTACCGCACCAGCACTAAGGTTTGATGTGTCGCCATTGGTCCCACAAAGCTTTGGCGCACTGGAAAGCGGGGCAATTGATCTGTTGCTATACGCGGATTTGGATGCCAGGGACGACTTGATCGCTCAGAAACTATTTGATGAGACCTACGAAGTTCTTTTCCGACCAGGCCATCCGCTTGAGGAACAGGCAGCATCGACGCTGGCGCTTACTCCGCAGGATGTGTCCCCTTTCCGGTTAATCGAGTTCAGCTTTCCGGACACAACAAGTTTGCAGCCGGACACGATCATGCGGGATGACGAGGACAGTTCGAATACAGTATTCCAGCAGCCCTACTTCACCACCTTGCCTTTTTTGGTAGGGCAGACGGATGCAGTTGCAGCTGTCCCAAAGCGACTGGCAAAGCAAGTCCAGAAATTGACCTCTCTTTGTTCTGCTCCGTTTCAGCCGAATTACGGTTTCCCCTACTATCTGTTCCGCCACGAGCGCAGCCGCTTCAATCCAGCGGTCAATTGGTTGAGGGAACAGGCATTGGAGATCACCAAGTCCGACTGATCAGAAATACGAGCCGGGATGATGGTTTGCACGTGGGAACTTCAAAATATGTAGAAGCCATCCAAAGCGCCACCCGTTTTTGGGTCCTAGCGAAACAACAATCCATAAACGGCATGTCTGTTGTGCTGATCTGCAACACCGATGGTTACTATTGCATCTCTGCCTAGAGCGGTGCTCCAGATCTTCGACTAACTTCCAGCTTTGCGATTGTAGCGAACGGCATGTGTGGATGGCTCCTGCATAGCAAGACGTTTTTGATCAGATTTGTGCATTTGTCAGAAGCAGTCATGTGTCCGGCCTGTTTGCGCGGTTTTGACCGCTGGCCCTGATGGGTTCCGCAAACCAAGTTCCTATCAGCTTTGCGGGCTGCAATACCCGAGCCATTCGGCGGAGTTTCCTGGTTTTGGCGGCAGACTTATGCACCATCATCTCGCAGGTCTTGCTTACTCGTGGTTCTTTTCTCCTCAGACCATATGTGGATTGTAAGGTGCGCTGCGGGTGAGAACGGCCCAGACGGTCTTGTCAGAAGAACATTGCTTGAGCGGGGCAGGGCGGTTGCATAGCGTTTAGGGATGACCAAACCTGCCTCCTTCAAATACTTCAAAACCAGCCCCGAGATCATCCGCCTTGCAGTGATGCTGTACATCCGATTCCCGCTCTCGCTTCGCAATGTCGAAGATTTGTTGCACGAGCGAGGCATCGACGTGAGTCACGAAACTGTCCGATACTGGTGGAACAGGTTTGGCCCGGTGTTTGCATCTGAGATAAGGCTGAAGCGTGTTCAGCGGCTGCGCGCGTTCTCCAAATGGAAGTGGCACGTGGACGAGGTTTTTGTGAAGGTGAATGGCAAGCGGCATTATCTTTGGCGGGCTGTTGATCATGAAGGCGAGGTGCTGGAAGCCGTTGTCACCAAACGCCGAAACAAGGCTGCAGCACTGAAATTCCTCAAGAAATTGATGAAACGCCATGGTTGTGCCGATGAGATCGTGACCGACCGTTTTGCATCCTACAAGGCTGCGCTCAGAGAAATGGGCGCGCTCGAAAAACAACAGACGGGCAGGTGGCTCAACAACCGCGTCGAGAACTCGCACCTGCCTTTCCGACGAAGAGAACGCGCGATGCAGCGTTTCAGGCGCATGCGAAGTTTACAGAAATTCGCCTCCGTCCATTCCTCCGTATACAACCACTTCAACCAGGAAAGATCGCTAGCCAGTCGAGACACTTTCAAGCTGACCCGCGCCGCCGCTCTTAGCGAGTGGCGTCAACTTTGTTCCGGATAGGTTCGCGGTTTCCGCGGCAAACTGAGACTGGTTCGAATTCGTCTGACAGCACCAAAGAAGCGCCGCAAAGGAGAAAGCCCACATCTTCTCTCACCGCTTCAAGGGCCATCTCTGCTCGCTTGTAATACGGTCCTCGGTCAGCA